>JAUVWV010000233.1 GCA_030603925.1 Thauera sp. | reverse complement strand
GCGCGGTAGCCGGGGGGGGCCGGTCCTGGCAGCCGGCCGGCGGATCTTGCGTCCCTAAATCGCCGCCGGCCGGCTGCCTGTCCCGGCTGGAACGGTAGGGGTCGTTCCGGGCGATCACTGCTGGTAAGACGTTGCCCGCATGGCGTGCAGCGCAGTCCGGGGTCAGTCGAACATCCCGATGCATCAGGCCACGGTCTTGCCGGCGGCGATCACTCCGCCGTTTCGGGCGCCTTCTTCATGGCCGCGGAGCGTGCGATCAGGTCGGCGATGTCGCGCTTGAGGCGCGCAGGGTCGCTGTCGAACTTCTCGTACACCATCAGCGACAGGCCGAACACATAGGCGTACAGCAGCATGCAGCGGCTGGACGCTTCTTCCAGCGGCACGCCGCAGGCGATGAACAGGTCGCGTGCGCAGCGCAGGCGGATGTCATCGACTTCGGCAACGATGGCCGAGGCCTCGGCGTCGCGACGCGCCCAGTCGCGCACCGCCAGTTCGATCATCATGCCGCGCCGGCTGCGGGTGGTGGAGTAGATGTCGATGACGTGGTAGATCTGCTCCACCTCCTTGCCGGGCTGGGCGCGCGTCTGCTTGACGATGTCGCGGATGCGGCCTTCCTTCCAGTAGTGCAGGACCGCCATGAGCAGGTCGCGGCGGTCCTGGAAATGCCAGTAGAAGCTGCCCTGGGTGACCTTCAGCCGCTTGGCGAGTACTTCCACCCGCAGGCCGGCCACGCCTTCTTCGGCGAGCACCTCGATGGCGGCCTGGACCCAGGCGTCGCGGTCGAGTTGTACACGTTGTTTCACGGGTGCTGTTTCCATACGGGATAGTATTGACGAATCCGGGACCATACGCTACCGTACGCCACCATACCGGGGCGTATGGATTCATTCTCCCGGCGGGCGGATCGGGTGTCAAACGCTTTTGCGCGGTGACATAATGACCGTTCGAACAACATAGACCGAACAATCACGCTAAAGGAGCGCGGCTTTGAAGATACTGGTTCCCGTCAAGCGCGTGGTCGATTACAACGTCAAGGTGCGCGTCAAGGCTGACGGCACGGGCGTGGATATCGCCAACGTCAAGATGTCGATGAATCCCTTCGACGAGATTGCGGTGGAAGAGGCGGTGCGGCTCAAGGAAGCCGGCGTGGCCACCGAGGTGGTTGCGGTGAGCTGCGGTGTCGGCGCCTGCCAGGAGACCCTGCGCGCCGCGATGGCGATCGGTGCCGACCGCGGCATTCTGGTCGAGACCGACGTCGAGTTGCAGCCGCTGGCCGTAGCCAAGCTGCTCAAGGCACTGTGCGCCAAGGAAGCCCCGCAAGTGGTGATCTGCGGCAAGCAGGCGATCGATGACGACGCCAACCAGACCGGCCAGATGCTGGCCGCGCTGATGGGCTGGCCGCAGGCGACCTTTGCCTCGAAGGTGAGCCTTGCCGACGGCAAGGCCACTGTGACGCGCGAGATCGATGGCGGTCTGGAAACGCTCGAACTGAACCTGCCGGCGGTGATCAGCACCGACCTGCGGCTGAACGAGCCGCGCTACGCCACCCTGCCCAACATCATGAAGGCGAAGAAGAAGCCGCTCGACACGGTGAAGCCGGAGGAACTGGGCGTGGATGTGACCCCGCGTCTGAGCACGCTGAAGGTCGGCGAGCCGCCCAAGCGCAGCGCCGGCGTGCGTGTGCCGGATGTGGCGCAACTGGTGGACAAGCTCAAGAACGAAGCGAAGGTGATCTGAGATGGCGATCCTGGTTATTGCTGAACACGACAACGCCGGCCTGAAGGCCGCCACGCTCAACACCATTGCCGCCGCACAGAAGCTGGGCGGCGACATCCACGTACTGGTGGCCGGCAACGGTTGCGAAGGCGCCTGCAACGCCGCCGCGAGGGTGGCTGGGGTGAGCAAGGTGCTGTGCGCCGCTGCGCCGCATTACGAAGCGCAACTGGCGGAAAACGTCGCCGCACTGGTGGTGGCCAATGCCGCCGGCCACAGCCACATCCTGGCGCCCGCCACCTCCTTCGGCAAGAACGTGGCGCCGCGCGTCGCCGCCTTGCTCGACGTGGCGCAGATCTCCGACATCGTCGCGGTGGAAGCGGCCGACACCTTCGTGCGTCCGATCTATGCCGGCAACGCCATGGCCACGGTGAAGAGCGCTGACGCGGTGAAGGTGATCACCGTACGCACGACCGCCTTCGAGGCGGCGGGCGAGGGCGGCAGCGCCGCGGTGGAAAGCCTCGCGCCGGCAGCCGACCTGGGGCTGTGCAAGCTGGTCGGGCGCGAGCTGACCAAGTCCGAGCGCCCGGAACTGGGTGCCGCGAAGGTCATCGTCTCGGGCGGGCGCGGCCTGGGCAGCGGCGAGAACTACCACGCTCTGCTGGAGCCGCTGGCCGACAAGCTGGGCGCCGCACTGGGCGCCAGCCGCGCCGCGGTGGATGCCGGTTACGTGCCCAACGACTACCAGGTGGGCCAGACCGGCAAGATCGTCGCGCCGCAGCTGTATCTGGCGGTGGGCATCTCCGGGGCCATCCAGCATCTGGCAGGCATGAAGGACTCCAAGGTGATCGTGGCGATCAACAAGGATCCCGAGGCGCCGATCTTCCAGGTTGCCGACTACGGTCTGGTGGGCGACCTGTTCGAGGTGGTGCCGGAGCTGACGAAGGCACTCTGAGGCCGAGCGGCAAGGTCGGGGGCCAGCGATGAACCTGTCGGCCGGGCTGTTCTCCGCAGGGTGGCACGGGTCGGCGCTGGTGCTCGCCCTGCTGGCCGGCTGGCTGGTCTGGCGCACCGCGCCCTGGGCACGGCTGAAGTCGGGCACGCAGTTCAATCTGCTGCTCGGTTTCGCCGTAGGCCTGATGCTCATGTGGAGCCTGAAGGCGGGCGTCAAACCCGGCCTCAATCTGCACATGATGGGGGCAATGGCGGCGACGCTCGCGCTCGGCCCGCAGCTGGCCATCGTCGCGCTGGCGCTCGCACTGCTCGGCATCACGCTCAACGGTGCGATCGAGTGGACGGCCTTGCCGATCAACTTCCTGCTGATGGTGGTGGCGCCGGTGCTGATCGCCCATCGCATCCACAGGCTGATTGAGCGCTACCTGCCTGCGCATTTCTTCGTGTTCATCTTTGTCGCCGGCTTCTTCGGCGCCGCGCTCACCGTGATGCTGCAGGGATTGCTGGCCTCGGCTGCGATGGTGCTGGCCGGTGCCTATGAGGCGGGGTTCCTCGCCAGCGATTATCTGCCGTACTTCCTCCTGCTCGGCTTCTCCGAGGGCTGGATCAGCGGCGGGGTAATCACCTTGATGGTCGTGTATCGCCCGGAGTGGGTGGCGGCGTTCGACGACCGCCGCTATCTGGTCCGGAAGTAGGTCCTGCCTCGGCAGGCGCAGTACGTGCGGTTGCAGGGGCCGCGCACTTACAACAAATCGAAGTGGAGCGAACAGTCAAATGAGTCAATACACCGCACCGATCCGTGACATGCAGTTCGTCATGAACGAACTGGCGAACCTGGATGACGTGGCCCGCCTGCCCGGATGCGAAGAGGTTTCCCCCGACCTGGTGGATGCGATCCTCGAGGAGGCCGGCAAGTTCGCCGGCGAGGTGCTGGCGCCGCTGAACAAGACCGGCGACCAGGTGGGCGCGAAATGGAAGGACGGCGAAGTCACCACCGTGCCGGGCTGGAAGCAGGCCTACGACCAGTTCTCGGAGTCCGGCTGGACCGCGCTGGCCTGCGACCCGCAGTACGGCGGCCAGGGCCTGCCGAAGCTGATCTCCACCGCGGTAATGGAGATGTGGAAGTCGGCCAACATGGCGTTCTCGCTGTGCCCGATGCTGACCACCGGCGCCATCGAGGCGCTGATGCTGCGCGGCACCGACGAACAGAAGAACATGTACCTGCCGAAGATGGTAAGCGGTGAGTGGACCGGTACCATGAACCTCACCGAACCGCAGGCCGGTTCCGACCTCGCTGCGGTGCGCACGCGCGCCGAACCGGTGGGCGACGGCACCTACAGGATCTTCGGCCAGAAGATCTTCATCACCTACGGCGAGCACGACCTCACCGACAACATCATCCACCTGGTGCTGGCCCGCCTGCCGGACGCGCCGGAGGGCGTGAAGGGCATCTCGCTGTTCGTCGTGCCGAAGTACATGGTCAATGCCGATGGCAGCCTGGGTGCGCGCAACGACGCGCATTGCGTGTCCATCGAACACAAGCTGGGCATCCACGCCAGTCCGACCTGCGTACTGGCGTTTGGCGACAATGGCGGTGCGATCGGTACCCTGGTAGGCGAGCCGAACCGCGGCCTGGAGTACATGTTCATCATGATGAACGAGGCCCGCTTCGCGGTAGGCATGGAAGGCCTGGCGCTGTCCGAACGCGCCTACCAGCATGCTCTGCAGTATGCCCGCGACCGGGTGCAGGGCACCGAACTGGGTGTGCGGGGCGGACCCAAGGTCAGCATCCTGCATCACCCCGACGTGCGTCGCATGCTGATGTCCCTGAAGAGCCAGACCGAGGCCATGCGCGCGCTGGCCTACGTGGTGGGTGCGGCCACCGACATGGCCCACCTGCACCCGGACGAGGCGGTGCGGGCGCAGAATCAGGCCTTCGTGGATCTGATGATTCCGGTGGTCAAGGGCTGGTGCACGGAGAATTCGATCGACGTGGCGTCCACCGGCGTGCAGGTGCACGGCGGCATGGGCTTCCTCGAAGAGACCGGGGCCGCCCAGCACCTGCGCGATGCGCGCATCACGACGATCTACGAAGGCACGACCGCCATTCAGGCCAACGACCTGATCGGGCGCAAGATTGCGCGCGAAGGCGGGGTGACGGTGACGGCGGTGATTGCCGAGATGCGCAAGGTCGAGGCGGAACTGGGCGGAGTGCAGGGCGAGGCCTTTGCCGCCATCCGGCGCGCCCTGGGCGACGGCATCAAGGCGGTGGAAGATGCGGTGGCCTACATCCTCGCGACCTACAACACCGACATCAAGGCCGCCCACGTGGGTTCGGTGCCCTTCCTCAAACTGATGGGCGTCGTCACCGGCGGCTGGCAGATGGCGCGTGCCGCGCTCGTCGCGCAGCGCAAGCTGCAGGATCAGCAGGGCGACGCCTCGTTCTACCAGGCGAAGATCGTCACCGCGCGCTTCTTTGCCGACCATGTGCTGGCGCAGGCCCCGGGTCTGGCGTACTCGGTGGTCAACGGTGCGGCCGGCGCACTGGAACTTGCCGACGAGCAGTTCTGAGCCTTGCCGAGGGCGGTGCGCCTGCACTGCCCGACGCATGTCCGGCGTGGTGCGCGCGCGGGACATGAAAAAGCCGACCCTCGGGTCGGCTTTTTTTTTTGGTGCGCCCAGCATGGGCGCACACCTGCGGGTGCAAGTCCCGCCGGAAGTTGATCACAGCGAACGAAGTGAAGCGCAACGGCGTGGGGGCGACCGATGGTGG
>JAUVWV010000298.1 GCA_030603925.1 Thauera sp. | reverse complement strand
CTGGCGGCGGACACCACCCTGGAAATGGACGGCGAGATCATCGGCAAGCCGGCCGGCACGGAAGATGCCGTGGCCATCCTGCGCCGGCTCTCCGGGCGCACCCACCGGGTGCTCACGGCCGTGGCGGTGAGCAACGGCGAACGCACCCGCTGCAGGATCAGCGTCAGCGAGGTGCGCTTTCGTGCGCTGCAGGACGACGAGATCCGCCGCTACGTGGCCACCGGCGAACCGCTCGACAAGGCCGGCGGCTACGGCATCCAGGGGCGCGCCGCGGTGTTCGTCGAAGGCATCGCCGGCAGCTACTCCGGCATCATGGGGCTGCCCTTGTTCGAAACCGCGCAGTTGCTCGACGCCTTCGGCTATTCTTGCCTCTAGCGCTCGGCACCCGCGCATGCCGGATGGGCAATGCGCAAGGGCGGCCCACCAGTCCGCCATTGCGCATTTCTCATTGAATCCCGAGAGCGCATGAGCATCGAATTCCTCATCAACTGCACGCCGCAGGAAACGCGGGTGGCCCTGGTGGAACAGGGCGTGGTCCAGGAACTGCACGTCGAGCGCACTGCCAGTCGCGGCATCGTCGGCACCATCTACCTCGGCAAGGTGGTCCGCGTACTGCCCGGCATGCAGTCGGCCTTCATCGACATCGGCCTGGAGCGCACCGCCTTCCTGCACGTGGCCGACATCTGGAGCGAGCGCCAGCACGGCGAGGCCGCCAAGCCGATCGAGCGCATCCTGTCCGAAGGCCAGAACCTCACCGTGCAGGTGCTCAAGGACCCGATCGGCACCAAGGGCGCACGCCTGTCCACCCAGGTCAGCATCGCCGGGCGGATGCTGGTGTACCTGCCCCAGGAAAAGCACATCGGCATCTCCCAGCGCATCGAGGACGAGGTCGAGCGCGAAGCCCTGCGCGAACGCCTGACCCGCCTGGTGCCGGCCGACGAACCGGGCGGCTTCATCGTGCGCACCATGGCCGAGTCGGCGAGCGACGAGGAACTGGCCGCCGACATCGCCTACCTGCGCAAGCTGTGGGGCGAGATCCAGGGCCGCGGCACCGGCGCACACCCGCCACGCGTGCTGTATGAAGACCTCAACCTCGGCCAGCGCGCGCTGCGCGACCTGGTGGACGACGACACCGGACGCATCGTCATCGATTCGCGGGAGAACTTCCAGAAGCTCACCGCCTTCGCGCAGGAATACATGCCCAAGGTGCTGCCGCTGCTCGAGCACTACACCGGCGAGCGCCCGCTGTTCGACCTGCACAGCGTGGAGGACGAGATCCAGAAGGCCCTCGCGCGGCGCGTGGACCTGAAGTCCGGCGGCTATCTGATCATCGACCAGACCGAGGCGATGACCACGGTGGACGTGAACACCGGCGGTTTCGTCGGCGCGCGCAACTTCGACGACACCATCTTCAAGACCAACCTCGAGGCCGCGCAGGCCATCGCCCGCCAGCTGCGCCTGCGCAACCTCGGCGGCATCATCATCATCGACTTCATCGACATGGAGACGCTGGAGCACCGCGACATGGTGCTCGACGAGTTCCGCAAGGCGCTCGCGCGCGACCACACCAAGATGAGCATCAACGGCTTCACCGCGCTCGGCCTGGTCGAGATGACCCGCAAGCGCACGCGCGAATCGCTCGCCCACCTGCTGTGCGAACCGTGCAGCACCTGCGGCGGGCGCGGCGAGATCAAGACCGCGCGCACGGTGTGCTACGAGATCCTGCGCGAACTGCTGCGCGAGGCGCGCCAGTTCAACGCGCGCGAGTTCCGCGTGCTCGCCGCACCCAACGTGATCGATCTGTTCCTCGACGAGGAGAGCCAGTCGCTGGCGATGCTGTCGGACTTCATCGGCAAGAAGATCTCGCTGCACCCGGAAGCCAGCTACACCCAGGAACAGTTCGACATCGTGCTGCTCTGAGCCGCCGGCCGTGACCCGCCCCGCCCCCGCCGCCGCACCGGCCGAGCCCCGCCCCGGACGCTATCGCAGCGCCTTTGTCCTCCACCTGGCCGCCACCCGGCCGGCCTTCCTGCTGGTCACCCTGGTGGCCTGCCTGCTCGGCCTGGCCAGCGCGTACGGCAGCGGCGTGACGCTCGATCCGCTGAGCGCCGTGCTCACCGTGGCGCTGGCCCTGCTCGCCCACGCCGGCGGCAACGTGATCAACGACTATCACGACCGCGACGCCGACGCGCTGAACACCGGCCGCCTGTTTCCCTTCACCGGGGGCAGCCGCTTCATCCAGAACGGCGTGCTCAGCGCGCGCCAGGTTGCGCGGCTGGGCTACGGCCTGCTCGCCGCGGTGATTCCCGCCGGGCTGTGGCTGGCCTGGAGCGCCGGGCCGGGTCTGCTGCTGATCGGTGCCGCGGGCCTGCTGGTGGCCTGGGCCTACTCCGCGCCGCCCTTGCACCTGGTCGCACGCGGACTGGGCGAACTGTGCATCGTCACCGCCTGGCTGCTGGTGGTGGTCGGGGCGGACTACGTGCAGCGCGGCGCCTTCAGCGCGACGCCCGCCGCCGCCGGTCTGTCCTACGCTCTGCTGGTGGCCAACCTGCTCTACATCAACCAGTTCCCCGACCATGCGGGCGACGCGGCCGCCGGCAAGCGCACCCTGGTGGTCCGCCTGGGGCCGCAGGCCGCCAAATGGGGCTACCTCGTCATTGCCTTGCTCGCCTATGCCTGGCTGGTGCTGATGGTCGGGCGCGAAATCCTGCCGCAGAAGAGCGCCGCCGCCGCGTTCACCCTGGTGCTGTCCTTCAACGCCGCCAAGCAGCTCATCGACTACGCCACGGAACCCGCCGAACTGGCCGCGGCGATCCGCCAGACCATCATCGCGGCCTGCGCGCATGGCCTCATCCTGGCCGGCACGCTGGCCTTCGCGCGCTGGCCGGCCGCCCACTGAAACCGGAACCGGACACCCCCACCATGATCGGACGCCTCGCCGGCACCCTGCTGGAAAAGAACCCGCCCCAGATCCTGGTCGACGCGCACGGCGTCGGCTACGAACTCGACGTGCCGATGAGCACCTTCTACGGCCTGCCGGCCACCGGCCAGCCGGTGGTGCTGCATACCCATCTGGCCATCCGCGAGGACGGCCACTTCCTCTATGGCTTCGCCACGCTGGAGGAACGCGCCGCCTTCCGCCAGCTGCTCAAGGTCTCCGGCATCGGCGCACGCACCGCGCTGGCGGTGCTCTCCGGCATGTCGGTCAGCGACCTCGCGCAAGCGGTAGCCCTGCAGGAAGCCGGGCGGCTGATCAAGGTGCCGGGCATCGGCAAGAAGACCGCCGAGCGCCTGCTGCTCGAACTGCGCGACAAGCTCGGGCAGGCGCTGCCCACGCTCGCCGGCGCCCGCCTCGGCAGCGCGCCGCCCAGCGCCCTGCCGGGCGACGCGCGCGGCGACATCCTCAATGCCCTGCTCGCGCTCGGCTACAACGAGCGCGAGGCGCTCGGCGCGATGAAGGGACTGCCCGAAGACGTCGGCGTCTCCGACGGCATCCGCAACGCGCTGCGCCAGCTCGCGAAGACTTGAGGCGCCGCCGGCCGGCTGTCGGAGGAATTGACACTCGCCGCCTCACGAGGCCGACATCTCATGTCAAGACATTGTTTTTAATTGATTATTTCTTCCAGGCACAGTTGATGCTGTAACAGGGCAAGCAGTTCATCCTGCGTTATCCAAGTCAGGAGACGACCATGTTCAGCACCTCAGCACTTCGCAAACCCGTACTCACCGGCCTGCTGGCCTCCGCCGCACTGCTGGCCGGCAGCGCGCAGGCCGCGGTAGTGTCCTG
>JAUVWV010000224.1 GCA_030603925.1 Thauera sp. | reverse complement strand
GCCCGAGGCGGGCGGCAAGCCCGGCGCCCGGTCTGGCGACAGGCCTGGCCGCCCGGCAGGTGAGCGCCCGCCGCGCACCCAGGTGGATCGCCGCACCACCGACCGCCCGCCCCGCGCCGCCACGCCGCGTCCGCAGCCCGCCCCGCGCAGCCCTGCCACCACCGCCGAGGGCGCGCCCGAGGGCGTGCGCCTGTCCAAGGTCATGGCCACACGCGGGCTGTGTTCGCGGCGCGAGGCCGACGGCCTGATCGAGCGCGGCTGGGTGTTTGTCGATGGCCGACGCATCACCGAGCTCGGTACCCGCATCGACCCGGGCGCCAACATCACCCTGGCGCCGGAAGCGCGCAACCAGCAGGCCGAGCGCGTCACCATCCTGCTGCACAAGCCGGTGGGCTATGTGTCCGGCCAGCCGGAGCCGGGCTACGAGCCGGCGGTGGTGCTGATCAAGGCGGAGAACCAGTTCGACGTCGGCGCGGCGCAGAACTTCCACTACAGCCATCTGAAGGGCCTGGCGCCCGCCGGGCGGCTGGACATCGATTCCACCGGCCTGCTGGTGCTGACCCAGGACGGACGCATCGCCCGCCAGCTGATCGGCGACGACTCCAAGGTCGACAAGGAATACCTGGTGCGGGTGGAGGGCGAGCTGTCCGACGAAGGCCTGGCCCTGCTCAACCACGGCCTTGAGCTGGACGGCCGCAAGCTGCGTCCGGCACAGGTCGAATGGGCCAATCCGGATCAGCTGCGCTTCGTGCTGCGCGAAGGGCGCAAGCGCCAGATCCGCCGCATGTGCGAACTGGTCGGGCTGAAGGTGGTGGGCCTGAAGCGGGTGCGCATCGGCAAGGTGCGCCTGGCCGACCTGCCGCCGGGGCAGTGGCGCTTCCTGCGCGAGGACGAGCGCTTCTGATGCGTGACCGGCTGGCCGCGGCCTTTGCGACCTATCTGAACCGTCGCATGCTGACCCTGCTGGCGCTGGGTTTTTCCAGCGGCCTGCCGGCGCCGCTGGTGTTCTCCAACCTGTCGATCTGGCTGCGCGACGAAGGCGTGAGCCGCACCGACATCGGCCTCTTCGCGCTCGCCGCCACGCCCTATGCGATCAACTTCCTGTGGGCGCCGCTGATCGACCGCCTGCGCCTGCCCGGCCTCACCGACCGCTTCGGGCGGCGGCGCGGCTGGGCGCTGGCCACCCAGATCGCGTTGATGGGCGCCATCCTGTGGATGTCCTTCTCCGCGCCGGCGCAGCACCTGTGGATGATGGCGGTGGCGACGCTGCTGGTCACCACCGCCAGCGCCACCCAGGACATCGTGATCGACGCCTACCGCATCGATTCGCTGGAGCCCGAACAGTACGGCGCCGGCTCGGCGGTGGCGATCTGGGGCTGGCATCTGGGTGGCACGCTGATCGGCGGTGCCGGCGGGCTGCTGCTGGCGCAGCAGTTCGGCTGGCAGGCAGCCTACCAGGTGCTGGCGCTGGCGGTGCTGGTGGGCATCCTGGCGATCCTGCTGAGCCCCGAGCCGGCGCGCGCGGGGCCGCGCGCGGTGGCCGCCGCGGAAGAGGCGGTGCGGGTGCGCCTGGCGGGGCGCATGCCGGCCGCTCCGGCGGCGGTCGCAGCCTGGCTGTACAACGCCGTGGTGGCGCCCTTTGCCGAATTCATGCGGCGCGACGGCTGGCTGCTGGTGCTGGTGTTCGTCTTCGTGTTCAAGTTCGGCGACGCCATGCTTGGCCGCATGTCCGGCGTGTTCTACCGCGAGCTGGGCTTCTCGCTCGGCGACATCGCCGAGGTCTCCAAGGTGTATGGCTTTGCCGCCAACATGGTGGGGGTGTTCCTGGGCGGCGTGCTGGCCGCACGCATCGGCGTGCTGCGCGCGCTGTTCATCGCCGGTTTCCTCACCGCGGCGACCAACCTGACCTATACCGCGCTGGCCATGGTCGGCCAGCAGAAGTGGATGCTGGCGGTGGCAGTGGTCTCCGACAGCTTCACCACCGGGCTGGTCACGGTGGCCTTCGTCGCCTATCTGTCCGGGCTGTGCAACGTCGCCTACACCGCCACCCAGTACGCGCTGCTCGCTTCGCTGGGCAATCTGTCGCGCATCTGGCTGTCGGCTTCCGCGGGTTATGCGGTGGACCGGCTCGATGGCGACTGGGCCACCTTCTTCACCCTGTGCGCCGGTCTGGCGCTGCTCGGCCTGCCGCTGCTGCTGTGGCTGATGCGCCGCTTCCCCTCGCATGTCAGCGACGCGCAGCGCGCCAACGGGGGCAGTGAGGGGGGCAGTGAGGGGGGCAGTGAGGCCACACAGGGGGGCGAGGCGGGGCCGGCCAGTCCGGCCTCACGTTGAGGCGATTCGACTCCTACAGGTAGATCCACAGCAGCACCACGCCGAGCACCAGGCGGTAGGCGACGAAGGGCTGCATGCCAATGCGCTTGATGAAGGCGAGGAAGTAGTGGATGCACAGGTAGGCGCTGAGGCCGGAGAGCAGGGCGCCCAGGCCCAGTGTGCCCCAGTCCACCGCTTCGCCTTGCTCGATCAGCTTCACCGTCTCCAGGCCGCCAGCCAGCACGATCACCGGAATCGACAGCAGGAAGGAGAAGCGCGAGGCGCCTTCGCGGCTCATGCCGCACAGCAGCGCGGCGGTGATGGTGATGCCCGAACGCGAGGTGCCGGGAAACAGCGCCAGCGCCTGCGCGCAGCCGATGATCGCCACATCCCGCCAGCTGATCTGGTGTTCGCTGCGGTTGCCGCGATGGCGCCAGTCCGCCCAGCCCAGCAGCAGGCCGAAGACGATCAGGCCGACGGCGAGCAGTACCGGCGAGCGCAGATGGGTTTCGACGATGTCCTTGGTGGCCAGCCCGGCCAGCCCCACCGGAATGGTACCCAGCAGCACCGCCCAGGCCAGGCGCGCGTCGGCGTCGAGCTGGCGGGTGGCGAGCGAGCGCGTCCAGCTCACCGTCATTGCGGCGAGGTCGCGGCGGAAATAGATCACCACCGCGGCGAGGCTGCCGATGTGCAGAGCTACATCGAAGGCCAGACCCTGGTCCGGCCAGTCGGTGAGCACCGGGACCAGGATCAGGTGGGCGGAACTGGAAATGGGGAGGAACTCGGTGAGGCCTTGCACCACCGAGAGGATGACGACTTGCAGCCAGTCCATGGAGTTCGAGCGGGTCCGTATCGGGTTGGCGCAGCCGGACCGTGCCGGGCTGCGAAAGCGCCCGGCATTCTCGCACAAAGCGGCAAACGCGCGGCGTGCAGCCGCGACGTTTCAGGTGGTCCGTGCGGCGATCGCGGCGCGCGCGTCCGGGTGCTCCGGATCAAGCCCGCTGTGCTCGGTGAAACAGCCTTTCAGCGGACATTCGCGTCCCGGCGGGCAGTCGTGCTCGCGCGCGCATTCCTGCTGGGTTTCGTCCAGCAGCACCATCTCGCGGACTTGCTCGCAGCGTCCGATGGGCGAATCGAAGAAGCTCATGATCCCCTCCTGCATGTCTCGGGGCGGGCTTGGGTACGCCCCTGTTGTCGCTCTCAATCTAGCCCGCGGCAGCCGGTGGCGCGCCGAAATCGCCCGGGTGTTTGATCTGGCGCAAGCGCCTCATTCGGCGCGCAGCGCCGCGACCGGGTCCATGCCCGCCGCGCGGCGCGCGGGCAGCACGCCGGCGGCCAGGCCGATGGCCACCGCCACCGCTTCGGCGAGCAGGACGAAATGCCAGGGGGTGCTCACCGGCAGCGCGGGGGCGGCGAAATCGATCAACTGTGCGATGCCGATGCCGAGCGCCAGACCCAGCGCGCCGCCCAGCGCGGAGAGCAGCACCGCCTCGGCGAGAAAGAGCAGCAGCACGGTGCTGCGCCGCGCGCCCAGCGCCACCAGCAGGCCGATCTCGTTGGTGCGCTCGGCCACGGCGATGGTCATGATGGTGACGATGCCCACCCCGCCCACCGCCAGCGAGATGCCGCCCAGCGCACCCACTGCCAGGGTGAGGATGCCGAGGATGTTGGACAGCGTGCGCAGCATGTCTTCCTGGGTGGTCAGGGTGAAGTCCTCGCGTCCGTGGCGCGCGCTCAGCACGCGGCGGATGTCGGCGGCCACGCTGGCTGCCGACACGCCTTCGGCATAGGCCACGTTGATCTCCATCAGGCCGTCACGCTGGTAGAGCGCGAGCGCCCGTCCGGCAGGGATGTAGGCGGTGTCGTCGAGGTCGAAACCGAGCACCTGGCCCTTTTCCTCCATCACGCCGATCACCCGGTAGCGCTCGCCGCCGATGCGCACGCGCTCGCCCAGCGCGTTGGCCTCGCCGAACAGTTCGTGCTTCAGCTTGGCGCCGAGCACCACGAAGGCGCGTGCATGGGCCGGGTCGTCGGGCGGCAGGAAGCGCCCGGCGCGCACCTGCAGGGCGACCACGCGGACGAAGTCGCTGCCCACGCCGTAGATCGAGGTGCGCCGTACCCGGCCGTTGCCGTGTACCTCGGAGTTGCCGAACACCACCGGGGTGACGCCAGTGACGTTGGGCAGGCGCTCCAGCGCCGCGGCATCGTCCAGGGTGAGTTCGCGCGCGGTGTTGGGCACGCCGGGCGGGCCGCCGCGCGCGCCTTGGCGGCCCGGGGTGATCTCGATGATGTTGGTGCCGAACTGGGTGAACTCGGTGAGCATGTAGCGGTGCACGCCCTCGCCGATGGAGGTGAGCAGGATCACCGCGGCGATGCCCACGGCGATGCCGAGCAGGGTGAGGAAGCTGCGCAGGCGGTGGGCGGTGAGCGCGCGCAGTGCGAGCAGGGCGAAGTCGCGCCAGGGCATGCGGGCTACCTCCTGGCCAGCGCAAGCACCGCATCGAGGCGGGCGGCGCGGCGCGCCGGCAGCACGCCGAAGAGGATGCCGGTGAATAGCGCGGTGCCCAGGCCGGCGGCCACCGCCCAGTCCGGCGGCCACGCCGGCAGCACCGGCCAGGTGAGGCGCAGCAGGGCTGCGCCGCCGTGGCCGAGCGCCAGCCCGGCCAGCCCGCCGGCCAGCGAGAGCAGGCTGGCTTCCACCAGGAAGGCGTTGCGGATGGTGTGCGCCTCGGCGCCGAGCGCCTTCAGCAGACCGATCTCGGCAGTGCGCTGGGTCACCGAGACCAGCATCACGTTCATCACCAGGATGCCCGCCACCGCCAGGCTGATCGCCGCGATGCCGGCCACCGCCAGGGTCAGCGTGCCGAGGATGCGGTCGAAGGTGTCGAGCACCGCGTCCTGGGTGAGCAGGGTGACGTCCTCCTCGCCGGCGTGGCGGTTGCGGATGATTCCGGCGATGTCGTCCTTGGCCTCGTCGATTACGGCGCGCCCGCGCGCTTCGACGAGGATGCGGAACAGGGTGTTGGTGTCGAACATCGCCTGCGCCGCGGCCACCGGCACGATCACCAGCTCGTCGGTGTTCATCCCCAGGCCCTGGCCGGCCGAGGCCATCACCCCGATGACGCGGAAGCGGCGGTCGCCGATGCGCACCAGGCGGCCTACCGCCGGCGCGTTGCCGAACAGCTCGCGCTGCACGGTGGCGCCGATCACCGCCACGTTGGTGGCGCGGCGCAGGTCTTCGCGCGGCAGGAAGCGACCGAGCGCGACATCGGTCTGGCGCACCGCGGTGTAGTCGGCGCTGGTGCCCAGCACCACCACTTCGCGCAGCCGTCCGCCGGCGGAGATCTCGCTGTTGCCCACCGACAGCGGCGCCACGCG
>JAUVWV010000126.1 GCA_030603925.1 Thauera sp. | reverse complement strand
TGTCCATCGGCTCGCAGCTTATGCTCCACGCTTCCTTCCCACGATCGGTCGCCCTCACGCAGTTGCGCTTCACTTCGTTCGCTGTGATCAACTTACGGCGGGACTTGCACCCGCAGGAGTGCGCCCATGCTGGGCGCACCAAAAAAACGGGGCCTCGGCCCCGTTTCCTTCGTCCGCCTGCGGCGCTCCTACAAGGCGTAGCGCCGCAGCCGCAGCGAGAACTCCTGCAACTGCCGGATGCCGCTCCGCTCGGCACGCTCCATCCAGTCGTGCAACTGGGCGAGCAGTTGCTCGCGGGTGGCGTTGGAGCGCGCCCAGATCGCGACCAGTTCCTCGCGCATCGTCACCACGGTGGCCAGCGCGGTGCTGTCGCGCAGGATTTCCATCAGCTGGTGCTTCTCCCCTTCGGCAAGGTGCCGCTCCTCACCCGACAGCACCCAGCGGCGCAGCGCCTTGGGATCGTACGTGCCGGCGTGGCGCCGCTTCAGTTCTTCGATCTCGTCCTTGCAGATGCGCTTGTGGGAGGCCACGTAGCGGGTCATCACGTCGTAGCGGTGGGTGATCACCGCCTGCAGGGTGTCGAAGTCGGGCACGCTCTTCGCCTCGCCGAACTTCGGCTTGGGGATCACCCTGCGCGGCGTGGCCAGGCCGAACAGGGCCAGGATGCGGATGTACATCCAGCCGATGTCGAACTCGTACCACTTGGCGGACAGCTTGGCCGAGGTGGCGAAGCTGTGGTGGTTGTTGTGCAGTTCCTCGCCGCCGATCAGGATGCCCCAGGGCAGCAGGTTGGTGGATGCATCGGCGCAATCGTAGTTGCGATAACCCCAGTAGTGGGCCAGGCCGTTCACCACGCCGGCCGCCCAGAACGGGATCCACACCATCTGCACGGCCCAGATGGTCAGACCGATCGGGCCGAACAGCAGCAGATCGATGATCATCATGATCGACACACCGAGGACGGAATGCCGGTAAATCCTGCGCTCCAGCCAGTCGTCCGGCGTGCCGTGGCCGTAGCGCGCCAGCGTCTCGGCATTCTTCGCCTCGGCGCGGTAGAGCTCGGCGCCCTGCAGCAGCACCTTGAGCAGACCGCGGGTCTGCGGACTGTGCGGATCCTCGGAGGTCTCGCACTTGGCGTGGTGCTTGCGGTGGATGGCCGCCCACTCCTTGGTGACCATACCGGTGGTGAGCCACAGCCAGAGACGGAAGAAGTGGCTGGCGACCGGATGGAGTTCCAGCGCCCGATGGGCCTGGTGGCGGTGCAGGAAGATGGTGACCGAGGCGATGGTGACGTGTGTCAGACCAAGCGCGACAAGAACGTAGCCCCACCAGGGCAGGTCGATCAGGCCGTGATACATGCGTGCGGATGTCCTTCAGAAATGAGCGTCCGATTCTACGCCGGAAACTCCGCCGCAGACCTTCGCCCGTCGCACCGCCCGCCAGCTGTCCGCGTGGTGCCTGTGGCACAGACTGCCGCCCGCCGAGGAAGTTCGCTCGCGCGCGGATCGGCCGACAGGATCAGGGGCGCTGCGGCAGCCGGCTCACCGGCGTGGCGTCGGCGCGGTGGCGTTGCCAGTTCTGCAGGTAGGCATCGACGACGGCGCAGTTGTCGCGCAGTACCAGGATGTTCTCCGCGTTGCGCTTGGCCGCCGACCAGGTGAAGTTGTAGGAGCCGGTGGCCACCGCGCAGCCCGGATGGCCCGCATCGACAATCAGCACCTTGTTGTGCGCGGCGGCATAGGCGGTTTCGAAGGCCACCGGGATGCCGGCCTCCAGCAAGCTGGGCAGCGCATTGCGCCCGCTCCTGTGCATGCCGGCATCGGCCAGCACCTCCACCTTCACCCCCCGCCGGTGGGCGTCCACCAGCGCGGCCGCCAGCTTGCGGCTGGTGAACACGTAGGCCTGCACATGCACCGTGCGGTGCGCCGCGCCGATCACGCCGAGCAGCAGGGTTTCGGTATCGTCGGCCGGCGAGAAGGCCACCTCGACACTGCCGTGCGCCGGAAGGAGCGTGCCGCCGGCTGTCGCGCTCAGCGAACAGGCCAGCAGCAGCGCGCCCAGCGCTTCACGCATCGGCCGGCACACGCTCCAGCACCGCGGCAAAGAAGCCGTCGGTATCTTGCTCGGCCGGCGACAGGCGCAGGCGCTTGCCGGTGGCGAGCACGATGTCCTGCCTGGCCAGCACGTCCTCGGCATTCAGCTCGCGGAATTCCGGATGCGCAGCGAGGAAGGCATCGACCACGCCGTCGTTCTCCTCGGCCAGCAGGCTGCAGGTGGCATACACCAGCCGGCCGCCGGGACGCACCAGGCGTGCGGCCGACGCAAGGATGCTGCCCTGCTTGAGCACCATCTCGGCGACCGATTCCGGCGTCTGGCGCCACTTCAGGTCGGGATTGCGGCGCAGCGTACCCAGCCCGCTGCACGGCGCATCGACCAGCACGCGGTCGGCCTTGCCGGCCAGGCGCTTCACCTTGGCATCGTTCTCGTGCGCGATCAGGGTCGGATGCACATTGGACAGCCCTGCGCGCGCCATACGCGGCTTGAGCTTGGCCAGCCGGCGCTCGGACACGTCGAAGGCATACAGGCGGCCGGTGGAGCGCATCATGGCCCCCAGCTGCAGGGTCGTGCCGCCTGCACCGGCGCAGAAATCCACCACCCTCTCGCCGCGCCGCGGCTGCACCAGGAAGCCCAGCAGCTGCGACCCCTGGTCCTGCACCTCGAAGCTGCCGTCGAGAAAGGCGGGATGTTTCTGCAGCGCGGGCTTGCCGGCCAGACGCACCGCATGGGGCGACAAGGCCCCCGCAGCGGCCTCGATGCGGTCGGCCTGCAGGCGCGCGAGCAGCGCCTCGCGGTCGCCCTTGAGCAGGTTGGCGCGCAGGTCGAGCGGCGCCGCGCGGTTCAGGCTGTGCGCGAGCGCCAGCAGTTCCGCTTCGTCCATCTGGGCGAGCAGCCGCTCGGCCAGCCAGTCGGGCAGATCGGCGCGTTCGGCCAGGCTGCCCTCGTCCATCTCGCGCGCCTTCAACTCGCCGACCCACTCACGCTCGTCGGCCGACACCAGCCCTTCGAAATTGCGCATCGGCCAGCCCTCGCCCCGCGCCAGCCAGGCCAGCAGCAGCTCGCGCACGCTGGCCTGCGCGCCGGCCAGGCGGCGCAGCCAGCGCAGGCGGCGCAACACGCCGTACACCGTCTCGGCGATGAAGCCGCGGTCGCGGTGGCCGAGCACGTGATTCTCGCGGAAATGCCGCGACAGCACCGCATCGGCCGGATGATCGAAGGCCAGCACGGCCCCCAGCACCTGGGTGGCCTGCACCATCAGCGGGCGGCTCACCCCCGCCGCGTTGACCGGCGGCGCCTCCGCCGTCTTCCTGTTCCTGCTGTCCGTCCGTTTTGCCTTCATGAACCCTTTCCCGTTGCCGCTGCGCCGATGCGCAGCTCGCTGGCCTGCTGGTCCAGCACTTCACCGTCGTCATCCACCATCCGGATGCGCACCGGCAGCATGTGCCGCCCGGGCGCGAACCAGACATCGATCTCCATGCTGCCGTCGGCCGCCGTAGCCTTCAGGCGCCGGGTGGCGAGCCTGCCGAGCGGCAGATCCAGCGTCTCGTCGCCCATCCATACCAGGGTGGAATCCTTCGCCTTGCGCCCGGTGACCACCTGCAGGCTGGCCGGCAAGGCCTTGCCCGCACTCATCGCCACCTGGTGCCACAGACTGAGCACATCCTGGTCACCGGCCCGCAGGCGCGCCGCGCTCACCCGCCCCTTGCGGGTGAAGGCCAGCTGCATGCGCTGCCAGTCGAAATCCGCCAACTCGGCCTGGCGCCCCTCGCGCTCGACGCTGAAGCGTACCGGCTGCAGGCCGCCGGCGAGCACCTGCCCCTCGCTGCGCTGGACGTACTGCATCTTCTTGAACAGCGCCGCCAGGCCCACGGTGCGCACCTCGGTGCGCATCTCGTAGACCCGTCCGTCGTGCGACCAGCTGTGGCGGGCCTCGCCGACCTGCGGGCCGCTGCCCATGCTGACCTGATACACGATCAGACCGCTCGCCGGCCAGGTCTTGTCCGGCGCGGCCCACAGCGGTTGCAGCGCGCCCATGACCAGCAGCGCCGCCGCGGCAAAAACGCCCCGCATACCGGCCGCACTCACGACACGCACTCCACCGGCGGCACCACAAGCGCACTCGTCGTGGTGGCCTCGTCACGCACCCGCACCCGGTTGGCGCCCTCAATCAGCAACCGGTCCTCGACGAACCAGCGCACCGCCTGCGGGTAGATGCGATGCTCCTCGGCCAGCACGCGCGCGGCCAGGCGCGCTTCGTCATCATCGGCAAGCACCGGCACGACAGCCTGGATCACCACCGGGCCGCAGTCGAGCGCGGGGGTGACGAAATGCACCGTCGCGCCATGCACCCGCACGCCGGCCTCCAGCGCGCGGCGATGGGTATGCAGGCCGGGGAAGGAGGGCAGCAGGGACGGATGGATGTTCAACAGGCGGCCGTCGTAGCGCCGCACGAAATCGTCGGTGAGCACGCGCATGAAGCCGGCCAGCACCACCAGCTGCGGCGCAAAACCGTCGATGGCCTCGGCCAGCGCCGCATCGAAGGCGGCGCGATCGGGATAGGCCTTGTGGTCCACCACGGCGGTGGGGATGCCGTGCGCTGCGGCGAACTGCAGCCCCTGGGCGTCCGGCCGGTTGCTGATCACCGCGGCGATGCGCGCACCCGGACTGGCCGCACGCACGATGGCCTCCATGTTGCTGCCGCGACCGGAAACGAGAATGACGATGGACTTCATGATCCTTATCTGCGGGGAACTACACATGCGCCAGACGCGCGTTCAGCGCACCGGCAGGAAGACGGCGGTAGCCATGTTCTGGACCACCCGGGTGACCGTACGTTCGGTCTTCTCCTCGACCACGTCGGAGAGCACCTCGAGTTGGCCGATCATGCGGCCGAACTCGCGCTCGAAGCTGAGATTGGTCACCTCGCCGATCTCGTTCGAGAGCAGCAGCGGCTGACCGTTCGCATCGCGTGCGCTGGCCAGCTTCCATGCGGCGATCTCGACGTTGCGGGCCGCATTGTAGATGCGCTGGGCGTTGAGTTCATCAAGAAGATAGAACTCCACTTTGTCGCCGAAGGCCGACTGCACCATGCTGGCCAGACCGACGACGAAGGCCGCCACCCGGTCGCCGTTGAATTCGGGCTGAAAAGCCAGCTGCAGCGCATCGATGTCGCGCCGGTGGCCGAGCTCCTGCAGACGCCAGCCGTGGTTGACCTCGAAAATGCGCGCGATCGCCGCCTCCATGCCCGGCGCGCCGCTCTTGCGCCATTCGCGCGGATTGCGCTTGTAGAGCTTCTCGGCCAGGCGCCGCAGACTGATGAACACGCGTTGCTGATGGGCCTCGGCGAAGCGGTCCACGTCGGTCTTCGCCAGATGCTGCGGGGCGAAGGCCGGCAGCCGCTCGCTGCGCGGCGCCGTCCCGGGCGAGGAGCACCCTGCCAGCGCGACCCCCAGTGCAACGAGTACCGGTGCAAGCCGGACCGCAGCGCGGCGAGGGGCGATGGACGGCGATGAGCGGGGCAAGGACATGCGCAGCCTGTTGCACCAAAATTGTTGCGTGCCACATCATACCTGAAGGGCATTCGCGGCGCGCCATCGACCCTGCCCGCCGCCCGGCCCGGCGTGCAGCGCGGCGTATAATCCGCCCTTCCCCAACGCGGCGCACACCACCCATGACCGTCATCCACCGCCTGCCCGACCTGCTGGTCAACCAGATCGCCGCCGGCGAGGTGGTCGAACGGCCAGCCTCGGTACTCAAGGAAGTGCTGGAAAACGCGGTCGACGCCGGTTCGCGCGCCATCGAAGTGCAGCTCGAACAAGGCGGCGTACGGCGCATCCGCGTGACCGACGACGGCTGCGGCATCGACCGCGAGGATCTCGCACTGGCGCTGGAGCGCCACGCCACCAGCAAGATCGCCAGCCTGGACGACCTGGAACGCGTCGGCACGATGGGCTTTCGCGGCGAGGCGCTGGCGGCGATCGCCGCGGTGGCACGCACCACCATCACCAGTCGTGCCGCCGGCAGCGCACACGCCTGGCGCATCGACGGCGACGACCGCAGCCTGGCGCCGGCCGCGCTCAACCACGGCACCGTGGTGGACGTCGCGGACCTGTATTACAACACCCCGGCACGGCGCAAGTTCCTCAAGAGCGAGGGCACCGAGTTCGCCCATTGCGACGAGATGTTCCGCCGCGTTGCGCTGGCGCGGCCCGACATCGCCCTGCAGCTCGCGCACAACGGCCGGGTGTCGCACCGCCTGCCGGTGGCCCCTCCGCTTGCCCGCGTGGCGGCCCTGATGGGCGACGACTTCGTCGCCCACGCACGCGAAGTGGAGAGCGAATCCGGCCTGCTGCGCGTCACCGGCCTCGCCTCGCTGCCCGCCTATTCACGCGCCAGCCGCGATGCCCAGTACTTCTTCGTCAATGGTCGCTTCGTACGCGACAAGCTGCTCACCCATGCAGTGCGCCAAGCCTACGCCGACATCCTGCACGGCGCACGTCACCCCGCCTACGTGCTGTTCCTCACCCTGGATCCGGCCGGGGTGGACGTCAACGTCCATCCGGCCAAGATCGAGGTGCGCTTCCGCGATGCGCGCGCCGTGCACCAGTTCGTCTTCCACGCCCTGACCCGCGCCCTGGCCGAATCGGGCGCTGCACTCGCCGGGCAGACTGCCGCACCGACCGACGCATCCGGCAGCATGCCGCCCTTGGCCACCACGCAGACCGCCGCCGCCCCGGCATACGGCGGCCCGCCAACGCGCCCCGCCTATCCGCATCCCGGTGCCACGCCGATGCAGGGCCGGCTGGCAATGGATTCCGGCAGCCGGGCCTACTACGACTTCGTCGCCAGCGCCCGCCCGGACACACCGGACGCAGGGCCGTCCGCCCCGCCGCCGGACGCTCACGCAGTTCCCCCGGCAACGCTGCGCGCGAGCGACGACGCCCCGCCGCTCGGTTTCGCCCTGGCCCAGCTGCACGGCGTCTATATCCTCGCGCAGAACACGCGCGGCCTGGTGCTGGTGGACATGCACGCGGCGCATGAACGCATTCTCTACGAGAAACTCAAGACCGTGCTGGATGGCCGCCCTGCGGTGCAGCGCCTGCTGATTCCGGCCGTGTTCGGCGTCGGCACGCGTGAGATGGCCGCCGTCGAGGAGCATGCCGAGGTGTTGAGCCGCATGGGCTTCGAGATTGCCCCCGCCGGCCCGCAGGAAGTCGCGGTGCGCAGCATGCCGGCCCTGCTTGCCAACGCCCCGGTCGCCGATCTGGTGCGCAAGCTGCTGGAGGAACTGCGCGAGTACCCGGCCTCGGAGATCATCACCGCACGGCGCAACGAACTGCTCGCCACGATGGCCTGCCACGGCGCGGTACGCGCCAACCGTCAGCTCACCGTGCCGGAAATGAACGCCCTGCTACGCGAGATGGAAGCCACCGAACGCGCCGACCAGTGCAACCACGGCCGCCCGACCTGGACCCAGTTCAGCATGCAGGACCTGGACCGCTTCTTCATGCGCGGACAATAGGCGCGGCCTTGGCCGCTCCAACCGGGGAAGAACTGCACGGCCAATTTTCCGCGTGTGGGAGCGGCCTTGGCCGCGACGCGGCTGCCGTCGTCCCACCGGACGCATCGCGGCCAAGGCCGTTCCTACGGGTCGATCTGCGCCAGCGCGGCGCGAATTTCCGCCTCGTCGCCGGGACGCACCAGCTCGGCAACGAGCTGCCCGTCGCGCAGGAACACCAGGGTCGGCCACAGCTTGACCCGGAAGCTGCGCCCCAGGCGCCGCCCCGGGCCATCCTCGACCTTGAGGTGACACACCGCCGGGTACGCCGCCAGTGCGGCCGCCAGCACGGGCTGAAGCGCGCGGCAATGACCGCACCAGGGCGTGCCGAACTCCACCAGCACCGCGCCCGCCATGGCGTCCAGCTCGGCACGTGCGGGCGGCGTGTCGATGAACTGCGCGCTGTAAGTCATCTCAGCCGCGCAACTGCAGCACGACCAACAGGAGCACCACCAGCAGCACGGTGACCCAGCCCAGCAGATCCACATAGCGGCGCAGCACCCCTTCCATGCGCGCCCCACCCCAGGCCATCAGGCCCGCCACCAGGAAGAAGCGCGCCCCGCGCCCGATCAAGGAGGCCAGCACGAAAGGCCCCAGCGCCATCGAAATGGCGCCCGCGGCAATCGTGAACACCTTGTACGGAATCGGCGAAAAACCCGCCAGGAACACGGCCCAGAAGCCCCAGCGGCCGAACCAGGCCTGCGCGAGTTCGTACTTTTCCCAGTAGCGGGTGTCGCGCAGCAGGGGCTCGATGAGCTCGAACGCGAACATCCCGATCAGATAGCCGAAGACGCCGCCGGCAACCGAGGCAATCGTGGTGAGCAGGGCGAACCACCAGGCGCGCGAGGGCTGCGCCAGGCTCATCGGCGCCAGCATCACATCCGGCGGAATCGGGAAGAAGGACGATTCGGCGAAGCTGAGCCCACCGAGGTACCAGGGCGCGCGGCGGTGGCGGGCCCAGTTCATGGCGCGTTCGTACAGCGGGGAGAAAATCTTCAAGCGCAGAGCATCCTATGCATGTACGACTACAACAGGTTCGTTAGCCTCAGCACAACTCATCGCCCGGCGCGGGCGCCCGCAGGCCGGAATCGCATGAACGGTCGGCGCGCCCCTGAGGCGGATTCGTGCTGAAATCGAAGCGCGTCATACCCATGATTCGGGGCGCAATGATAACCGTATTGAAGGATAATGGCCGCCCCGTCCGCCGCCACAACCGTTACACGCCGTGACCACCGCCCATCCGCCCGCCCTGCTCCTGCTCGGCCCCACCGCCAGCGGCAAGACCGCCTGCGCGCTGGCGCTTGCCGAAGCCCTGCCGGTGGAAATCGTCAGCGTGGACTCGGCACTGGTGTACCGCGACATGGACATCGGCACCGCCAAGCCCACCCCAGCCGAGCTGGCCGCCTGCCCGCACCACCTGATCGACATCGTCTCACCGGAAGAGGCCTACTCCGCTGCGCACTTTCGCGCCGACGCGCTGCGCATCATGGACGACATCGCCGCCCGCGGACGTATCCCGTTGCTCGCCGGCGGCACCATGCTGTACTTCAAGGCCCTGCGCGAAGGGCTCTCCGACCTGCCCCCCGCCGACCCCACGCTGCGCACCGAAATCGACCGCGCCGCCGCCCAACGCGGCTGGCCCGCGCTGCATGCCGAACTCGCCGCACTCGACCCGGACGCTGCGGCACGCCTCGAACCCACCGACGCCCAGCGCATCCAGCGCGCGCTCGAAATCGTCCGCCTAACCGGCCGCCCG
>JAUVWV010000203.1 GCA_030603925.1 Thauera sp. | reverse complement strand
GGCCTACTCGGGCATCTCGCACATGGGCTTCATGCTGCTCGGTCTGCTCGCCGGGGTGGTCGACGGCGACCGCCACTACGCCTTCGGCGCCTACAGCTCGGCGATGTTCTACGCGGTGTCCTACGTGCTGATGAGCCTGGCCTCCTTCGGCATGGTGCTGCTGCTCTCGCGCGCCGGCTTCGAGGCGGAGAACATCGACGACTTCAAGGGCCTCAACAAGCGCAGCCCGTGGTTCGCCGCGATGATGATGATCATCATGTTCTCGATGGCCGGCATCCCGTTCTTCATCGGTTTCTTCGCCAAGCTGGCGGTGCTGCAGTCGGTGGTCGCCGCGGGCTACATCTGGCTGGCGGTGCTGGCGGTGGTGATGTCGGTGATCGGTGCCTTCTACTACCTGCGCGTGGTGAAGGTGATGTACTTCGACGAACCGGTCGACACCGCGCCCATCCACGCGCCGGCCGACGTGCGCGTGCTGCTGTCGGTGAATGGCCTGTCGATCGCCGTGCTCGGCCTGATGCCGCAGGGCCTGATGTACCTGTGCGGCATCGCCCTGCTGGCGTCGCTGGTCTGAGTGGCCGCGGGCTGAACGAGGTATTTCGATGAGCCAGGACGCCGGCATCTACATTCTTCTCGCGCTGGCCTTCGTGGCCGCCAACCTGCCCTTCCTGTTCGAGCGCATCCTGTTCGTGCTGCGTCCGGCGAGCGGCAGCAAGAACTTCGCCTGGCGCCTGCTGGAACTGCTGCTGCTGTATTTCCTGGTCGGCGCACTGGCCGGCCTGCTGGAGTCCGGCAGCCACGGCAGCACCTACGCGCAGAACTGGGAGTTCTACGCCACCACGCTGAGCCTATTCGTGGTGTTCGCCTACCCGGGCTTCGTGTACCGCTATCTGTGGCAGGGCGGCAAACGGCGGGGCGCGCCGCTGCAGGCATGAGCGGCGGCGAACGGCCCGACCCGCTGGAAGAACGCGAGCTCGCCTCCGAGTCGGTGTTCGAAGGCTGCCTGCTCAAGGTGCGGCGCGATCGCGTCCTGCTGCCCGACGGCAAGCAGGGCGTGCGCGAGTACATCCGCCACCCGGGCGCGGTGGCCATCGTCGCGCAACTGCCCGACGGGCGCCTGATCTTCGAGCGGCAGTACCGCTACCCGCCGCGCCGCGCCTTCCTCGAAATCCCCGCCGGCAAGATCGACCCGGGCGAGGACATCCTGGCCTGCGCGGTGCGCGAACTGCGCGAAGAAGCAGGCTACCGCGCCGCCCGGTGGACCCACCTCGGCGTCATGCATCCGTGCATCGGCTACGCTGACGAGCGCATCGAGCTCTTTCTTGCACGCGACCTCAGCCACGTCGGCAGCGCGCTCGACGAGGGCGAGTTCCTCGAACTGCTGACGCTGACCGCGGAAGAGGCCAGCGCTGCCGTGCACGACGGCCGCATTACCGACGGCAAGACCATTGCCGCGCTGTTCCGCGCACTGCCGCTGCTCGCTCGCTGAGCATCCCGCCGGCGCGGGTGCTTGATACACTCCAGGCAGCGCGGCCGTGCCCGTCCTGAACGTGTGGAGCGGGGCGCCGCAATGCGCACATCAAGCACAACGGAGACCTGTCATGCCCATGTTCGTCGACACCTCCCCGCCCGGGCAGTGCATCTTCTGCCGCCTGGTGGCCGGTGAGATCCCTGCCGCACGGGTGTATGAAGATGCGCTGACCATCGCCTTCATGGACATTGGCCAGTGCAACCCGGGCCATGTACTGGTGGCGGTGAAGCGGCACGCCGCCACGCTGTTCGACCTCACCGAGGAGGAGGCCGCGGCGGTCATGCGCACTGCACAGCGCGTCGCCCGCGCCGTGCGCGATACCTTCGATCCGCCGGGCCTCACGCTGCTGCAGGCCAACGGGCGGGAGGGCGACCAGACCGTGTTCCACTTCCACATCCACGTGGTGCCGCGTCATGCGGACGACGGCATTGCGCTGAGCTGGCCGCGCAAGGATCCGCCTGTCGAGGTTCTGCAGGCGTACGCCAGCCGCCTGCGCCAGGCGATCGCCTGAGCCACCGCCAGGGCCCGTTTCGCAGGCCCGCTGTGCATCCTTCGGCGGCGCGCGCAGCGCCGCAGCCGCTATGATTCAGCCATGAGACCGCATGCCGGCCGCACATGCCGTGTGGCTGGCCGGACGGAGTCGGACCATGCATCGAGGCTTGCTGCGCCTGCTCAGGCGTTCCGTGGGGGTGGAGGACGAAGAGGCGCTGCAGCGTCTCATCGAGCGCGCGCGCGAAAGGGCCGGGCAGGGTGCGGACCCGCAGCTTGACGGCCTGCTGCGCGGTCTGGGCGAACTCGTCGCGCAGTTGCAGGCAGGCTACGAGCAGCATGAGCGCGATCTGGCGCTGTGCAACCGCAGCCTGGAGCTGAGCTCGGCCGAGCTCAACGCAAGCAACGACAGCCTGCGTGCGCAACTCGCCGAACGCGGGCGTGCCATCCGGCATCTGCGCGAGGTGCTGTGCGACCTGAGCGCGGACGAGGCGGACGGCGGCGAGGGCGGGCCGAGCGCAGAGGCGCAGCACGATCTGGACGCGCTGAGCCGGCGCCTCACCGCGCTGATGCGCGAGCGTGCGGCGCATGCCGCGCTGCTGCGCAATCTGGTGCATGCCATCCCTGCGCTGGTCTGGCTGAAGGACGAGCACGGCGTCTACCTGGACTGCAACGAGCGCTTCGAGCAGCTGTACGGTGCACCGCGCGAGCAGATCATCGGACGCCGCGATGAGGATTTCATCGCCGCCGAGCTGGCCGAGGAACTGCGCGCCGACGACCGCAAGGCCGTGCGCGAGGGGCGGGCGACGGTGAAGGAGGAGTGGGCGACCTACGCCGACGGCCATCGCGAGCGTGTGGAGACCACCAAAACCCCGGTGTTCGACGAGCAGGGCGGACTGGTGGGCGTACTCGGCATCGCCTTCGACATCACCGCGCGGCGGCGCACCGAAGAGGCGCTGCGCGAGAGCGAGCGGCGTTTCCGTCACCTGCTCGAACAGGTGCCGAGCATCTCGGTGCAGGGCTATGACGCGGAACGCCGGGTGATCTTCTGGAACGCGGCCAGCGAGCGTCTGTACGGCTATCGCGCGGACGAGGCGATGGGGTGTCGCCTGGAGGCGCTGATCATCCCGCCGCCGATGCGCGGCGAGGTGCAGGCGGCGGTCACCGCCTGGCTGGCCGGCGGCGACGCCATCCCGGCCGGCGAGTTGCAGCTGCTGCGCAAGGACGGGCGGCCCGTGCCGGTGTTCTCCAGCCACGTCATGCAGCGCGGGGCGGACGGCCGGCCCGAGATGTACTGCATCGACATCGACCTGTCCGAGCTCAAGCAGGCCGAAGACCGCCTGCGCCTGGCGGCCAGCGTGTTCACCCACGCCTGGGAGGGCATCATCATTACCGATCCGCAGGGCACGGTGGTCGAGGTCAACGAGGCCTTCAGCCGCATCACCGGCTACGCCCGCGAGGAAGCCATCGGGCGCAATCCGCGCTTCCTCCGCTCCGACCGGCACGACGCGGCCTTCTTCGGCGCGATGTGGCAGGCCCTCACCGAGCACGGCTTCTGGCACGGCGAACTGTGGAACCGGCGCAAGGACGGCAGTCTGTATCTGGAGCAGCTGACCATCAGCGCGGTGCGCGATAACGGGCAGCGCATTCTCCACTACGTCGGCCTGTTTGCCGACATCACCGCGCAGAAGGCGCACGAGGCGGAACTCGAGTACCTTGCCCACCACGACGGGCTGACCGAACTGCCCAACCGCAGCCTGCTGCATGACCGCCTGCAGCACGCAATGGCGCAGGCCGCGCGGCGCCGGCAACACCTCGCGGTGGCCTACATCGATCTGGATGGCTTCAAGTCGATCAACGATCGCCACGGACACGAGACCGGCGACCAGTTGCTGCGCGTGCTCGCACGCCAGATGAAGACGGAACTGCGCGAGGGCGACACCATCGCCCGGCTGGGCGGCGACGAATTCGTCGCGGTGCTGGTGGACCTGCCGCAGCGCATCGATTTCGCCCCGTATCTCGACCGCCTGCTCGAGGTACTGTCGCATCCGCTCGAAGCCGGCGGGCAGACGCTGCAGGTCTCGGCGAGCATCGGCGTCACCCTGTATCCACAGGCCGACAGCGTGGACGCCGACCAGTTGCTGCGCCAGGCCGATCTGGCGATGTACCAGGCCAAGCTGGCCGGCAAGAACCGCTACCACCTCTTCGACACCGAACTCGACCGCAGCGTGCGCGGCCATCACGAGAGCATCGCGCGTATCCGCCGTGCGCTGCTGGACGACGAACTGGCGCTCTACTACCAGCCCAAGGTCAACCTGCGCAGCGGCCGGGTGACCGGGGCCGAGGCGCTGATCCGCTGGCTTCATCCGGAGCGCGGCATCCTGCCGCCGGCCGCCTTCCTGCCCGAGATCGAGCACCACCCGCTGGGCGTCGAGCTGGGCGACTGGGTGATCGGCCGTGCGCTCGCCCAGGTGGACCACTGGCAGGCGCAGGGGCTCAGCCTGACGGTCAGCGTCAATATCTCCGCGCCGCACCTGCAGCATCCGGACTTCGTCCAGCGGCTCGCCGCGCATCTGGCCGCCCATCCCGCGGTACGGCCGGAGCGCCTGGAACTGGAAGTGCTGGAGACCAGTGCGCTCGAGGACATGGCCCACGTCTCCGCGCTGATCGGTGCCTGCCGCGCACTCGGCGTGGAGTTCGCGCTCGACGACTTCGGCACCGGTTACTCCTCGCTGACCTACCTGAAGCGCCTGCCGGTGCGGGTGCTGAAGATCGACCAGAGCTTCGTGCGCGACATGCTGGACGACCCCGACGACCTGGCCATCCTCGAAGGCGTGCTCGGGCTGACCCGTGCCTTCGGCCGTCAGGCGGTGGCCGAAGGGGTGGAGTCGGTACGCCACGGCGAGCGCCTGCTGCAACTGGGCTGCGAGCAGGCGCAAGGCTACGGCATCGCGCGGCCGATGCCGGCGGGCGAATTCCCCGCCTGGCTGGCCGCCTGGCGCCCGGACCCGGCCTGGCAAGGGCTGGAAGCGCTCGATGCGGACCGGCTGGTGCTGTTGCGTGCCAGCGTGGATTTCCGTGCCTGGTTCCGCCGCATGGACGACTGGCTGGGCGGACGCAGCCAGGCCGAACCGGCCCTGCCCATCGATGAAACGGCGCTGGCATGCTGCCTGCTGCGCGGCAAGGGGCTGGGCGCGCAGGACCCTGGGGCGGCGCGCCTGGCGCTGCTGTTCCGCACGCTCGCCGGCCACGCGCAGGCGGGTGCGGCTGCCATGCGCCGCGCCGCATCGGCCGAGACCCGCGTCCTCCACCGCGAAGCGCTGGCCGCCAGCAGTGCGCAACTGCTGCGCGAGATCGACGACGTGCTGCGGCGCAGCACGCACAAGGCATGAGTCGCATCCCGTCCGCCTGCCCGCTATGCGGCGAGCGCGCCACGCACCCGCTGGTTTCGGTGGGTGGGCGCGACTACTTGCGTTGCCCGCGCTGCCAGCTCACCTTCCTGGAACCCGCCCAGCGCCTGGATGCCGCCGCCGAGCGCGCCTTCTACGACACCCACTGCAACGCGCCCGAGGATGCGGGCTATCGGCGCTTCCTCGCGCGCCTTGCCGCGCCGCTCGACGCACGCCTCGCACGGGGCAGCAGCGGCCTGGACTATGGTTGCGGGCCGGGGCCGGCACTGGCGGCGATGCTGGAGGAGGGCGGCCACCGCGTGGCCTGCTACGACCCGTTCTACCGCCCGCAGGCCGAGCTGCTGGAGCGGCGCTACGACTTCGTCACCTGCACCGAGGTCGCCGAGCATTTCCACGATCCCGCCACCGAGTTCGCGCGTCTGGCCGGCCTTTTGCGCCCCGGCGGCTGGCTCGCCGTGATGACCTGCTTCCAGACCGACGACGCACGCTTCGCCAACTGGCACTACCGGCGCGACCCGACCCATGTGGTGTTCTATCGCGAAGCCAGCTTCGCCTGGCTGGCCGCGCATCTGGGTTTCGCGCTGGAGGTGCCGGCGAAGGACGTCGCGCTGCTGCGCCGGCCCATCTGAAGGAAATCATCGCGGGCAAGCCCGCTCCTACCTGACGGGAGCCGGCTGCAGGAGCGGCCTTGGCCGCGATGCGGCGGTCGTTTCCTCGCAGGCCGCATCGCGGGCAAGCCCGCTCCTACGGCGATTTCGCATGCGAAAAGGGCCGCGTGCATGGCGCACGCGGCCCTTCATGCCTTCAGCGACCGGCGACTATCAGCCGCAGGTGCCCACTGCGCCGCAGGCGGTGCAGAAATCGCAGCCGT
>JAUVWV010000317.1 GCA_030603925.1 Thauera sp. | reverse complement strand
CGGTCGAGGAGCTGCCGCTGTACCGCAGCTGGTGCGTGGTCTACCCGCGCGGCAAACGCCTGAGCCCGGTGGCGCAGGCGTTTCTCGCCTTCATCCGCGAACGGCGCCCGCAAATCCATGCGCTGGCCGCGCGTTTTTCCGGCGTCGGGCCGGCGCCGCTGGGGCAGCACTGAGGCTTGGAAAGTCCGGGAACTCGGCGATCGCCTCCTGCAGCCGGCAGTGCTCTTCGTAGCGCTCGATGGCGCGGCGAAAGCGCATGCAACGTTCGTCCTTGAGTTTACGGCGGGTTCGAACGTCCAGTGAGCGATCTGCGCCGTCCGACGTCATGGCTGGGTCTCCTGGCGAGGTAGATCCAGTGTGTCGGGCGCCGGTAACAGGCTGCTTACCGAAGGGTGAAGATTCGGTGACGACTCAGAACGAGATGACCCAGCTCGCGGCGACCCAGCGAGACGGGTGGTCGTTGGCGTTGGTGGCGTTGAGCAGAAGCGACAGGCGATTGTCTGCGAGCTTCAGGGTTGCACCCACGAAGCCCCGCAGCCAAGCTCGGTCGGCTGAGTCGGCGGACAGCCTGGCCGACTGACTGTCCGAGCTGACGGCTTTGATGGTATCGGCATCGTCGTGCACCCGGCGCGCCCCTTCGGCGCCGGCGACCAACTCCAGGCGGTCGGCGAGCGGATAGCGGCTATTCACGCCGAGGCGCAGTTCGCCGACCTCGTGGTCGCGCTGCGCGACTTGCATCGCCTGGCCGCCGGACTCGCGATAGCCGTCGACTCGGGTGCGCGCGAAGATGAAGTCGGTATAGGGCGACAGCTGCAGCCCGCCGACATGCCACGCAGCCTCCCAGTCGAGTCGGGTGCGCAATGCCCAGGTGGCGATGCCGGTATCGGCCGATGCGGCGGTGAGGGGCGCAGCCGCGGGATCAACGCGGGTCAGGTCCGCTTCAGCGCGCGCGTAGTAGGCACTCAGGGTGCCCCATAGAGCTGGCGACACGGCGGAGACGGGAGCGATGAGTTCGAGCAGCAGGTATTCGCCGTCCTGGGTCTGGTTGTCGAGCCCCGCCGAGTGCTGGCGGGTGCGGAACTTGCCCAGCGCGGCACCCAATTGCGCGCGCGAGTCGTTGAGCACGCGGCAGCCGCCGAATTCGGCGATGCCGAAGGTGCTGTCGCTGCCGCCAAGGTCGTCGCCGCCCCAGTCACCGGCGACCCAGGCGCAGCTGTCCTTGCCGGGTTCGGCGCGCAGATCGAGCGGGTGGCCGTGGTTGCCGCTGAGCGCCAGCAGCGCCGACGCCAAGGCCATTTCGGAGGTCTGCGAGACCTGGCCCCGGACGCTGGCAAGGCCCGCCGTCAGATGCTGAACCTGCACTTTGAGGAGATGCAGCGTGGATTCTTTTTGGATGTTGTAATCGGCAAGCGTGTGGCCGTCTTTCAGTTCCTTGCCGCCGAAGAGCAGACGTTGCTGAGCCGGCGCGATGCCTTCCTTGTCCTCGATTTTCGCCTTGACGTTCTCGATGGTGTCGTTGGCCTCCACCTCGAGGCTAATGGTCTTGCCGGTCAGCGTCTTGACGAAGATCTGCATGGCCAGCGCAGGCGTCGCGAGGGTGCATGCCACCAGCAAGAGCAGGGTGCGGCAGGCGCGGGACAAGGCGCCGGCGGCGAAAAGGCTTCGTAGCATGTTCAGAATTCCGAGGAGGAAGGAGGCATTCGGAGATGCTATCAGATGGATATCATGGGTTTCGGGCAATCAGGAGTGTATCCGCGCGGCAAACGCCTGAGCCCGGTGGCGCAGGCGTTTCTCGCCTTCATCCGCGAACGGCGCCCGCCAATCCATGCGCTGGCCGCGCGGTTCTCGGTCGGAACGGGCCCTTCGGCACAGCCCTGAGAACCTCCGGCGGGCAGGCCGCGATCGTCGGCTGGTTGCCGAGCGAGGTGATCGGTGGCTCAGAACGAGGCGATCCAGCTGGCGGCTACCCACCGCGCCGGTTGCTCGCTCGCGTGGGTGGCGTTGAGTAGCAGCGACAGGCGACTACCGGAGAGATCGAGCGTCCCGCCGATAAAGCCGCGCAGCCAGGCCCGGTCGGTGGCGTCCGGCGCGAGCCGGAGCCAGGTGTCGCCGGGGCTGCCGATGTCGATTGTCTCGGCCTGGTCATGTACGCGGTGCATGCGCTCGGCGCCGGCCAGCAGTGTGAGGCGTTCGGCCAGTGGGTAGCGACCGTTCAGGCCCAGGCGCAGCTCGCCGACCTCGCGCTCGTGCCCGCTGACCTGCAGCGAATAGCTGTCGTTTGATTGGCGGTAACCATCCAGGCGGGTCTGCATGAAGATCAGGTCGGCGTAAGGCGACAGTTCAAGTGCGCCGATGCGCCAGGCGCTCTCCCAGTCCAGGCGTCCGCGAAGTGACCAGGTGGCGAGGTCGGTGGCGGCGCTGAGCGCGGTGTCTGACGGGTCGGCCAGGTCGGCCCGCGTCAGGCTCGCATCGGCCTGGCCATAGTAGGCGCTCAGCGTGCCCCACAGCGCCGGTGACAAGGCGGTAAGAGGTGCGATGAATTCGATCAGCAGGTACTGCCCGTCGAGCTTCTGCGTGTCAGGGTCGGCCGAGCGCTGGTGAGCGCGGAACTTGCCCAGGGCGGCGCCGATTTGCGCGCGTGTGTCGTTGAGTACCAGGCAGCCTCCGAACTCGGCGACGCCCAGGGCGTCATCGGCGCCTCCAAGATCCGATCCGCCCCAGTCACCGGCGACCCAGGCGCAGGAGCGGTGGTTGGGGGCCGCGCGAAGCTCCAGCGGGTGGCCATGATTGCCGGTGAGCGCCAGCCGCGCCGCCTCAAACCCCATGGCCGATGTCTGCGCGGCCTGCCTGATCGAGGTTGCCAGCAGGCGCTGAGCCTGCAAGTCGATCAGACGCAGGGTGGAGTCTTTCTGGATGTTGTAGTCGGCCAGGGAGCGTCCATCCTCCAGGGCCTTGCCGGCGAAGAACAGGCGCTGCTGAGCGAGTGGAATGCCTTCGAGGTCCTGAACTTTCTGCTTCACGTTCTCGATGGTGTCGCTGGGCTCGACATCGAGCGCCAGGTGCGTCCCGGTCAGCGTTCGGAGGAAGATCTGCATGGCCTGTGAAGGGGACGCAAGGAGGCAGGCGACCAGCAGCAACAGGAGTCGGCTGAGCCGAGGCAGGGCCGCGCCGGCCCTGGAGTGGCATCGCATGGTTCGGAATTCCACAAAAGAAGTGAGAGGAATTCGCGAATACTATCAAAGCAATGTCACGACGCGACGGCGATTCAGGAGTCGTGTCTGATGCTCTTGGGCGACAGGCGCAGGCTGCGCAGGCTGCGTTTGACGCTTTTGAGGTGGTTGACCAGGCTCGGTCCGCGGGCCATGGCCACGCCCATGGCCAGCACATCGATCACCACCAGGTGGGCGATGCG
>JAUVWV010000313.1 GCA_030603925.1 Thauera sp. | reverse complement strand
GGCTTCCTCGCAGAAGCCGCAGAAGATGCACTTGGTCAGGTCGATGTCGTAGCGCGAAGTGCGCCGCGAGCCGTCCTCGCGCTGCTCGGATTCGATGGTGATCGCCATCGCCGGGCAGATCGCCTCGCACAGCTTGCAGGCGATGCAGCGCTCCTCCCCGGTGGGGTAGCGACGCAGCGCGTGCAGCCCGCGGAAGCGGTTGCTCTGCGGCGTCTTCTCTTCCGGGAACTGGATGGTGATCTTGCGGGCGAACAGATGCCGCCCGGTGAGCTGCATGCCCTTGAGCAGTTCCGTGAGGAACAGACTGCCGATGAAGTCCTTGGCACCCATGACGTTTCCTATCACCTCCAGATCGACAGCGGGGACATCATCCACACCGCCACGACGATCACCCAGACCAGGGTGACGGGAATGAACACCTTCCAGCCCAGACGCATGATGTGGTCGTAGCGGAAGCGCGGGAAGGTCGCCCGCGCCCACAGGAAGATGAACAGGATCGCGGCGGTCTTCAACGCCAGCCAGTGGAAGCCGTCGGGCAGGAAGCCGACCGGCGACAGCCAGCCGCCCAGGAACAGGACCGAGGTCAGGATGGAGACCAGGATCATGTTGGCGTATTCGGCGAGGAAGAACAGCGCGAAGCTCATGCCGGAGTATTCGACCATGTGGCCGGCCACCACCTCGGCCTCGCCTTCCACCACGTCGAAGGGCGCGCGGTTGGTCTCGGCGATGCCGGAGATGATGAACACCACGAACATCGGCAGCAGCGGCAGCCAGTTCCACGACAGGAAGGACAGGCCCATGTCGTGGAAGCGGCCCGAGCCCTGCGACAGCACGATATCGGTGAGGTTGAGGCTGGCGGAGATCAGCAGCACGCAGATCAGCGCGAAACCCATCGAGACCTCGTAGGACACCATCTGCGCGGCGGCGCGCATCGAACCGAGGAAGGGGTACTTGGAGTTCGACGCCCAGCCGGCGACGATCACCCCGTACACCTCCATCGAGGTCACCGCGAGCAGGAACAGCAGGCCGGCATTGACGTTGGCCAGCACCAGGCCTTCGTCGAAGGGCACCACGGCCCAGGCCACCAGCGACGGCGCGATGGCGAGGATGGGGCCGAGGATGAACAGGCCCTTCGAGGCGCCGCTCGGGACGATGATTTCCTTGAACAGCAGCTTCATGCCGTCGGCGATGGGCTGCAGCAGGCCGAGCGGGCCGACCCGGTTGGGGCCGATGCGCACCTGCATGTAGCCGATCACCTTGCGCTCGGCGAGCGTCAGGTAGGCCACGCAGATCATCAGCGGGGCGATGATGGCGACGATCTTGGCCAGGGTCCACACCAGCGGCCAGGTCGGGCCGAAGAACTGCGCCACCGGTTCCAGCATTGCTTCCATCAGATACGCTCCACGCTGATTGCGCCGCTCATCGCACCGAGGGTCGCGGTGTCCGGATGCGCCGCCGCCACCCGCACGCAGCCGTCGGCCAGCCTGTCGTCGGCGACGATCACCAGTTCGGCACCGGCATTGCCCTGCACCACGCGCACGCGTTCGCCGCCTTTCAGACCGATCGCGGCCAGCGTGGCGCGGCTCACGCGGGCCAGCGGGGCCGCAGCATCGCGCGTGCGCTGCAAGGCCGGCGCGCGACGCACCAGCGGATCGGCAAAGTGGATCGGCACGTCGCTCACCCGCTCCAGCGCGCCCACCGGGATGGCCGCAGCCGACGGCAGCACGCCTTCCACGCGGTTGTCGAGACCGGCCGCGATCGCCTCCGCGCCGCCCTCGCCCAGCACCTCGGCGCGCACCGCCTCGGAGTCGTTGTAGTCGAAACCGTCAAGCGCCAGCAGATTGCCCAGCACGCGCAACACCTTCCACGCAGGGCGGGTTTCGCCTTGCGGGCGCGCCACCGCGTTGAAGCTCTGCGCACGACCCTCGCAATTGACGAAGGTGCCGGAGGTTTCGGCGAAAGGCGCGACCGGCAGCAGCACGTCGGCCACTTCGCGCAGGCTGGCGGACTGGAAGGCGGACAGGCCAACCACCATTTGCGCGCTGCCGAGCGCGGCCATGGTCGCGGCCGGATCGGCAAAATCGAATTCCGGCTCGGCGCCCAGCAGCACATAGGCCTTGCGCGGCTGCTCGATCATCTGACGCGCGTTGAGGCCGCCGGCGGCGGGCCGCGCGCCGGCCAGATAGCCGCCGACGCTGTTGGCCGCCTCGCCGATCACGCCGGCCGTACCGCCGCACAGGCGGGCGATCTCGTTGGCCAGCACCTGCAGTTCGGCCGCGCGCTGATCCTGCGCGGCGAGATTGCCCAGCCACACCGCAACCTTGCGCCCGCTCGCCAGGCTGGCAGCGATGGCGCGCGCCTCGTCGGCGGCCTGCGCCGGCAGCACGCCGCTCAGGCGTTCATCGACACTGGCGCCCTTCTCCGCCGCCAGCGCGACGACGATCTGGGCCAGGGTGTCGACCATCGCCGACGGCGCCACCAGGGCGCGGTTGCGCACCGGCAGCAGCCATTCGTCGGCGCTCGGGCCGACCACGCTGACGTGCAGGCCGCGCTTGGCCGCCTGGCGCACGCGCTGGGCGAGCAGCGGATTGTCCTTGCGCAGGAAGCTGCCGACCACCAGCAGGCGGTTGAGCTCGCCCACTTCGGCGACCTTCATGCCCAGCCAGGGGGCGCCGGTACGCGCGGCGTCGGCCCGGAAATCGGCCTGACGCAGGCGAAAATCGACGTTGTCCGACCCCAGGCCGCGGACGAGCTTCTGCAGCAGGTGGAGTTCTTCCAGCGTGGCATGCGGCGAGGCCAGCGCGCCGAGCGCCTCGGCGCCGTGCTCGACCACCACGCCGCGCAGGCCATTGGCGACGTATTCGATCGCCGCCTGCCAGTCCACCGCCTGCCACTCGCCGCCCTGCTTGATCATCGGACGGGTCAGGCGTTCCTCGCTGTCGAGGCCTTCGTAGGAGAAGCGGTCCTTGTCGGACAGCCAGCATTCGTTGAGCGCTTCGTTCTCGTAGGGCAGCACGCGCTTCACCGCGTCGTGCTTGGTCTGCACGATCAGGTTGGCGCCGAGGGAGTCGTGCGGGCTCACCGAGCGGCGGCGCGACATCTCCCAGGTGCGGGCGGAGAAGCGGAAGGGCTTGGAGGTCAGCGCACCGACCGGGCACAGGTCGATGATGTTGCCGGAGAGTTCGGAATCGACCGTCTTCTCGATGAAGGGCATGATCTCCGCGTGCTCGCCGCGGAAGGCCTGGCCCAGCTCCATCTCGCCGGCGATCTCGGCGGTGAAGCGCACGCAACGGGTGCAGTTGATGCACCGGGTCATGTCGGTGGACACCAGCGGGCCGAGGTTCTTGTTGAACACCACGCGCTTTTCTTCCTGATAGCGCGAGGCGACACCGCCGTAACCCACCGCCAGATCCTGCAGCTGGCACTCGCCGCCCTGGTCGCAGATCGGGCAGTCGAGCGGGTGGTTGATGAGCAGGAACTCCATCACCCCCTTCTGCGCCTTGAT
>JAUVWV010000168.1 GCA_030603925.1 Thauera sp. | reverse complement strand
GCCGGCCCCTCGCGCGACATGCTGATCAAGCGCGCCACCCCGCCCGGCGCCACCGGGCGGGTGTACGGCACGGTGTATTCCGGCCTGGACCTGGGCTTCTGCCTGGCCGCCCCGGTGTTCGGCGCGATGCTCGACGCCGGCATGACCTCCGGCATCTTCTACGGCTCGGCCGCCGCGCTGGTGCTGGGCGTGGCCTCCGCCGGGCTGGTCGGCATCGGCGTCGCCGCGCGTGCCGCGCAGCTACGCGCGGCGCAAGGCGCGCGCGCCTGAGCGGCGCCCGGCCGTCTCACAGAGCCCGATCGTAGCCGCCGGCGGCAAAGGCGAGCAGACAAAAGCCATTGCCGAAGGGGTCGCTCAAGCTCGCCAGACGGCCCCAGGCGAAGTCGCGCACGGTCCCTTCCTGCACGGCACCCGCCGCCCGCGCACGGCCAAGCGCCGCATCCAGGTCCTCGACCACGAAGTCCACATGCACCGGCGTCCAGTGCCGCCGGTAGTCGCGCCGAATGGCGCCGCCCGGCACCGCAACGCTGCGTGCCGGTTTCTCGATCAGGTAGACCGGCGCCGGCCCGCCCGCCATCTCCGCAACCGTGCCGTCGAACAAGCGGCGGTGCAGCCCCAGGCCGAGGCCGCGTTCGTAGAAGGCGATCGCCCGCTCGATGTCATCCACGTCGATGTTCACGATGAACTGCATGCGGCATCCTCCGCATTCAAGCGCACCCCGGTTCAGCGCGCAGCTGAAAGACCAGCCGCAGGAACGGACTGGTCAGAGGCCCCCGACGGATACGCGTCGCACAACGCGTCAGCCGAGGATATCGGTCGCCTTGTGCGTATCCGGCACCGCGGACACCACGAAGACGTCCCCGTCGGTATTGTTCGCGCGCAACGGCTTGATCGCCTGGTAGGCCGGCGAGTGATACCAGGCCGTCGCCTGCGCCGCGCTCGGGAATTCGATGATGACGAGATCCCCGGACCACGAACCTTCCAGCAGCTGATACGGACCGCCGTGCACCCGGAACCGCCCGCCGTAGGGCGCCAGCGTCGCGTCGATGCGCTCCAGATAGGCCTTGATCTGCGGGCCGAAGCGCGTCTCTCGTATCACTGCTACTGCGTAGGCTGACATCGGGAACTCCTCATGACAGGGGACAGAACACGGTTCGCACAATTGTGGCCTGGCCCCATTGTTCTCCAATCACCACAGGCGCGCATCGGGCACGTAGGACGTGCGCCGGGTCGTCACCCTCTTCATGTCGCGGTGGCGCGGATTGAGCAGGTAGTTCCAGCCCACCGGCACCACCACCGAGGGCACGCGCAGCAGCAAGGTCCCCCCTTCCGCGCACCAGGCATCGCCCAGGGCCTGCGTCGCGCAGCGGCCCACGCTCCAGTCGGTGTTGGGCGCATCCCAGCCGGCCGGCGGATCGATGACGCGGGCCGCGGCCAGCACCGGGGCCGGCAGGTCCACCTCCACCAGCACCTGCGCGGCCGGGGGACGGTGGGGTGCATGCACGCGCCGCTCCAGTTGCGCCAGGGCGACGCTGTCGGCGAGATAGATGACCGCCGAACCGACGCTGTTCCAGCGCCCCCCCACGGCCGCGGCGCCCGCGCCGGCGCAGGAGAAGTCCTCCGCCGCGCACAGCAGCGCGCCACTTTCCAGGTCCACCCAGTCCTGCGCCAGCCGCCACAAGCTCGCCATCAGGCGGCCGTGCCCGCCATGATCCGCCGCAGCGCGTTCATCACCGCCTGATGGCCCGGCGTGGTCGCCAGCAGGCTGATCGGCACCGCCCCCTCCAGCACGGGCACCGGCGACGCCAGCCATTGCCGCGCCGCGTCCTCGTCGCCGAACACGCGGATCGCCGCACGCTCGGCCTCGATCAGGCGCGCGATGCGGTCCGAATCGTCCTGCGACAGGGGCTTGCCCTCGCGCACGCGGCGGTCGTAGGTGGCCGGCGCCACGCCGAGAAGTTGCGCGAGACTGCGCCCGCTGCGGCTGAAGCGGCTGGCGAAGGCATCGAGGGAAGCGGGTTCGAAGCCCCCCCGCACCATGTGGTCCCGTTCGAGCGCGGAGTCCGCATGCAGGTAGGCGAGCACGCTGGCCCCGCCGCCTTCGGCCACGGAGTAAACGGCTGCAGGTTCTTGCACTGAACGGAGGGCTTTGCGGGAGGGCATGATTCGATCAAACGCGCGTAACTGACGAATCAATTGAAGACGGCGTCCCGGCGTCTGTCAAGCATGGGCCAAGTCGAGCGCGCACTCAACGCGCTCCCAAGCAAGGCGCTTGATCACCGGGCAGATTCGCCGGCGGCGCGTCTGCCGCATAGATACGGACGGTATTGCGCCCTGCTGCCTTGGCCTGATACATGGCGATGTCGGCGCACTTCAGAATTTCATCCGCGCCGGCTTCATGGTCCAGAAAGACAAACACCCCGACACTCGCCGAGCAATGGTGCTTGACGATGTTCTCGGCCTCACCCTCGCGGGCCGCGTTGAGGCGATAGTCGTCGGCCAGCCGGAGGCGAATCTTTTCGGCAACGGCTGCGGCCTGGGCGATGGACTCCTCGTGATCCTTCACCAGCTCACCCAGCATCACCACGAACTCATCGCCGCCAAAGCGCGCCACGGTGTCCATTTCGCGAACACAGCGCTTCAGGCGATCTGCCACTTCAATCAGCAGCAGGTCCCCGACAAAGTGGCCGTATCTGTCGTTCAAGGGCTTGAAGTTATCCAGATCGACAAACATCAGGGCGCCATGGCGCCCGCTGCGCTTGCTGGCGGCCAGCGCATGCTGCAAGCGGTCGCTGAGCAAGCGGCGGTTGGGAAGGTGGGTCAGCGTGTCATAGAACGCCAGTTGCTGAATCTGCTCCTGCATCTGCTTGCGCCTGGTGATCTCCCGCGTGATGCCGTGGAACCCGGTAATCTTCCCGCTCTCGTCCCGTACCGCCTTGGAGAACACCTCTCCCCAGATCACGCTGCCGTCCTTGCACAGGTGGGGCGCATCAAAGCTGACAAAACCAAGGTCCCTGCCTTCCCGCTCAGCCTCCAGGCGCCTGCGCCAGGCTTCCGACACGATGGCAACGCCCTCCTCGTTGAACAGCTCGAAGACATGATGGCCGACCACCTCTTCCGCCTTGAAGCCGCGAAAGCGCTCGTCCGATGGGCTGATGTAGGTGATGCGCAGTTCGCTGTCGGCCCGCCACAGCACGTCCAGGGCGTCTTCGGTGAGGAGCCGATAGAAAACCTCTCTTTCATTCAGCGCCCGGGTGCGCTCCTCAACCAGCGCTTCCAGTGTCCGGTTACGCTCCTGCAGTTCATGAAGCGGATAGACCTCGCCATCCTGCACCAGGTGATAGGGAATCGAGATGCCGCTGTGGACAATCTTCCAGGCCTCGCCCTCAAGACGAAAGATCAACGCCAGCCGCGCCATCTCCCGCGACAGCACATGTTCGGGCACCGGCAGGTGGATGTGGAAGAAAGCGGTCACCGCAACGACATGCTCGCTCAAGTCCTGCAAGGCGATGTCGCGCATGTCGATGCGGAGGCGTCCGGGCACCTCGGCAAAATCCTGCCGGGTGATCTTCACCCACTCGTCGCGATCCTTGACCAGAACGCTGCCGCCGCCCGTATAACCGCTGAAGTCTTCGCTGAACAGCGCGGTCAGCCGGTCATCGCGAGAGGCGTAGAGCTCGATGTACTCGTCAAACAGTGCGCGAATCTTGTCATGGCGGTCCGCAGGACGCGTCACGGAGGTCATGGGCAACTCCAGCGTTTGAATTGAGAGACCCGCGCGGCCGACTGCGCAGCCCCCGCTCGGACGATGGATTGGTCACCCGCAGCCCATCGTCCAACGCCGCCACTATACCGTGCGTGCCTCGCCGCCGGCTCGGGTCAAAGCGCCTGGCTTCCTTGCCACCGCCACGGGCGATGGCTGCACCACTACCCCCTGCAGGGGACACAAGGGGGGCAAACCACGGTCCGAGACACCAGGGGACAGACCACGGTCTTGATAATCGTGGTCTGTCCCCATTTCCCCACAGCTCAGGGCGAAAGGCGTGGCGTAACTGATTGCGGAGTTAATGACGGCCGACGGTGCGGCCACGACGGTGACGGAGGCGGTGTCTCGCCCGTTGCAGCACGGTCAGTCCCCCCACCAGCCCCCAACCCGCCAGCGCGAGCAGCGCATAGCCGATTCGCGCACCGTCGGGGCGCACCACTTCGCCGTCGAAATGGCGCCCTTCCTCGTTGAACCCAAGGCTGAAGACGTCGGCCGCCATGAACGTGGCGCCCAACGCCACCACAATGGCCACCCAGCGCGCAAGGCGCAGCAGCGCGTCGGTCCGGCCGGTCATGAACAGTCCCCTCCCATCATTTCAACGCCGCCCCCGCGTTCCGGACCGGTACAACAGGGGAGCAATGACGACCACCGGCCCGCACTGGATGATGAACTCGATGCCCAAGAGGGCGCGAACATAATTGCCAGATCGCTGAACCGGCAACAGGCACCGGGTAGCGAAAAATGTGCTCTCTCCCCATTTCCTGGGTCGGCATCACTGTTGTGAAAGGGTGGATACAACCAGCTGCTGGGGCGGCTTGTCGAAGCTCTTCGTCACCACAGCACGAACTTTGCCGACCAGCTCACCCACCGGGAGATACGCGACGCCTTCCACCGGGAACTGCACATTGACATGAGCAAGCGTACCGTTATGAATCTTCCAGCCAACCTGTGGCTTGACCCCAACTTCCTTTTCAAGCGCAGACGCAATGTCGTCTGACTTCTTCTGAGTTTCCGCAATGTCCGAAGCCATGCCGCAGCCGACCAAGAGCGAAGCTGCCGCAGAAATGACAAAAAACTGGGTTGTGCGTTTCATTCACCGACTCCATGATTCCGGGCGTTCGACGTAACGAGCGCCGGAGCGCCCCGGAGGACACCAAACAGCTTGGAAGGCTGGCATCCCGCTGACGGACTTGGCAGCCCGGCGCCTAGACGCAGTAAACATGAGGCCCCTCTGTGCCGTTCGACCACCAAGCCTCGATCTCCGGAAAGAATGCAATCAGTTGCTCCACCACCTCTTCCGGCGTGTACCAGACGCTCCAGGTTTGAATGGCCTCGAGCCATGGCTTCCGAAGGTTGAACCAGCAACTCAGCGGACCACCTCTCTTTCGTTGCAGGCGTCCCCGCTTCGTTCGAGTTCTGACGCCAGTTCCTTCGGGTTGGCTGAAATTGAGCACGAAATAGGGGCGATGGTACTTGTCCCATTGAATCTCAAATTCATAGATCACCCCGCCATCATTTTTCCGGAAGGTCGTGAACAACGCGTTGTTTGATTTGACACGCGAAAACCCCCGCGCCTCCACAAACGGATAGAACTTCTGCTTTACCGTATCGCGAAGCGGATGTGTCATGGCGTAGCGGCTATGAAACAAGTTCATCTGCGCAACTTGAGCGCAGGGCACAAATAGGGGACAGACCACGGTTTTGATAATCGTGGTCCGTCCCCATTTCTCACGCAGAAAGTGTGGACACGGCGTACCTCCTTGAGCGCAACGTACGTGTCGGGTACGTCATGTCAAGGCAGCCCGATCATTTGCCCTCTCATTTGCCTGCAAGGCTGCCCGATCAGGCTGCGTCAATCTCTCCCGCCTTACAACAATGGTCAGCTCGCGACCCTCACGGCAACGGCGTTTCGATTGCCCATTCTTCCACCGCCAATCCCGGCACGCGCAGGAATTCGCGGGCATTGTTGGTAATGAGCACGCTGTCCTCCGCCATGGCGTGGGCTGCGATCATGAGGTCCATTCCACCGATGGGCTTGCCGGCTCGCTCAAGGGCCGCGCGGGTCTGCGCGTAATGGTGGGTTGCCTCCGGTGACCACGGGCGGAGGTCAAAACCGGCCAGCCAGGCCTCGACTGCCGCGTGAAAACGGGGCGCTGCAAGCTTGGCGGCGCCAAAGCGCAGTTCGGCGGCGACGATCGCTGACAGCCATACGCTCCCCGGATCCAGGCTGGCGAAACGTTCGATCATGGCCGCAGGGTGGCGACGCAGGATGTAGCTGCAGATTTTTGTGTCGAGGGTACGCAACATGTTGGAAGCTCGCCCTATCAGGACCAGTCGCGTTCCTGTGCGGGCGGATCGTGGCGCTCGGCAAGGAAGTCCTCCGGCAGCGCTTCATTGTTCGCGTAGAACTGCTGCAGCCACAGCCCCATATCCCGCTCCGGGGGTGTTTCGGGATGCAGCCAGAGATCGCCGCCGATCCGCTCGATGCGGACCGACTTGGCTTCGAGTCGCAGTTTGGCGGGTAGCCGCAGCGCCTGGCTGCGACCGCTCATGAAGACCCGGGCAATGGTGCTCATGGTCGCCCTCCTTAACGTGATATCACGCCGCAGTATTACACCCCGGAGGCGGCCGTGCAAAGCACTCCAGAAAACGCTGGGAGACCGAGGCGCTCCCACCGGGCACAAACGGCACGCCAGCCCTGCGCTGGCTGTTCAGCGCAAACGGCGGCGATGCCCCACCAGCGCCCTACAACAACGGCGCCAGCCAGCGCTCCGCCGCGGCCACGCTCATGCCGGTGCGGCGGGCCCAGTCTTCGAGCTGGTCGCGGCCGATCTTTTGAATCGCGAAGTAGTGGCTTTCGGGATGGGCGAAGTAGAAGCCGCTGACGGCCGCGGCCGGGGTCATGGCCATGGACTCGGTGAGGCCCATGCCGGTGTTGGTGGGTACGTCCAGCAGCTGGAACAGCGCGGCCTTGACGGTGTGGTCCGGGCAGGCGGGGTAGCCGGGGGCGGGGCGGATGCCCTGGTACTGTTCCTTGATCAGTGCGGCGTTGTCCAGCGACTCGGCGGCGGCGTAGCCCCAGTATTCCTTGCGCACGCGCTCGTGCAGCCATTCGGCAGTGGCCTCGGCGAGGCGGTCGGCGAGGCTCTTCAGCATGATGGCGTGGTAGTCGTCGTGTGCGGCTTCGAACTCGGCGAGCTTGTGCTCGATGCCCAGGCCGGCGGTGACGGCGAAGGCGCCGACCCAGTCGCGCACGCCGGAATCCTTGCTGGCGACGTAGTCGGCCAGGCACCAGTGCGGCTTGCCGGCCGGGCGTTCGTGCTGCTGGCGCAGGCCGTACCAGGTCATGATGGGGTGGGCGCGGGCTTCGTCGTCGAAGAACTCGATGTCGTCACCCACGCTGTTGGCCGGGAACAGGCCGAACACCGCCTTGGCCTGCACCCATTCGCCTGCAATCAGGTCTTCCAGCATGTTCTGCGCATCCTGGAAGACGTTGCGTGCGGTTTCGCCGACGATCTCGTCATCGAGGATCTTGGGGAAGCTGCCGGCCAAGTCCCAGGTCTGGAAGAAGGGGCCCCAGTCGATGTAGTCGCGCAGGTCGTTGAGGTCCACGTCCAGCGCGATCACGCCGGTGGTGTTGGGTTCGGGCGGCACATAGCCTTCGAGCGACAGCGCATCGTAGGCATTGGCGCGCGCCGCTTCCAGGCTCACCAGCTGCACGCCCTTCTTGT
>JAUVWV010000227.1 GCA_030603925.1 Thauera sp. | reverse complement strand
GCGCCTTCCACGTAGTAGTCCAGCCGGCCGCGCGGGGCGAGATACTCCACCACCTCCACCGGCAGGCGGGCCGGATTGGCGACCGATTCGACCTTCAGGTCGACGTCGCGCAGATCGAGCAGCATGGCCTCGTTACGCGGGATGTCGCGGTCGTAGAGCATGACCAGGGGGTTGAGCAGGGCGGCCGGGTTGGTTTCGACCACCAGGCCGATGGCGCCGTTCGACAGATGCACGAAGGAGCCCGGTGGGTACACCCCGAGGGTCTTGACGAAGGTCTGCAGCAGGACAGGGTCGAAGTGCGCGCCTTCCACCTTGAACAGATGGCGCAGCGCTTCCGCCGGGGTCTTGGCGTGCTGCAGCTCGAAGGGGTTGCACAGGTTGTCGTAGCGGTTGGCGATGGCGGCGATGCGGGCCAGGCGCGGGATCTTCTCGCCGGCCAGCTTGTTGGGGAAGCCGCTGCCGTCCCAGCGTTCGTGGTGGCAGGCGATGATGTTGCGCTCGGCCACCTGCATGCCGCGCGCGCCCGCCACTGCCTTGATGCCGTAGCCGATGTGGGCGCGGTAGAACTCTTCCTCCGGCGGGGTGCGGCTGCTCGCACGCAGGATGCGCGGCGGGATCTCCGCCTTGCCCACGTCGTGCAGCAGGGCGCCCACGCCGAGCTGGCGCATCTCTTCGGCGGGCAGCCTGAGCGCGCGGGCGAGGAGCAGCGAGAGCACCATGACGTTGAGCGCGTGAAAGGCGGCGCCGCCTTCCTTGCTCTTCTGGTTGACCAGGTGGATGACCATGCTCTCCGCGCCGATCAGGCTGTCGACCACCTGGCCGGCGAGTTGCTTGCCGCGCGCATGCGCTTCCGGTGCGCGCGCCGGGAAACCCTTCAGGATGTCGCCGGCGGCGGCGGCGTCCTGTTCGTACTGGCGCTCGCGGCGCGCCAGGCCGTCGCGCTGGCGGCGCAGGTTTTCCAGGCGGGCACGCTTCTCGTCGAGCATGCCGGCCAGCGCCGCACTGGCGAAGTCGATCTCGCCATCCTCGCCGGCCTCGTGCACGGCGGATTCGGGCAAGGGTTCGGCCGCACTGCGCACCGGATCCCAGGCCACTTCGGCCAGGCCCATCTCGCGCAAGGCGCGGATCTGGCGTTCGCTGGAGATGCGGAACTCGTTCAGCATGAACGGGTGGCGCATCCAGCCGACCGAGGCGAGAGAGATGAAGACGCCGGGCTGGAGCCGGTCTATTCGGATTTTCTGCATGGGCGGTGCGCAGGGGGCTGGTGGGGCGATTGTAATCCGCCGGCGGGCGGCTGAAAGCGGCGAAAACGCACGCCCGCCGAATCAGCTGCCGTTGCGGTTGGCCTCCACCAGCCAGCCGTTGAACAGGCCGCGTGCGGCATCGACCACTTCGCTGGCGCTCAGCCCCACCGGGCCGATGCCTTCGCGCGCCAGGCGATCTCCTGCCGCGCCATGAAGGTGCACCGCGGCCAGCAGCGCCCGGGTGGCCGGCCAGCCTTGCGCGAGCAGTGCGGTGAGCAGCCCGGTGAGCACGTCGCCCATGCCGGCGCTGGCCATGCCGGGATGTCCGGTGCCGTTGATGTACCAGCTGCCGTCGGTACAGGCGACGATGCTGCCGCAGCCCTTGAGCACCACCTGGGCGCGCAGGCGGGCGGAGAGCTCCAGTGCGGCGGCGAGGCGGTCGGCCTGCACCGCGGCGGTGTCGCTCGCCAGCAGGCGGGCGGCTTCGGCCGGGTGCGGGGTGAGCAGGGTGGGCGCGCTGCGTGCGGCCAGTGCGCTCTGCAGCGCAGGATCGGCCGCCAGCAGGTTGAGTGCGTCGGCGTCGAGCACCAGCGGGATGTCGCGCGCGATGGCCTGTTGCAGCAGGGTTGCGGCTGCGCCGGACTGGCCCAGGCCGGGCCCCACGGCGAGCGCGCTGAGGTGTTCGGGCAGCGCATCGGCGCCGCGCAGCATGAGCTCCGGATGGGCCATGTCCACCGCCGGGGCGCGTTCGTCGAGCAGGCCGGCATACACCCGTCCGGCGCCCAGCCAGAGCGCCGCGCGCGCCGCCAGCAGGGCGGCGCCGGCCATGCCGGAGGCGCCGCCGATGATGCCGGCGTCGCCGTAGCAGCCCTTGTGCGAGTTGCGCAGGCGCGGCTTGAGCAGGGCGCTGAACAGGCTCGGGCGCACCGCGTGGCCGAGCGGACGCAGCCAGCCGGCGGCGTCCACGTCCAGGCGCTGCACGGAGATCTCGCCGGCGTGGTCCGGCCCGTCCAGGGTCAGCAGGCCGGGCTTGAGGGCGATGAAGGTGGTGGTGTGGGTGGCGCGAAAGCAGGTGCCGAGCACCTGACCGGTGTCGGTGTCGAGTCCGCTCGGCATGTCCAGCGCAAAGCGCGGCGCCTGCTGCTCGTTCAGCGCGGCGATCCAGTTCGCGTGGCGTCCGGTGACCGGGCGGGTAAGTCCGATGCCGAACAGGGCATCGACCACCAGTGCCCAGCCGTCGGCCGGTGCGGCGGGCAGGGTGGAGACCGGTTCGCCGCCGCCGGCGCGGAAGTCGGCGAGCGCCTTGGCGGCGTCCGGCGGCAGGCGCGCCGCATCGTCGGCGAAGGCGGCCACCACCTCGCGCCCGGCCTGGCGGAAGTGGCGCGCCAGCACGAAACCGTCGCCGCCGTTGTTGCCCGGGCCGCAGGCCACCAGGATGGGGCCGGGGCGGTCCATGATCAGGCGCACCGCGTCCTCGGCCGCGGCACGTCCGGCGCGTTCCATCAGCGTCGGTTTGGCGCCGGGCATGACGCGGGCTTCGATCTCGCGGATTCCGGCAACCGGATAGATGGGCTGGGCGGGCAGGAACATGACGGTCGGGCCTTCGGATATGAGCCGCGATTGTACGGCGAGGCGCGGCCGGTCGTGCAGTGGTCATCGAAGCTTAACGTGGGCCGGCGACAATCACGGCGCTCATTCCGACCCGAGGTCATCATGCTGCACAACGCGGGACTCGCCGTTCGGCTGCGACAGATCCTGGACCGGCAGGCGCTGTGCTTCGTCTTCCAGCCCATCGTCGATCTCGCCCAGGCCAACATCCTGGGCTACGAGGCCCTGATGCGCGGACCGGCCGACTCGCCGTTGCACGCACCGGACGAACTGCTGCGCGTGGCCAAGCACTGCGGCCTGGCGATGGAGCTGGAGGTGGCCGCATGCACCGGGGCGATGGAGGCCTTTGCCGCGCTGCGCTTGCCGGGCAAGCTCTTCCTCAATCTCAGCGCGCCGGCGATCAGCGCCTTCGGGCGCGAGCGCGGCGGGCAGTTGCTGCGCCGTGCGGTGGATGCCGGTCTGGCGCCCGCGCGGCTGATGCTGGAGCTCACCGAGCACGAACGGGTGGAGGACGTCGATGCGCTGCAGGCCACCTTTGCCGCGCTGGCCAGCCAGGGCGTGGGCCTGGCACTGGACGACTTCGGCGACGGGCGCTCCAGCCTGCGTCTGTGGGCGCAACTGAAACCGCAGATCGTCAAACTGGACAAGTTCTTCGTGCGCGGCATCCATCGCGACAGCCGCAAGGTGGAGGTGATCCGCGCGATCCTGAACCTGTCCACCGCCTTCGGCACGCCCATCGTCGCCGAAGGGGTGGAGGAGGCCGCCGACCTCGGGGTGCTGCGTGACCTGGGCTGCCACTACGGGCAGGGCTACCTGTTCGGCCGCCCGGTGGCGCACCCGGCCTCGGTGGTGGCCGAGGCCGCACAGGCCGTGCTGGCTTCGTCGAAGATCGCCGTGCTGCCCAATTCGGCGCCGCGCCCCGACATGGCGGAGACCATCGGGCGCCTGAAGGTGGCGGCACCGACGATCCAGGCCGATGCGACGAACAGCGAACTGATGACGCTGTTCACCCGCCACCCGGATCTGCATGCGGTGGCGGTGGTGGAGAACCGCTACCCGATCGGCCTGGTGAATCGGCGCAACTTCGTCGACAAGTTCGCCCAGCCGTACTCGCGCGAACTCTACGGCCGGCGCCAGTGCACCCTGTTCATGAACGCCACGCCGCTGCGCGTGGAGGCCGGTGCGCCGGTCGATTCGCTGATTTCGGTGCTCACCGGTGACGACCAGCGCTACCTCTACGAGGGCTTCATCATCACCGAAGAGGGGCGCTATGCCGGGCTGGCCACCGGCGAGAGCCTGGTGCGCGCGGTCACCGAACGGCGCATCGAGGCCGCGCGCCATGCCAATCCGCTGACCTTCCTGCCGGGCAACATCCCGATCACCGAGCATATCCGCCGCCTGCTCGATGCGGAGGCCGAGTTCGCCGCCTGCTACTTCGACCTGAACAACTTCAAGCCCTACAACGACCTGTACGGCTACTGGCGCGGCGACGAGATGATCAAGCTGGCGGCGCAGGTGATCGCCGCGCATGCCGAGCCGGCGCAGGACTTCGTTGGTCATGTGGGCGGCGACGACTTCGTGGTGCTGTTCCAGAGCGAGGACTGGCGTTCGCGCTGCGAGCGCACGGTGTACGAATTCAACCGGCGCGCACGCGAGCTGTTCGATGCCGAAGAGCTGGCGCGCAACGGCTTCGAGAGCGAAGACCGGCGCGGCTTCAAGGTGATGTTCCCGCTCACCACGGTGGCCGCCGGGGTGGTGCATGTGACCGCCGGGCAGTTCCACACGCCCGAGGAAGTGGCCTCCGCCGCCGCGGCGGCGAAGAAGGTGGCCAAGCAGTCGGGCAACGGCATCCACGTGGCGCCCGGGCTGCGCGTGCGGGTGCTGCTGGAGGCGGCGGGCTAGGGAGACTGCCCCCGGATTGCGCTGCGCTTCATCCGGGCAACGAGACGGATGCGGAAATGTAGATGCGTAGCCCGGATGAGGGCCGCAGGCCGGAATCCGGGAACGGCGATCGAGGCATCCGGTTTCCCGCAGCTCGCATCGTGGCGAAGCCCGCGCCTGCGGGAAGGGGCGGCCAGCCGGGGGCGTGCTCAGTCGTCGTGGTTGCCGCGCCGCTTCTCGTTGCGCACCTCGTGCAGCAGTTCGACCTGGCCCTCCGCATCCACCGTTTCCAGGCGTACGGTAAAACCCCAAAGGCGTGCCAGATGCTTCATCACCTCGTCGGCGCTGTCGCCCAGCGGGCGGCGCTGGTGCTGCTGGTGGCGCAGGGTGAGCGAGCGGTCGCCGCGCAGGTCCACGTTCCACACCTGGATGTAGGGCTCACGGCTGCCCAGGTTGTACTGTTCGGAGAGCATCGCGCGCACCCGGCGATAGCCGCCGTCGTCGTGGATGGCGGAGATCTCCAGGGTGTCCTCGCGCTCGTCGTCGAGTACCGCGAACAGGCGCAGGTCGCGCATCACCTTGGGCGACAGGTACTGCGCGACGAAGCTCTCGTCCTTGAAGTTGCGCATGGCGAAGTCGAAGGTCTGCAGCCAGTCGCTGCCGGCGATGTCGGGGAACCACTCGCGGTCCTCGTCAGTGGGCGCCTCGCAGATGCGGCGGAGGTCCTGCCACATCGCGAAGCCCAGCGCGTAGGGGTTGATGCCGCTGTACCAGCGGCTGTTGTACGGCGGCTGGTACACCACATTGGTGTGCGACTGGAGGAACTCCAGCATGAAGCTGTCCGCGAG
>JAUVWV010000078.1 GCA_030603925.1 Thauera sp. | reverse complement strand
CGCGATTGCAGCCTTGCAGGCGCCGACCGCCGCAATCGCGGCCAAGGCCGCTCCTACGCAGATTCTTCCGGCCGCGGGCGCGGAGCGTGCGTGGTCTCGCGGTCCAGTACGACCCGCGGACGGGCCCACTCCGGCGGACCCAGCAGGTAGGAGCGGGCTTGCCCGCGATGCAGCCTTGCAGGCGCCGACTGCCGCAATCGCGGCCAAGGCCGCTCCTACGCAGGTTCTTCCGGCTGCGGGTGCGGGAACGTGCGCGTTCTCGTGGTTCAGCGGGTGCTTTAGCTGCGGTCCCGTTCCTGCGGCTGGCCGTACCAACTGAAACGCGCGACCACCTCCGCCATCTCCGCTTCCGAGAGCAAGGCCGGTTCGCCCAGCTGCAGGCTGCGCCAGTACTGTTCGCACAGCATCTCGAACGCGACCGCCAGCGCCAGCGCGTGGGCCGTGTCGCGACCGAACACCACCATGCCGTGGTTGGCCAGCAGGCAGGCGCAGCGCGCGTCGAGCGCGGCGAGCGCGAGATCGGAGAGCGCCTGGGTGCCGAAGGTGGCGTAGCCCGCGCAGCGCACGGTGCTGCCGCCGAAGCGCGCGATCATGTAGTGGAAGGGCGGAATCTCGCGGCGCTGGCAGGCCAGCGCGGTGGCGAAGGGCGCATGTGCGTGCACGATGGCGCCGGCTTCCGGGCGGCGGGCGTAGATGTCGTGGTGCAGGCGCCATTCGGACGACGGCGCGCGGGCGCCGTGGGCGCTGCCGTCCGCGCTCATCGGCACCATGTCCGCCGCCGTGCAGGCTTCCGCAGGCAGGCCGGTGGGGGTGATCAGATAGCTGCCGTCGGTCCCCAGGCGCAGGCTGGCGTTGCCCGCGGTGCCGACGTTGAGGCGCGCGGCGCCCATCGCGCGGGCGGTGGCGAGCAGTGCTGCGCGCAGACCGGGGTGGGCGTCCATCAGCTGAGTTCGTCCGCGGGGAACATCTCGCGCAGCGCGCCGGGGGCGGCAATGCCGCGCTCGGTGATGATGCCGCGGATCAGGCGTGCCGGGGTGACGTCGAAGGCCGGGTTGATCACCGCCATGTCCTCGGGCGCCTGGCGCAGGCTGGCGAGCTGGCCGGCGGCGTCCAGTCCGCTCACGCAGCGCAGTTCGTCGCCCTCGCGCTCCTCGATGGGAATGGCCGCGCCTGCCGGGCAGGCGAAATCCAGCGTGGAGAAGGGCGCGGCAATGTAGAAGGGCACGCCGGCGTCCTGCGCGGCGAGCGCCTTCAGGCAGGTGCCGACCTTGTTGGCGCTGTCGCCGTTGGCCGCCACGCGGTCGGCGCCGGTGATCACCAGGTCGGTGTCGCCGCGCGCCAGCAGGATGCCCGCAGCGTTGTCGGCGATCAGGCTGTGCGGCACGCCGGCTTCGCGCAGTTCCCAGGCGGTGAGCAGGCCCTGGTTGCGCGGGCGGGTTTCGGACACCAGCACATGCACCGCAATGCCGCGCGCGTGCGCCGCATACACCGGTGCCAGCGCCGTGCCGGCGCCGCAGGTGGCCACCCAGCCGGCGTTGCAGTGGGTCATCACGCGCACCGGACCGGGGCGCCGCGCGGCCACCGCCTCGATCAGCGCCAGGCCGTGGCGGCCGATCGCGGCGCAGGTTTCTTGATCCTCCAGGCGGATCGCCTCGGCCTCCAGCCAGGCCGTTTCCGCACGTGCGGACGGCGCCAGCGGCAGCAGGCGGGCGCCCATGCGGCCCAGCGCCCAGTGCAGGTTGACCGCGGTCGGGCGCGTTGCGGCGAGCGTGCGCAGGGCGTGGTCGAGGGACTCGTCCGCGGCATCGCGGCCGAGCGCGATCGCCACCCCGTAGGCCGCGGTGGCGCCGATCAGCGGCGCGCCGCGCACCTGCATGCTGCGGATGGCGTGGGCGACTTCGTCCAGCGTGGACAGGCGGCGCTGCTCGCAGCGGTGCGGCAGCAGGGTCTGGTCGAGGATGACGACGCCGTCGGCGTCGCGGCGGATGGTGGGGATGGGCTGCTTGAAGGTCATGCGGGGATTCTATCAAGGGTATACGGACGTTTCCCAAGCAGACCGGGCTCTGCCACAATCGTTCGTTCCCTTCCTTGCCGTGCCCGCCGCCATGCCCAGCTTCCCCGCCACCGTCACCTCCCGCCTGCCTGCCGTGGGCACTACGATCTTCACCGTGATGTCGCGCATGGCGCAGGAGTGCGGGGCGATCAACCTGTCGCAGGGCTACCCGGACTTCAATGCGGAAGACGTGCTGTTCGAGCGCGTCGCGCACTGGATGCGTACCGGGCACAACCAGTATCCGCCGATGGCCGGGGTGGCGGTGCTGCGCGAGGCCATCGCGCGCAAGATCGAGACGCTGTACGGCACGGCCTACGACGTGGACAGCGAAATCACTGTGACCGCCGGCGCCACCCAGGCGCTGTTCACCGCGGTGGCCGCGCTGGTGCATCCGGGCGACGAGGTCATCGTCTTCGAGCCGGTGTACGACTCCTACGCGCCGGCCATCGAACTGCAGGGCGGCAAGGTGGTGCGCCTGCGCCTGGCCGCGCCGGACTACCGTCCGGACTGGACGGCGGTGGCCGCGGCGATCAGCCCGCGCACGCGCATGATCATGATCAACTCGCCGCACAACCCCACCGCCACCGTATGGACTGCGGACGACATGGCGCAGCTGGCTGCGCTGACCCGCGACACCGGCATCGTGGTGGTGTCCGACGAGGTCTATGAGCACATCGTCTTCGACGGCGCGCGCCACGAGAGCTGCGCCCGCCACCCGGAACTGGCCGCACGCAGCCTGATCGTCTCCAGCTTCGGCAAGACCTATCACATCACCGGCTGGAAGGTGGGTTACGTCGCCGGGCCGCGCGAGCTGATGGCGGAGTTCCGCAAGGTGCACCAGTTCAACGTGTTCACCGTGAACACGCCGGTGCAGTACGCGCTCGCCGACTACATGGCCGACCCCGGCCGCCACCTCGGTCTGGCTGCCTTCTACCAGGCCAAGCGCGACTTCTTCCGCGCCGCGCTCGCCGCCTCGCGCTTCGAACTGCTGCCCTCGCGTGGCACCTATTTCCAGCTCGCGCGCGACGCGGCCATCTCCGAACGGCCCGACAGCGCGTTCTGCGAATACCTCACCCGCGAGGTCGGCGTGGCGGCGATTCCCGTCTCCGCCTTCTTCGCCGACGGCCATGACGACCGCGTGGTGCGCTTTTGCTTCGCGAAGAACGAGGACACCCTGGCGCGTGCCTGCGAACGCTTGAGCGGCGTTGGCCGGACGGGTTCGTAGCCCGGATGGAGCGTAGCGCAATCCGGGAGCGGCATTCGAGAGCCTGCGCATCGTCCCGGATTCCGGCCTGCGGCCTTCTTCCGGGCTACGGGCGGGGTTTGCCGCCGTGATAAACTTCGCCGCCTATGTTCCCCTGACCGCTGCGGGCTCTCGTGCGCAATATCCTGATCTTCATCCTGGTCCTGATCGCCATCTGGTGGGTGCGGCGCGCCCTTCAGCGGATGCGCGAGGGCGGGGCGGCGAAGCGTGCGCACAAGGCCGGGCGCGCGTCCGGGCCGGAACGCATGCTGGCCTGCGACCATTGCGGCGTGCACGTGCCGGAGAGCGAAGGTGTGCGCCAGGGCGACGCCTTCTTCTGCAGCGAAGAGCACCGCAGGCTGGGTGCCAGGCGTAGCTGAATGAACGAAGCGGCTCTTGCTGCCGAAGGCTTCGACCAGGCCCGGCGGGTCTCGCTGCGTTACTTCAATCTGTTTCGTCTGATCCTCGCCGGCGTCTTCGTCGTCGTCGGGCACGAACTGAATCTGGGCGGCGAGGCGCCGCGCCTGTTCCTCATCGTTTCGTCATGCTACCTGGCGGCGGTGTTGCTGCTGGGCTTTCCGGATGCGCTGCGGCGTCTCGGTTTCGACCGCGTTGCCAACCTGCAGGCTGTCATCGACATCCTCGTGCTGGCGGTGCTGGCCGGTTCCGGCCTGGTGTCGCGCGAGCGCACCGTGCTCTTCCATGCCGCGCTGGCCACCGTGCTGGTGCTGTCGGAAAACGTCTGGCGCGCCGTTGCCGAGCGCACACCCGGCGACTTCTTCCAGGTCGGCATCGCCTGCGCCGGCTTCTTCGCCATCGCCATCGTCGCCCGCCTGCTCGCCCGGCGCGCACAGATGAACGAATCCCTCGCCCAGCGGCGCGGCGCGGAACTGGCCAGTCAGCAGGCCATCAACGAGCGCATCATCCGCGACATGCAGGACGGGGTCATCGTGCTTGGCGCGGACGGCCGGATCCGCCACGCCAACCCGCGAGCCTCCACCCTGCTCGGCATCGCCCTGACCGAGGGGGCGCTGCTTGCCGAACTCGAACCCGCCCTGCCGGCCTGTCTGGTCGATGGCGAAGGCGACCAGTGCGGCGGGGGGCTGGGGCGGCTCGGACGTGCCGGACGCAGCCTGCGCTGCCGTGCGGTGGGGGCCGGCGGTACGGGCGGCGACACCGTCATCTACCTGACCGATTTCGAAGAGATCCAGCGCCAGATCCAGCAACTCAAGCTCGCTGCGCTCGGGCGTCTCACCGCCAGCATGGCGCACGAGATCCGCAATCCCTTGTCCGCCGTCTCCCAGGCGGCCGAACTGCTGCTCGACGAAAAGCGTGGCGAGATGCAGGCCCGCCTGATCCGCATCATCAACGACAACGCGCGCCGCATCGAGCGCATGGTGCGCGACGTGCTCGCCCTGGGACGGCGCGACGAGGCCCTGCCGGATGCGATCGCGCTGCGCGAGTTCATCGTCGCGCTGGTCGACGAGCTGTGCCTGGGGCGCGACGACGAACGCAGCCTGTACCGCATCGAGATCGCTCCGGCGCTCACCTTTGCCGCCGACCGCGCCCACCTGCAGCAGATCGTCGCCAACCTGCTCGGCAACGCGCGCCGCTACTGCAGCGGCAGCCCGGGGGCGATCAAGGTGTGGGCCGAAGCGCGTGACGCCGATTCCGTGGTACTGCACATCGTCGACGACGGCCCGGGCATCGCCGAGCCCGACCGCGCTAAAATCTTCGAACCCTTCTTCACCTCCCACCCCAAGGGGACCGGGCTGGGCCTGTACATTGCACGCGAACTGGCCGAAGCCAACGGCGCCCTGCTCGAACTGGCGCCCAGCGAGATCGGTGCCCATTTCACCCTGGCCGGCCGGAGCAAACCATGAGCAGCGAAGACCGCCGAACCCGCTCGCCCGCCACCGACGTGCTGGTGGTGGATGACGAAGAGGACATCCGCGAACTGATCGAACTCTCCTTGCTGCGCATGGGCCTGGCCTGCGACACCGCCGGCACCGTCGAGCAGGCCCGTCAATTGCTGGAGCGCCAGCGCTACCGCCTGTGCCTCACCGACATGCGCCTGCCCGACGGCGACGGGCTGGAACTGGTCGAGTACATCCAGAGCCGCCACCCTGGCCTGCCGGTGGCCGTCATCACCGCCTTCGGCAGCATCGAGACGGCGATCCGCGCACTCAAGCTCGGTGCGTTCGACTTCGTCACCAAACCGGTGGAGCTCAAGAGCCTGCGCGAACTGGTCGGCAACGCGCTGCGCGGCGGCAAAGAGAACGCGGGCGAGCACACCGGCCGTGACCTGATCGGGCGCTCTGCCGCGCTGGCGCAGTTGCGCGCGCAGATCGACAAGCTCGCGCGCAACCAGGCGCCGGTGTTCATTCACGGCGAATCCGGCACCGGCAAGGAAGTCATCGCCCGCCTGATTCACAGCCTCGGCCCGCGCGCCGGCGCGCCCTTTGTGCCGGTCAACTGCGGCGCGATCTCCCCCGAGTTGATGGAAAGCGAGTTCTTCGGCCACAAGAAAGGCAGTTTCACCGGCGCGGCCAGCGACAAGCAGGGCCTCTTCCAGGCCGCCAGCGGCGGCACCCTGTTCCTCGACGAAGTCGGCGAGCTGCCGCTGTCCATGCAGGTAAAGCTGCTGCGCGCCATCCAGGAGCGTGCGGTGCGTCCGGTAGGCGGTCATGGCGAGGAGCCGGTGGATGTGCGCATCCTGTCCGCTTCGCACCGCGATCTGGGGCAACTGGTCGCTGACCGTCAGTTCCGCCAGGATCTGTACTTCCGCATCAACGTCATCACCCTGCGCGTGCCGGCGCTGCGCGAACGCCCGGAAGACATCCCGGATCTCGCGGCCCACGTGCTGGCCCGCCTGGCCGGGCGCGAAGGCACCGCACCGCGCCGGCTCTCCGCCGCCGCGCTGGCCACACTGCAGCAGCATCCTTTCCCCGGTAACGTACGCGAACTGGAAAACCTGCTGGAGCGCGCCTGCGCCCTGTGCGACGGCGAGGAAATCGGCCTGCAGGACATCGATCTGCATCCCACCGAAGGGCTGATGCGTGCCCTGCCGCGCCACGACGAGCACGAGTTCGCCGACGACCCCGAGGCCGACTCGGACGACGAGCGCATCCGCGTGCTGCGCATGCTCGACGAAACCCGCTGGAACCGCTCCGCCGCCGCCCGCCGCCTGGGCATGACCCTGCGCCAGCTGCGCTACCGGCTGCAGAAGTGGGGCATGGAGTAGGGGCAGGGCAGCCCGCCGGCTATTGCGCAGCACCAGGGGCTGCCGTTGTGAGTCTGGACCCCGCGTTGGCCGCCCGGCTGGCCGGCGCGCTCCAGGCCGGTCATGGCGGCGTTCCGGCGCTGGACCGCGCAGCGCAGGCCATGATTGCCGAGGTGCTGCGTCGCGGTTGGGTCGCGCCCCAGCCCCCGGCGCCGTAGACTCCAAACGGCCGGTGCCTCCGGCTTCCATCCAGGCTACGGGCTGGTTAAGAAGGTCAGCGCTGATAGTAGGTGATCCCGCTTTCGGGACGTTCGTGTTGGAAATGCTCTCGTGAGCGGCCCGTTTGCTAGACTGAGGGCGTCCGAGTTCAGGAAGTGTGGCCTATGCACCCGATGATCGAAGCCCACCGCGAAGCACTGCGGGCGCTGGCTAAGCGTCATGGCATGCGCTCGATCAAGGTATTCGGCTCAATGGCGCGTGATGACGCTGACGCATCCAGCGATGTCGATCTGCTGGTCGAAACTGCGCCCGATACGTCCGGCTTCGCGCTTGGGGCATTGTTGATGGATGCCCAGGACCTCCTCGGTCGTCGCGTGGATGTGGTGACTGAGCGGTCGCTCCATCCCCTGATGCGCGAGCGCATCCTGCGCGAAGCGCGGTCACTATGATCGTTGCCGAATGAAGCCGAGTCCTGAAGCCGACAAGGTCTATCTCGCCCACATGCTCGAGTGTGCTGATTGAATCGATGAATACGTTGGCGGCGACGAAGCGCGTTTTCGCGCTTCCCGACTGATTCAGGATGCGGTCGTTCGAAATCTGCAAACGCTGGCGGAGTCGAGTCAGCGCCTGACCGATGCGATCAAGGCGAGCGAACCCGACGTACCTTGGCGTGCGATAGCTGGCTTCAGGAACATCCTGGTGCATGACTATCTGGCGATCGACATTGATGCGGTCTGGCTGGTTGTGGCCCATGAGTTGCCACAGTTGCGTCTGGCGCTGGAGAGTATGGAGGCGCGCTCGCGGGACCTGTGAGGTTGGCGGGCTGTAGGAAATTGGTCTGCCCCTATTTCGTGTCCCCAAGGGCCGAGCCAAGAGTAAACGGCGTGCGCTGGGTGGGCGGTTGCAGGGTGCAGATGGTCCTTCTATCATCAATCACGTTACACACATGCGGCGTCACCACAGCCGGGAGTTCAACCTCCAATTCGACTCACATCCGAACTACGACAGTCCATCCGGCGTGCGGCTGCCCACACGCTGGGAGAGGCGGCGATCGTGCGTTTGTTCGGCTCGCGCCTCGACGATAGCGCGCGCGCCTGTGGCAGCTGCTTGATCTGGTGGCGCGTGAATCCCATCACCTGCAGGGCGTCACCAACCGACTTTTCGGCTCCGCGATGCCAATGGCAACCTGCTGGAGAGCACCCTCGCCACCCCGGAAGGGATCGACCGGCTTGAATCGTTCGTGGCAAGTTCACGCGCATGCAGGACACCCTGATGGACAAGTTGCTGCCTGTCTTCCTGCTCGCGTGCGGCGAGCGTACGGGCACCGCCATCGACAATCTCAACCTTGCGCAGCGCCTGAGGTTTGCACAGGCATCCCGACGCCTGGCTTGCCATGCGCAGACGCCGCAACCGCTTGGCGCATGAGTACGTGGCGGATGTCGTAGAACTGGCCGAAACGTGTCTCCCGTATCGCGCTAGAATGCGCGAATGTCATACGAACTGATCCACCACGGCGCCCGCGAGGGCGTCACCGGCTCCTGCCATCAGCTCCGCATCGACCCCGCCAACAGCATCCTGGTCGATTGCGGCCTGTTCCAGGGGGCGGAAACCGCGGCAGACGGACGCAGCGCAAACGATGCGCTGGAAGTCCGTTTCCCGGTCGAAGACCTCCGCGCCCTCGTCCTTACCCACGTCCACATCGACCACGTCGGCCGGCTGCCCTGGCTGCTCGCCGCCGGCTACAAGGGGCCGATCTACTGCAGCGAAGCCTCCGCCCGCCTGCTGCCCACAGTGCTGGCCGATGCCTTTGCGCTCGGCGTCAGCCGCCATGCACAGCACGTCGAGCGCTACCTGCAACTGGTGGAAAGCCGCCTGCGCCCGCTGCCCTGGAAGCAGTGGACCGAGATTCCCACCCAGGGCGGCGCAAGCTGCCGCATCCGCCTGCAGCGCGCCGGCCACATCCTGGGGTCGGCCTACGTCGAGTGCGACGCCCGCACCCCCGGCGGGGCGCCCTGGCGCATCGTGTTTTCCGGCGATCTCGGCGCCCCGTGGACGCCCCTGCTGCCCGCCCCGGTGCCGCCCTGGCGGGCAGACTGCGTGGTGCTGGAAAGCACCTACGGCGACCGCATACACGAATCCCGCCGTACCCGCCGTGCGCGTCTGCAGGCCGCCATCGAGCACGCCCTGCAGGATGGCGGCAGCGTCATCGTGCCCGCCTTCAGCATCGGCCGTACCCAGGAACTGCTCTACGAACTGGAAGACATCCTGCACCGCCAGGCCAAAGCGCCCGGCCCGCACGCCGCCCGCTGGGCGCAACTGCGCATCTACCTGGATTCGCCGCTCGCCAGCCGTTTCACCGCCCTGTACCGCGAACTCCAGCCCCACTGGGACGCCGAAGCCCATGCGCGCCTGCGCTCCGGCCGCCACCCGCTCGCCTTCGATCAACTCGTCGCGCTCGACGAGCACGACGCCCATCTTGCCAACGTGCGCCGCCTGGCTGCCAGCGCCGAACCGGCCATCGTCATCGCCGCGAGCGGCATGTGTGCCGGCGGACGGGTGGTGAACTACCTCAAGGCCTTGCTCCCCGACCCACGCCACGATGTGCTGTTCGTCGGCTACCAGGCCGCAGGCACTCCGGGCGCCGACATCCAGCGCCACGGCCCGCGCGCCGGCTACGTCATGCTCGACGGCCAGCGCATCCCCATTCGCGCCGCCATCCACACCCTGGGCGGCTACTCCGCCCACGCCGACCAGCGCGACCTGATCCGCTTCATCACCCGCATGCGCCACTGGCCCGCCGAGGTCCGGCTGGTACATGGCGAAGCCGGCGCGCGGGCTGCGCTCGCGCGCGCCATCGAGCATGCGAGTGGCGGGCGGATCGTCTGCAGTCATTAACCCGGCCCTTTGATTTACTGATGCCCGTTCGCCCTGAGCCTTTCGAAGGGCATGGGACCTCGACAGGTCTGTCCCGAGCTTGTCGAGGGGCTCAACCCGAACGGAAAGACGGTATTCAGGGGCCGGTTTGACTGTCCCAGCCCATTTCCGACAGCAGCTTCGGGTAACATCGATAACCTGCCGCTTTGTCCCGGACTTGACCCCGCACGTGATGAAACCCCGCGATGATGAACGTTCGATGAGGCTTGCCGTTGTCCTCCCCGACCTCGGCGGTGGTGGTACGGAGCGTATGCGCATCCATCTGATTGAGGAGTGGGTGAGGCGTGGGTACAGGGTGGAGCTGGTCGTAGGGCGTTTCTCCGGCTCGCTTTGTTCGCTTGTTCCTGAAACCGTCACCGTTCGTGAGGTGGCGCGACGTCATCCGCTGCATTTCCCGTTTGGGTTTGCCGCCTACCTCTGGCGCCACAAGCCGACGCATGTGCTTGCCGCGCCAACTGATATAAGCGTCCTTGCTCTGGCGTTGTCACGCATCTTTGGAGGACGATTTACCACCGTAGTCAGCGTACATGACCATTTCTCGACCGAATACCAAGCAGCGCAAGGTCGGCGCCGGTTCAAGGTGGCCTTGGCGCAGTTTCTCTTCAAGCGCTTGGTTCAATCGGCGCGCGCATTGATTGCGGTGTCGGAAGGCGTCGCGGACGATCTTCGAGGGCAGCTGATAGGTGGGGGGGCTGCGGTTACCGTTGTGTCGAATCCGACGGTGACGAGAAAGACGCTGGCGCTGATGGACGCCCCTATTCTGACGTCTCCTGTTCCGGCGGACCGACCGTATGTATTGTTCGCCGGGCGTTTGGTGCCGCAGAAGGGGCCCGAAGTATTGATTGAGGCATTCGCAGCAGTAGCGGATAGAACCTCCGCCCATCTAGTGCTCCTGGGGGAGGGAGAGCTACGGCCCTTCATTGAGGCTGAAGTGCGTCGCCATGGTTTGGCTGAACGGATTCATCTAGTTGGTTTCCAGACCAATGCCTTGGCATGGATGCGCCGCGCGGCTCTGTTCGTCTTGTCGTCGCGTCACGAAGGGCTGCCGAATGTCGTTATTGAGGCTCTTGCCTGTGGGACACAGGTGGTTTCAACCGATTGTCCGAGTGGTCCTGCAGAGATTCTGGAAGATGGCCGTCTTGGGCAGTTGGTACCTGTTGATGACTCAGCGGCATTGGCGGACGCAATGATCCGGAGTTTGAGCGGCGATTTTTTTGTCGCTCCGGAGGAGTTACGCCGGCGCGCCGCGGAGTTCTCGGCCGAACGTGCCGCTGATGCCTACTTGGCTTGCTTGCTTGGGGCGAGCGGAGGCTCGGGTGACCAGCGCCAAGCTAGCCAATGGCCGTGAAGTTGCAGGCGGCTGGAAGGCGCGTCGCCAAGAATGCTGTCTGGAGTGTGACAGGGATCGCGGTACCTGCTGTCGTCGCCTTGGTCGCCATTCCGTTTCTTCTGGGGCGGATCGGGCTCGAGCGTTTTGGGTTGCTGGCGCTGATTTGGATGGGGGTCGGCTACTTCAGCCTGTTCGATATGGGTATCGGCAGGGCGCTGAATCAGCAGATTGCTGCCTGTCTTGCTCGTGAGCAGACGGACAGGGTTCCGGCGTTGGTGCGGACAGGGACTTCGACCCTGGTCGTTCTCGGGATGCTGGCCGCGGTCGTCGTGGCGCTGCTGGCGCCATGGTTAGTGGACGCCGTTCTCGGCATTCAGGCCTCATTGCGGGACGAGGCGGTGACGGCTGTGTTGATCCTCGCCGCAAGCCTGCCTGCCGTACTGCTTAGTACCGGCCAAGTGGCTGTGATGGAGGGTTTTCAGCAGTTCCGCGGGGTGGCGCTGGTGCGAATCCCCCTCGGGATCAGCAATTTTGCTGTGCCCGCGCTGATCAGCCTTTTCTCACAGTCCCTGGCGGTTATCACGCTCTCGTTGGTCGCGGCGCGCGTGCTTGCGCTTCTGGCCTTGCGCGGCATGGTTCGCGCCCAGCTCCGGGCATTGGGTGGTCAGCCCGTCTTCGATCGGTCGCTGCTTTCGGGGCTCCTCCGGTTTGGTGGCTGGATCACGGTGTCCAGCCTGGTCGGCCCGGTGCTGGTGTACTTCGATCGCTTCTTCATCGGTGCGATTCGTGGTCTGGAGGCCGTTGCATACTATGTGACGCCCTTCGAGGTGCTTTCCCGTCTGAGTATGCTTCCGCAAGCGATCATGGCCGCGCTCTTCCCGGCGCTCACGCAGGCGATCGCGTCGGCCAGCCCGGATGTTGCAGCACTGGCTGGAGGGGCTGGCAGGGTCATGTTGTTTGCGCTGCTGCCGGTCACGTTGTGCTTTGCGATGTTTCCAGTGGAACTGCTTTCGCTGTGGCTCGACGCCGAGTTCGCGGAGCAAGGCAGCATGGTCGTGAGGCTGCTGGCTGCCGGGGTCATGGTCAACACCCTCGCACGAGTGCCTTTTACTGCGCTCCACAGCGCGGGGCGTGCGGATGTCACTGCCCGGATTCACCTGCTCGAGGTGCTGCCCTACCTGGGGCTGCTCTGGTGGGCGATTGTGCACTTCGGTGTCGCCGGTGCTGCGTTCGTGTGGTTGCTGCGGGCGACAGCCGACACTCTGTTGCTCTGGCAGGCTGTTGCCCGGCATGTGCCGGCGCTTGCCGCGCAGGCCGTGCGCTATTCGCTGCTGGCCGTGGTTCTCGGCCCGTTGGTGGTGTTCAGTGGTCAGCCCGCAGACTTGTTCGTGAGGGGGATACTATGGCTGGTCGCTGCATTGGCCTGCGGAATTACGCTCATTTACCTGGCGACCCCACTTCTCTTGCAGAGATTGCGTAACGATGAAGAGCAATGAGTCGTCCTTTTCCGGGCCTACAGGCGTGACACCGCTTGAGTCCGGTGTCTGGCCGCGCGACGAACTGGAGTTCCTCGACGCCTGTCCGGTATGTGGTTGCCGGGAAAAGACACTGATGTACAACGGCCTCCGGGACATCGTATACGCGGTGGCCCCGGGAGACTGGCGGATGTACCGCTGCCCAGGCTGCGGTTGTGCATATCTCAATCCCCGCCCGAGTGTGGCGAGTATCGGCAGGGCCTACATGACGTACGCGACTCATGAGGGGATCGGCCGAACCGAACTGGGTGGCTTGAGCATTGTGCAGCGCATCTCGCGTGCACTGGCAAATGGTTACCGCAACCGGCAGTATGGAACCGCGGAGCGTCCGGCCTCGTGGCTGGGGGTCGTGCTGGGCGGTACCCTTCCACCGTTCAGACAGCGTATCCAGCGCGGCTTCCGCTGCCTGAGCAAGGACGACCGCGGATCCCGGGTCCTCGATGTCGGATGTGGTGGCGGAAACTTCCTCTACTGGGCGCGCGCGATGGGGTGTGAGGTCTATGGGGCGGACCCCGACCCGGTTACCGTTCACAATGCGTGTTCGCTCGGATTTCAAGTCCGCCAGGGAGGAATCGAGGCCTTCGCGAATGACGATCTGCGTTTCGATCTGATCACGCTTGGGCATGTGATCGAGCACGTGCACGACCCGGTGGGGGTGCTGCGAATCTGTTACGCACTCCTGGAGCCGGGAGGGTGTTTGTGGCT
>JAUVWV010000382.1 GCA_030603925.1 Thauera sp. | reverse complement strand
GGACCGGTAGCGTATGCGCGTCGCCGCTCGAGCTCATTCGGTGCCCGCCGCCGCGGCCTGCACGCCGCTCGCAATCAGCACGCGCAGCGTGCTGAGCAGTGCGCCAGCGCGCGCATCGGCCTGGCCGTACAAGGCCTGGGTGAGCTCGCGCTGGGCGTTTAGCACGTCTAGCCAGCTCTTGCGCCCCACGGTGTATTGACGGATGTAGGAGTCCACCACCTCACGCGTGGCACCCACCAGCTCGGCGCTTGCGGGCAGTTGCTCGCGCAGCGCCATGGCCTGGCTCCAGTCGGTTGCGACCTGTTGCTCGAGCTGGCGGCGGGCGACGGCCAGCGCATCCCGGGCGCCCTCCGCACGGGCCACGGCAGCCTGCATCGCCGTCGCCGCAGACAATCCAGCACCGGGTTGATACTGCAGCGCCACATAGGTAAAGTCCCGCGCCTGTCCGGGCAGCAGGCTACCCATGCGCTGATCATGTCCAATCACCAGCTGTGGCAACAAGCTCGCTCGATTCACGCCGATCTGCGCGGTCGCGGCATCGATGCGGGCTTGCAACAGGCTCAGCTCGGGCGAGCGCGCGACCGCCATCCTCACCGCCTCGGCCTGGCTCAGCGACAAGGGCGGCAAGCGCGCCGGCGGCTGCAGGGTGAAGTCGTCCTCACCGACCAGCTGCGTCAGGCTGGCATGGGCGCTATCGAGCAGGGCGCCGGCCTGGATCAGTTCGGTACGGGCCTGCTGCAGGCGCGCCGCAGCCAGGGTTGCGTCCGAGCGCGGGCTCACCTCCGACACGACCCGGCGCTGGATCATGTCGTACAGCCGTTCATGTTCGCTCACGTTCGCGTGCGCAGCGCGCTGGCGCATCTCTGCGCGCCACTGTTCGGCAAACGCGGCGACGGTCGCCAGCTGCAGCTCCTGGCGCGTCAACGCGACGGCCTCCACCGCGGCCGCCTGGGTCCGCTCCGCGGTGTCGATCTGCGCCGTGATGCGCCCGCCGGTCCAGAGCGGCTGCTGGACACGCACCGTGGTCTGCACGCCGCCGGCATCGAGCCGCGTGCTCTCGGCGCTCAGGCTCGGGTAGCGGCCCCAGCGTGCGCTGGCGACATCGCTCGCGGCCGCCCGCACATCGGCCTCGCGTTGGGCGACCTGCGGATGGGTGCGTGCCACCTTGTCGAGTGCGGCATCCAGGCTCAAGGGCGTGGCGCCGACCGCGCAGGGCAGCAGGAGCAAGGCGAGCGCAACGGCTTTTACGGGATAGGTCATTCGGTCACACCTTTGCGATGACAAGGCCGTCAAGGCACTGGATGTCGCAGCCGTGGGCGGCGACGCTGATGGTCAAGTGAGCTGGGGATGGCGTGATTAACCCGCACCTGCAAGCAACTGCTCGACCAGGACGCGAAGTTGCGGAGCAAGCTTGCCCGTGGCCAGCGCGCGCTTGAGAACGAGCTGGGCTTCTGGGCGTTCGCCCGCGTCATGCAGCGACAGCCCCAGGCCGACCAGCCAGCTCGGCTCCTCAGGGCGCTCGCGCAAGGCAATTCGGAAATGCTCCGCCGACGCCTTGTACTGCTTGCGCCCTTGCAGCAGGCGGGCATACATGGCGTGATAGCTGCCGTCGTTGCCTGCGGCGGGCAGGTTCTGCCGCAGCAGGGTGAGCGCGTCGTCCTGCTTGCCGGCGCCGGCCCATACCTGCGCAAGCGCGAGCGTAAGCGCCGTGTTGGTGGGCAGCAGCATCAGGCCCTCGGTCAGCACATCGGCAGCAGCGCCAGCCTCTTTGGACGACACCAGGCTGCTCGCTAGCGCCAGCCGTGCTTTTACCTGCTCCGGGTCGTCGGCGAGTACCTTGCGCAATGTCTCGCGCCCCTCTGTGGCGCGCCCCTCCTGTAGGTCGCGCATAGCCTGCGCAGTCGCCTCTTCGGGGTTGGCGCCGCGTGGTTCGCGGCGTACGCGCGCAGTGTCCGGCGTTTCGGGTGCCGGGGCTGCAGAGGGTCGTGGGGGAGTCCGTTCGGGCGTTTGCTCGGGTAGTGCAGCAGGCGCCCCGCAAACGCGGCGCCT
>JAUVWV010000016.1 GCA_030603925.1 Thauera sp. | reverse complement strand
GTGGTTGCGCGGGTGTTCATGTCGCTTACTCCAGCCACGGCGACACGATGAGCTGCGCGGTGCCGACCCAGATGTTGTCCTCGCCGTTGGCCAGGCGCTCCTTCTCCAGGATCGCGCGGGCCTTCGCCTCGTTGCTCGGCCCCACGATCAGATGGGTGGCCTGCACGCCCAGGGGCGAGCCGTCCGGGCGGAACTGGGCAGCCAGCGAGACACGGGCGGCTTCGTAGTTGGTGGCGTCCAGGTCCTGCTTGGAGCCGAGCGCCAACTGGTGGAAGCCGAAACCGGCGTTGTAGCGAGCGTCCGCACCGAAGACGAACTCGGCGTGGTCGAACACGTGCGGGTCTTTCGGATCGGTGCGCGGCACGAACTGCGGCTTGCGGCGCATCTGGAAGATCAGCGGCTTCATGAAGCTGCGCGACAGGTCCATCAGGAACCACGGCTTGCCGCTGCCGCCCTGGGTGTTGCTCCAGCTCACCTCGGCCTTGGCGCGGTTGAAGCTGGCGTGGTCGGTATCGAAGAAGTACTGCCCGTCGAAGCCCTTGGTGGCAAAGCCGTTGGACAGCAGCCCCCACACCAGGTCATCCGGGTGGCGGGCGACGATCTCGCCCTGAATGCTGAACAGGTTGGCGTAGATGCCAAGCTTGTCGTCCTCGATGTGGTCGCGCTTGACGGCGATGGTGTGCTCCCACGGCTTGTTCTTCAGCTGCGCCGTGGTCGCTTCGAGGTTGTTGTATACCCGCGGGCCGACCCACTCGCGCATGCCGGGCAGATCCTTCATCCAGCCGTAGTTCTCGGCGTCCGAGCTGCTGGAGATCTCCATGGCCACCTGCTGCCAGGAAGGGGCCACCGAGCCGAAGCCGCGCAGGAAGGCGGCGTTGAAGCCCTGCGCCAGGGTGGTGAGGACTTGGTTGTTGATGATGAGGCCGCCCAGACCGATGAGGACAATGCCGGCGTCGGCAGAGCCCGGGCCGACGCCGGCGAACAGCGACGCGGCAATGGCCACCGCGGCAAAGGCCCACGCAAGGGCCAGGGTGTTGATGTGCTTGATCATGTGCGTTGCTCCTGTGTTGCAGATCAGAGGCCGAGACCGATTTGCACCCACACCCCGTCGGACTCGACGGCGGTGACGATGCCGGCGCGGCTGCGGGTGTTGGTGCCGTTGGTCTTGGCAACGGTCTGGTCATCGACGATGTAGCAGTCGGCGCCCACGTCGGCCTGGGCGATCAGGTCGCCGGCGCTGTTGGCAAACTTGAAAATGCCGCGGCGCACTTCCACCATGGCATCGCCCGCGGCTACGGCAGTGACGCCGGATTCGGCCCGCCCTGCAGCGACCAGGCCGGTGGCGGTGCGCCCCGGCGCGCCATAGCCGGCATCGACGACGACAATGCCGCCCTGGTGGATGGTGGTAGCCGCCTTGACGGGCAGCGCGAAGATCTCCCCGACGCGCTGCGGGGTGTTGCGGGGTGCGGTCAGCGCGGCCATGTCAGCGGCCCTCCAGCTTGCCGGCGGCGAACTGCTCCGGCGTCAGGCCCAGCATGCTGCACACGGCCAGCTGAGCATCCGTGGGGCCGCCCGCGCCACCGGCGCCGGCGGGCGCGCCGCCGCCGGTCTGCATGCCCTTGAGGGCGGCAATGGCCGGCGCGCTGGCCACGTAGGCGCGCAGCGCGGCAATGTCACTCTTACCCAGCGCCTGCGCCCACTCGCGCTGCGGCTCACTGAGCTTGCCTTCGCCAATGGCCGTTTCGATCAGGCGACCGGCTTCGTCGTCATTGATGCGTGCAGACAGGGCGGCAATCTGCCCCTGCATGGCCTGCATCGTTTCCACCGGCACAAACTTGGCCGGGTCCGGGGCGGCGGCCTTGAGGGCCGCAATCTGGGTGTCAGCGCCGTCCGCCTTGGCCTTGAGCGCGGCCACCGCGGCGATAGCATCGCCCTCCGCGGTGGTCTCGGCCAGGCCGAGGGCGGCGAGCAGCTTCTTGAGCGTCTCGTTCACTTCGGGGGTCTCCTGAGTTGCAGTGGTGCGCGGCAAAGCCCCCGCGCGGGCGTGCTCGGTGCAACGCAGCGACAGGGCTGCGTAGATCGGCTCATCGATGGCCGGAATGTTGGTGAGCGCCACGTGCAGCAAATCCAGCACGGCGCGGGTCTGCGGGTGGAACATGAACACCGGCGAGAGGTAGCGGTACTCCCCGGCGTCGATCATTTCCCTGGCGCGCTTGGTCCAGCGCACCTCGCCGTAGAGGCCGGGCTCGGCCACGGTGTCGAGCCACACCAGGGAGCGCGGGCTGATCCAGCCGGATGCGGGCGCCTCCTTGCCGTTCTTCTCGGAAAGAAGGATCTGGTGTTCGTAGTCGATGGGGATGTCGGTGGAGCGGGATGCGGCGCGCGCTATCACCTGCGCGGCGATCCCGGCATCCATGAACCATGGCCCCTGCCCGGCGAGCGCGCCGCGGGGGGCGTCGAACTGGCCGGCGGGGATAAGGCGCTGCAGCTGCTCGCCGGGGCGCACCTCAAGGGCGCAGACGGCCAGCGTAAGGGCTGCGACCGTGAGGGCTGCGAGCTTTGCGGGATGGGGGGCGGGTTGGGTTGCCATGCCGCCGATGATGGCGACCGGCGGGGATCAGATCAGGGTGCAGGCTTGCACCTCTAACCGAGGGGAGCGGCGACGCCGTGACGCCCACTGGCTGAAAACGCAGCGCACGCGAGCAACCTGAATCGCCGCAAAGACCGTTACCGCCCCGTTACTAGCCGCTCGCACCTGCTCGCCGGTATGTCGGCCTGCCGCATGGTGGCGTTTGCGGCGCTACGGGGCTGTATTCGCGTTTAGCGTTTAGCCGCCCAGCGCCTGCTGCAACCAGTGGTCCAGGATGCTCTCCACCTGCCGCTCATCCGCAGCGGAGAGACCCAGGAACGGCCGCGCCGGAATCTTGCCGTCGCGGCTGCCGAACTGATGCACGGCGGCACCGCCGTCCCACTCACCGGCAAAGCGGTTGGTGCCGACCTCCACGCCGCTGCCACCCGGCGTGAGCTGCCAGACGATTTGCTCGGCCAGGATGCCGCTATCGACCAGCGGCTTCTTGCCAATTACCTTGCCGCTGCCGCGGGCGTTGATGCGGCCGTCCTTCCGGGCGTCCTTGCCGCTCAGCATGCCCAGGTAGGTGGCCTCCGCATTCGGCACCCAGCGGCTGCCGTCTGGCGCGGTGCTGGTGACGAAGCGTTGACGGGTGGATTCGGCCAGGTACTCGCCGATCTCGCCGAGCACGCCGGCGTAGCCTTCCGGCTCCAGGGCGCTCTGCATGCGGGTGAGCTTGTCGAGGATGGGGGCGCTGTCGAATTCGATGGTGATGGCGGTCATGGCGGGCTCCTGGGTCTATACTGTGATCAGCGGATGAGGCGTGGAAATTCGGCTTCCACGTGGCATGGCCCGACAGGGCGATGAATGAGGGGACGGCCGGCCCTCCATCCGCGCTCCCTCCCTCGCGTTCCCTTAGCGCACTTCCTTGAGCAGGCCACCACGAATGGCGCCCTCGATATCCGAGCTGCGCTGCCGGTAGGCGCTCACGATCATGTTCATGCGCGCGCCCTTGCGCAGCGCGTAGTCCAGCTCCACCGAGATCTTCATTGCCGCATCACCCGGCAGGCTGACCACGTACAGCAGCTTGCCGTTTGCCTGCATCAGCACGAGCTCGGGGGCATCGAGCAGCGCGGGCAGCGCGCGCCATTCCGCGGCGCTCAGCGCATCCTGTGCGGCCGCGTGGCGCTGCGCCTTGGGGCCGAGCAGCAGGCGGTCTTGCACGGCAATCTCCGCGGTGGCAGGTGCCACGCCGCGCTCGCCGAGCCATGACACCACCCCCGGCGACAGGGCGCCCAGCACCTGCGTGCGCGGCGCGCCCTGCATGCCGGTGCGCAGCCAATCGTCCAGCGTGTTCCACCACGCCTGCTCGCGCTCCTGCGCGATGGCCGGGGACAGCGCCTCCCACATGGCCGCGCCGATGGGCGCGTCCAGGTTGATGAGCTTCTGCGCCACCAGGTCGGCCAGCGGCGTGCCGGCGTTGGCGCCGGGCGCGTAGCCCCAACCCTTGTCGATGCCGCGCGGCGTGCCGGTGGCCGGGTTGATGCTGTCCCAGCCGGCGGGCGGTTCGGTGGTGGCACCTGCGTCCGGCTCGCGCACCGCCACCACGCGGCAGCGGCAGCCCCAGCCGTTGGGCGGGTAGTGCGTATCCCAGAAGGGATGGTCCGCCGGCAGCGTGAGGCCGGAATCCGACCAGGCGAGGTGCTCCGGGCGCGGGTCGCGCGCCAGGCCGGAATGCACATAGCGCCAGTACGGCAGCGCCTTGCGCGTGGCCGGGTCGCGGAGCTGGGCGTGGCGCCCGGCGGCGTAGCTGGTGCGCAGGTTGGTCTCGTAGATCACGCGGGTGCGCCAGGCTTCGCCCGCGGCGGTGCCTTCACCCGTCCAGCCCGCCCAGCCGTGTCTGGCGACGATCTGGCGGAAGTCCGCGCGGAAGGTCTTGAGGGTGGTGCCCTGGGAGACGGCTTTGTCGACCGCGCCGCGCAGGTCTGCCAGTAGATCGGCCTTCATGGCGCCGGCCACGATGAAGGCGCGGTCATGCGCGGCCTGCCAGATGTCGTCCCAGCGTTCGGTGGGCAGATTGAGCTTTGCGCGAAAGAAGGCGATCTGCTCGGCGAAGGGCAGGTTCAGGACATTGGCGAGGGATGGGGATGCTGGCATGTTATGCGTCAGTTGTCGGCTATCAGGCGTTATGCGTCAAGGTTGTATTTCTCATCCAGCAAGCGCCGCGACTTCTCGCAGACCTTGCCACCATCAAGCCGTACAGTGCATTGCGAAACCCTCGCTCGGCACCCGCGCCACGATCCGCGCACAAATGGCAGCCAGTCAGTTGCCGACTTTCGCGACGGGTACGCATTCCCAACTCTGATCCATCCGTCTACCGGGTGCAGCACCATGGTGAAAAATACGGTTCTCTTTTCCATCTTCCCCCTCCTTTGGCCGCATAACAATTCCATCGAGCGGGACTGTCACCATAAAGCCGGTGCCAGCCCCTCATGTCAGGCGTTATGAGGCTCGCGCCAAGTCTCGCACAATGCGTACCGCCTCCCGCAACCCAGCGGAGAGATTCCCGCCGCCGATCTTCTTGGCCTGCTCGATTGTGACCTCGTCGAGCGTCACATTGACGCGCCGCGCGTCGATTTCAGTTGGTCGGCCTGCAGTTCCCATCGCCGCCGCCACCTTGCGACCATCCAGCGTGCGCACCACGGCAGCGTTGACCTGCGCGTACTGCCCTGTGCGCTCAAAGCGCACCAGCGCCCCCTCGTCACCGTTTTCGCGGCGAACGGTGCCCAGCGCAACCGAACCCGGCGGAAGGGCAGGGGCATACAGCGCCCAGTGCCCTGCCGTGTCGACAATCAGCCGTCCCTCGTTGTCATGATTCATCGCGTCCTCCGTACTCTGCGGCCACGCGCTCTGCCCATACATCCGGCCCGCCCAGCAGCCGCGCGATCTGATTCGCCGTCGCCCAGCCCGTCGCATGCTCGCTGTGCCCCGTGTCCGGCAGCCCGCTGCTCAGCAGCAAGTACGCTTCGCCAAGCCACAGCGCCGCATCCTTTCTGCGCGCATCGTCGTCAGCAGCCTTAAAGGCCGCAGCAGCCTGCTGCATCGCCTCTACGCCTTCCGCCGCGCGGCGGCTCTTGAAATAGACCGGGCTATCAGCCAGGCTGTCTGCGAGCGCCGCCGCTTCATCAACGATTTCTGCAATGTTCATGTCGTTCGGCCCCTGTTGCCAGGGGCCGCTCCGATTAGTATTCGCTCGGGTCGTACCACTTGCCGGTGTTGCTGTCCTTGACCGCGACGGTGATGCCGTTTTCGGTGGTGATCTTGAGGACCGTTCCCTGCCACATTTGCTCTATGCTGGCCTTGGCCTTCGCCGCGCGGAGGGTTCCTTCGAACCGGGTGCCTTCGCGAACGCTGTTGAGGTTCTGGAGTTCGTGGATGATGTAGGTGGTTTTCATGATCGCAGCTCCTGGCGGGTGGTTTGTGTGCTTCCTTGATTTGTATTATACACACTTAACTAGGGAGTGCAAGAGTTTTGTATGTATTTATCTAAAGCCGCGCTCACACCAGCAGCGACCCAACAAATCCGCCTCATAACTCCACGCTGCACCGGAGGCGCTACGCGCCCCGGTGAGCTTCGGCGTTATGCCCCATGCCCCACATCATCCATCCCCACCAGCTGCGCCAGCGCGTAGCCCTGGGCCATCAGCTCCACCAGCTGCTCGCTGGGCAGCCCGCCGAACTGTTCCAGCAGGCGGGTCTGCACCTGGGCGGGGGTGAGGCCCGGGTTGTCGGCCAGTAGCGCCTCGATGCTGGCGAGCCAGCTATCCACTTCCGTTTGTGCCTGGCGGGCGAGTTCCGGGGCGATCTGGTCGGCGGGGTCGGTGTCGGCGTCAAAGGGCGTGCGCGGGGCGGCGCTGAGTGCGGCCACGGCCACCTGGCGCCAGCGGGCCTTGAGCGCGGCTTGTTCGTCCGGCGCCGGGGGCGCGGGCGGTTCGGTGGGCGGGGTCGGCGGTACGGCCGGCGCAGCGGGGCCGGTGGCCAGCACGTCTTCCTTGCCGTCCGGCTCGGGGATGCGCAGTTTCTCGTGCGCCCAGGTGCGCGGGATCTTGAAGCCCACGCCCACCAGCTTGGGCAGCGCATCGGCGTAGCGCGCCAGGTCTTCGGCCTCGCCCAGGTCAAACACCCAGCGCGGGCAGCGCCGGTAGCTATCCACGCCGGGGCGGTTGAGCGCGATCAGCGGATACACCAGGTCGCGGGTGAGCGTGCCGGCCAGCTGGCGGGCATCAGACTTGAGGATGTCGTGGCGCACCTGGCTGTGCAGGTCGGCCACGCCGCTGCCCAGGCCGGTGGGCTTGGCCTCAGAGCTGGTGGTCTGGCCGAGGATGGCCTTGCTCTGCGCGCGGTCGGCCCAATCGACCATGGCCAGGTGGTGGCTGCCGCCGGCGCCGCCGGTCACGGTCTGGATTTCCAGCGCCATGCCTTCGGGCATGATGGCGCGGGCGTCGTGGCCCAGGGCGGTGACCGCCCGCATGAGGCTGGCCTTTTCTTCTGCGCTGGCGCCGCTCATGTACTTGCCCACGATGATGGGCAGGCCGTAGGTTTCCAGGAATTCCGCGAAATCCCCAATGGAATAGGCTTTGTAGAGGAAGGGCCACAGGCAGGCGCGGAAGAGGCCCGCGCGGCCCAGGTAGCCGGTCTTGATCTTCTTGTGCTGGTGGATGATCCAGCCCATGGGCTGCAGCGGGCTGCCGGCGGCGCTGCCGTCGGCCAGGCGCAGCTCGCGCCGGTCGAGGTCGGTGGTGAGCCAGGTCTGCGGGCGCGGGTGGAAGTTGGGAATCCAGTCGCGGCCCCACTTTTCCCATTCGATCTCGATGGCGGCATAGCCGTGGCCGGGCGCTTCCATCATGGCCAGGATCACGTCTTCCAGGTCATCAACGGTGTCGCGCAGCATCTCTTCGGCGTAGGCCGCGGCGGCCTTTTCGGCGGCGCTGGCGTTGGTGGGCGGTTCGATGCTCCAGTCCAGCGCCACCGGGGCGCCCTGGCGCTTTTCGAATTCGCAGCGCAGGTGGGCGTCGCGGTCGAGCATGTCGTCAAAGAGCTGGGCCTGGGCGGTGAGGTTGCCCTGGTCGGCGTCGCGCAGGATGCGGGCGGCGCGGTCCGGCGTGAGGCCGTCGAGCTGGGATTCGAGCAGCTGGTGCTGCAGCACCGCCACCCGGCTGGTCTGCGGCTCGCGCAGCGCGCCGGTGTCGATGGGGTTGCCGTTGGCGTCGAGGATTTTCATTGTTCGGGGGCCTCATCATTGCGGGGCGGCGCCGGGTAGTGCCAGGCCAGCGCCCAGGCGTGCCAGTACATTTGCCAGGCGGCCGCGCACAGTTGCACGGGCAGCAGCGCTGCACGGGTGGCGCGCGCAATGCGCCAGGGGGTGAGCTTCGCTGGCAGGTACACCACGTTGCCTTGTTGGTTGTGCATCAGAACATCCTCCGAGATCCATAGCCGCCAAAGTCATCCCCGGCGAAGTCGCCACCGCCCCGACTGGCGCCGTGCCGGCCCAGGCTGCGGAAGCCCTCCACCCCGCCGCCCAGGGTGGTGGCGGCCATCCACAGCATCTGCAGGGCGTCCGGGCCGTCGTCGTGGTCGGCCTTGGGGAAGTGGCGCAACTGGTCGATGAGCGTGGTCTGGCTGGGGTGGAGCCGAATCAGGCCGTTCTTGACGTGCGGCTGCAGGCTTTCGATGCGCAGCAGCTTGTCGGTGATGGGCTGCACGCCGCGGGCCGGTACCGGGATGCCGCGGGCCGCGGCGCGCTTGACCAGCTCCGAGTAAAGGAAGGCCTGGAACTGCACGGTCTCGATGACCCACAGCAGGCAGCGGTATTCCGCCTGGTAGGCGATCACGTCTTCGATGATGCGGTCCGGCAGGCGCTTCCTTATCGCGGCCTCGACCACGTCGAGGATGCCGGTTTGTCGGTTGAAGCCGCCCACCAGGATGGCGGACGGGTCGCGGCTGGCGCCGGCCTTGCCCAGGGACGGGTCACAGGCGCCGAAGAAGATCCAGTCCGCGCTGGTGTTGACCCAGAACTGGATGATGCCGCTGAAGGGGGCGTTGTCGCCGGCGACCGGGTCGTTCTGGTACTCAGAGTCGAAGGTGTCGTGGCCGTCGCGGGCGCGGATCTTCATGAGCGCCAGCAGCGGGCGGGCCGCCCAGCTGACCTGGGCGCCGGCTTCCATGCGGTCTTGGTGCCGACGATAGAAAGCGTCGGCGGCGTCTTCGCCTTCATTGCGCAGGATCTCTTCCCACCGATCCCAGATCGCCAGGTTGTCCGGCCACTGCAGCAGCGCCTTGAAGCGCGCGGTGCGCCACATCTTGTTGGCCAGGGTGCGCGAGAGCACCGAGTCGTAATGCAGGATGGTGCCAATGTAGACCACGTCGAACTTGGCCCCGGCGCCGCCCAGCGGCAGCACGGTTTTGGTGAGCCAGCTCTGCAGCTTGTCGCGCTGCTCGGGGTTCCTCACCTGCTCGTCGTTTTCGATGTCGTCGAGCACGGCCAGGTCCGGCCGGTAGGGGCCGTGGCGCAGGCCGCGCAGCTTCTTGCCGGAGCCGGCCACCTGCACCTTGGCGTTGTTGGCGGTAACGATGGTGCCGGCCTGCCACACGCGGCCCTGGCCGCAGGCTTCGGGGAAGTCCATCGCCAGGCGCGGGTTGAACTCCAGTTCCGCCTTGATGGCTTCCAGCATCGGGTAGGCTTGGTCGATGCTGTCCATGATGATCACCGGGTAGCGCTTGCGCGCGGTGACCAGACACCAGATGACGAAGAGCTGGCTCACCAATGTCGACTTGGCCTCGCCGCGGGGCGCGGCGATGGCGTCGGTTTCACTCTTCTCGCTGGCCACGATCTCGGGCAGGCGGGTGAAGAGGTAACGGTGCAGCGCGCTCTTGTGCGGGCTGCGCACGTAGTGCGGGAAGTAGGTGCCGATGAAGTACTCGAAATCATCCCACGCCGCTTTGCGCCGCTTTTGGCGCTGCGCGGGGTCCGGATCGAAGCCGGTGACCTCGGCCTCGATCCGGGCGCGGAAGGCGGCGGCGAGGTTGGCGAGGTCGGCGAGGAAGGATTTACGGGTGCTGGTGGTCATGGGTCACTGACCTGAACGTGGGATCGAAAGCCCGAAAAACCATTTGGCGCCGAGGCTCACGCCCCACAAACGCCACCCCCAACAATCAGCGCCCAGCCACACACACAGCTGCCCGACGGCAAAGCTCTTAGCCATATGCCCTCGCAATCTCATCCCCGAACGCCTCCAGCTGCTCGACAAACTCCCCTGCCAGCGCGGGTTTGCGCTTGGCGATGAATTCCCCGAAGCGCTTGAGCACGTCCATGGCCACGGCCAGCTTGTCCGTCTCCGGCATCAGTCGCTTGAGCACGGCGGCCATCTTGGTGTGGCTGTCGGCCAGGCTGGCCAGGGCCTGCACCTTGGCCAGCGGCTCCATGTTGTCGGCGGCCTGGATGGCTTCGGCGGTGGCCTGGGTCTGCTGCACCATCACGGCCAGCGTCTGGCGCACCACGTCTTCGATGCCGCCGCCGGCGATCAGCTGCGCGCTGCGCGCCTTGTCCCAGTCGTCGCCGGCCTTCTTGGCTTCCTGCTTCCAGCGCCGGGCGGTGGCCACGGGCACGCCTTCCTTGACGGCGGCGACTTCCAGGCCGAGCTGGTCGAAGACGTAGGCGGCGCGCACGGCGCGGCGGGTTTCGTCGGGGTGGGCCACGTCACACCTCGCCGGGCATCGCCGCCCGGTCCAGCACCACATCCCGCCCGCGCTCGGTGAGCGTGGCGGCATCTCCCGTGCCGGTGACCAGCCCCACGTCCTGCAGCCACAGGATGTCGGCGCGCACTTTGTCCACCGTGGCCACCTGGCCGTGGGTGGCTTCCAGTTCGTCGCGCAGGCGCCGCGCCGTCATGGATTGGCCGGGCTGGAAGAAGAGCAGCGCCAGGATGGCGCGGCGGCGGATGCGTTCGGCTTCGCGCTGGGCGATGGTGCTCATTGCAGCCCCTTTTCGGTGATGCGGGCCATCAGGGTCCGCAGGTTGTCGCCGATGCCCTTGAGTACGCCCTTGACCTCTGCCAGGTCGTTGGCGGTGGTGTTGATGCGGGCGTAGATCTTGTCCAGGTCTTCGTCGGTGAGCCCGCGGGAGAGGTCGGCATCCAGCCGCAGCAGGCGGCGGTCGTGCCCTTCCAGGGTGGTTTCGATCTTGTCGAGCCGGCTGGTGATGCCGTCCTGGCGGCGCTGACTGTCTTCGCGGTGGGCAACGAGTTGGTCGCGCAGCATGTTGCCGTATTGCTGCAGCAGGCTGCGGCCCATGGCCCACAGCACGCCGCCAATGGCAGAGAGCACGGCGCCCAGCAGCAGGATGGTGAGGTAGTTGATTTCGACGATCACGGGTTAGCGTCCTCTTTGCGGTGCCAGTGGATCAGGGCGTTGAGGCGGCGGGCGCACTCGGCGTATTGCTCGCCGCTGGCCAGTGCCCAGCGGGTGATGTGGGTATCGGTGGCAATTGGTCCGGCATCGGCTCCAGCAGCGCGGCCGGCGGGCTGGGGCAGGTGCACTGATAGACCCGGGGCGCCGTGGAGCAGGCGCAGAGCAGGCTCGCGCAGGCAAGCGCGGCCATCGGTAACGGTTTCAACATGGCGGGTGCGTTCCTGGGTGAGTTGGGCGGCAGCACGGCGGGCGGCGGCCAGATCGCGGGTGAGCGCATCGCCGCGCTGCTGTGCCTGGTAGAGCTGGCGGCTGGCTTCTTCGGCTGCGGCGAACAGGGCGCGGTCATGCGCGGCGCGCAGGTCTGCGGTGCCGGCGGCGCCGATGCGGTAGCCCACCCAGCCGGCGGCCGCGGCGCTGACCAGGGCGGCAAGCAGCAGCCCGGCCAGGCGGGCGCCAAAGCCTTCGGGCAGGACGGCGGAGATCATTGCCCCGCCCCCGTTCGCGCTGAGCCTGTCGAAGGGTAGCCTTCCATGCACAGCCGGTATTCCTCTGCCCGGCGGCGCACCAGGCCGGGCAGCGGCTGCCCGCCGGCATGCACCCAGCGCAGCAGTTCGCGGCAGGCGCCGGGGTAGTCGGGCGGGGTTTGCTGGAGCTTCTTCACCAGGGTGGAGCGGCAAAACGCGGGCGCGCCCACGTTGTAGGCCAGGCTGACAAAGGCGTCGAATTCGTGCTGGTGGAGCGGCACCGGGCCAATGCAGCGCGCGGCTTCGCGGGCATGGGCGTCTGCGGCGGCGGCCAGTTGCTGCACGGCGCGCACCGGGTCGGTGCGGCTGCCCATGTGCACCCCGGCGGTGACGCCAAAGCCTACGGTGGGCACGCCCACGGCGTCGCGGTAGGCGTGTTCGCGGTAGCCTTCATAACCGGCCAGACTGCCGACCAGCAGGGCCGATGCGGTGAGCCCGATGGCCGCCTTACGCACGGCGGCTCCAGCGGCGCGGATCGAACCGGCAGCCAAAGCGCGGCGCGGGCGAGACGCACCGCCCTACCGGGTGATGCGCGCAGCGCCCGAAGGCGGACACCGCCACCAGGCGGTCGCCGGCCGGGCGGCTGAAGTGGGCGCAGGTGGCGCAGTGCGGGGTGGCGCCGGCCGGCCGCAGGGCCGCCCCAGGCCCGGCCGCAGCCCCCTCGGGGGGCCGCGCAGGCGCGCAAGCGGCAAGCGTGGGGGCTTTGGTATCCATGCCACCATGGTGCGTTTTGGGTGCGGAATGATCAGGGTGCAGGGTTGCACCCGGTCAACGAAAAAGCCCCGCGCGAAGGCGGGGCCGGTGGGCGGGCGAAGTGCTTGTGGTTATTTCAATGTCGCTTCGCAGGCATGTAATGCACGCGCGTTCTCTTCAACCTTCAACGCCGCTTCACGAAACAGATGGTCTATACGTTCTTGCGTGCCGTTTCGCATGAACTCCATGTAAGCCTCTGAAATGAGGCGTACTGCCTCCTCGGCCAGTGCAGCCGGCTCAGCAGCGCAGCCTTTGGCCTTGAATGCCTTGATGTCGCGCCCGATCTGCTGCAAGTCCTTGACTGGGCCACTCAATGCGACACGGCTGGTGCTCGCAGCCAACTTGTTCGCGTCGTCGATCCGGCGGAAAAAACCGCGGACCTCACTCAACGACTCACGGATCTCAGCGCGGTGCTTTTCTTGTTCGGCCTTCTGGTACTGACTGTAGCCGACGCCTGCCAGCAACATTGCCAAAATGATGCCAATCAGAATCTTCATATTCCCCCCTGTCATGTTCGTTTGTTGATTCTGCCACCAAACAACAAGCCCCGCACGGAGCGGGGCTTGTTTCAACTACTGCAACAGCGTCAGCTGGTCGTCATCGTCGGGCAATCGCCCGTCCTTGCGGGCATCGCAGATGATCTTGCGGATGTTGCCCCGCGTGAGCCCGGTGATGCGCGCGATCTCATCGCGCGGGGTGCCCTGCGCTTCCAGCCGCACCACGGTATCGATGCGCTCGCGCGCGGCCTGCTGCTTGTGCAGTCCTCCCAGCTCCTTGAGTGCGCCGATATGCCCGCGTTGGGCGCCGATGTGGCCACGCTGCGCGGTGCACACCTGCTGGTGCAGCCCCAGGATGATTTGCTGCTGGTTGTCGAGCAGGCGGCGCATTTCACCCAGTTCGTTGGCCAGCTGCTGGGCAATGTCCAGCGCGCGGGATTCGGTGGCGCTGGGCGCCGGTGCGCTGGGGCGGGCATAGGCCCCGGTGCGGCGGATGCTGGGGAGCACTTCGGCGGTGACCCATTCCATGAAGGGTTCGGCCTCGGGCTTGTTGGAGCGCAGCACGCCGCGGTACAGGCCAGCTTCGTCGACGACGAGCATGTCCTGAGTGCCGCTGGGGGTGGGCACCCGTTGCCTACCCTTATGTGATTCAGGAACTTGGCGCAGAAAGTCCTTGGCGGTCTGATAGCCAAGGATGTCGGCAACGTCCTTCGCCACGGCGACGAAGGATAGCCCGTCGTCGGTCGGGAACACGCGCACAGCGTGGGTGTGGAACTGGAACACAGCGGGTTCAAGCTGGGTATTCATGGTCATTCTCCTCACTTTCCAAAGCCGGTGATGTTGCGCATCAGGAACATGGCCAGCTCGAAGCCGGCCTCGAAGTCGGGCGAGGCTTCACGCGGGCGGCGCGCGCGCCGTGGCGGCGACTGCTTGTAGCGGGGAAAGGGGATGACGATGGCGCCCTGCGCGGGCAGCGTTGTGCTTGGACTCATGACGAGCCTCCTTTGATGACGGTTGGAGTACCGCCACCCCCTGCCAAGAGGGTGGGCGGAACCGGACGGGGTTGGCAGACCGGCTCAAAGGGCACCGGCACCCCCGAAGGGGTCCCCGCCCGGCCCGCCCATAAGGACGCTCGCCGAGCGCGCACAAAAAAGCCGCATCCCATGAGGTAAGCGGCGCTGTGCGCCTTTGAGTTCCGGGCTGCCAAGCCCGTACTGCCGTTGTCGCGGCAGCCCGGAAATTTTGCGCTGTATTTGTCATGAGCGTCAAGCGCCTCAGAACAACCCCAACTGCCCGCCCAAGTCCGCCGGGCGTGCGGTGCTGGTATCTGCGTCGTCGCTTTTCTTGAGGATGTAGAACACTGCCCGGCGGCACAGGCCGTGGTCGGCGCACAGTTGCTCCACGGTGGCGCCGGCGTCGAAGGCGTCGCGCAGCGCGCGGTCGCGGGCGCGGCGGATGGCCTCGCGGCAGGTGGGCACTTCGAAGATGGTGCCGAGGATTTCGCGGTACAGGCGGTCGGCGCCGCGTTCGCCGGCCAGTTCGGCCACGCGGGCGTAGCGGGCGTCTGCGCTGGGCGACCAGGTGGGGCCGCGTTCCGGGCTGTAGATGCGGGCGCCGGGCATCTCACGGATGATGGCCATGGCGCCGCGCCAGCCCACCCAGCGCACCAGGTCGCGGGCGCTGGGGGGCAGATCGGCCTCGACGATGGCGAGCCGGGCGCGGTTCATCTCAGCTGCCCGCCTTCTTGAACTGCAGGGTGCGGTTGAGCGCGCCGACGATGTTCTTGAGCGCGGCGGCGTCGGCGAAGTCCACGCATTCGGCCCAGCCGTTGCGCTTGGCGATGGCATCGGCGTAGCGCAGGGTATGCACCTGGCCGGTGACGCGGTGTAGTTCGGCCAGCAGCGCGTCGATCTTTTCCAGCAGCGGAGCGCGGTCGGCGGCGGGCGTGACGCGCTTGCGCCCGGCGTAGCCGTGCTTGCCGCGGTTGAGGTGGTCCAGGATCTCGGCGAGTTGGCCCATGGTGCAGTCGGTCATGCTGTCGCAGCCGGTGAGGTTCTTCACCAGTTGGCGGCGGGCGTCGTTGTCCAGCCCGGCGGCCTTGCAGGCGGCAAAGATGGCGCGGCTGCGCAGGGCGCGGCGCTGGGCGGGGGTTTGGGCGGCGGTGGGCATGGGGCCTCCGTTACTGGGCGGGTGACTCGGCTTGCCGGATGGCCCCGTGGTAACGGGGGCCATCGAGCCAGACGGGTCAGGCGTTGAGCAGGTCGTCCAGGGCCTTGGCGGCGGCAAACTTCACCGTGACGCGTTCGGGGATCTGGATCGGCTCGCCGGTGCGCGGGTTGCAGCCCAGGCGCGCAGCGCGGGTGGTGGTCTTGAGCTTGCCCAGGCCGGGCAGCGTGACGTCCTGGTCAATGCCGGCGTCTGCCCGGGTGAGCGCTTTGGTCAGGGTGCAGGCGATGGCATCGAGGATCTGCGCGGCTTCTTTCTTGGTGGTGCTGCCGGCGGTCTGCTCGCGGTGGGCGTCCAGTTCCTGCTGCAGGGCGGTGATGAGTTCGGCTTTGTTCATGGTGTTGTGGTGCTCCAGGTTGTGGGTGGGTTGCCGGTTCCCGGCGCCGTTTTGCCGCCCGCAGGCGGCTAAGGTGGCCCTTGCTTCTTCCGTGCCGGCTGGTTCCGTTATGTCCCGACGGTTTCCTGCGGTCGTTCTGTGTTCAGGGGTGGGGGTGCCAGTTGAAGGGCGTGCGGGCGGGGTCCAGGGTGGCCAGCGGGCGGCCGCTGATGTCGCACAGCCGCCATAGCACCGGCACCCGTACCGCTGCGGCCAGCGCCAGCACCGCGGCCTTGACCTGCTCTGCCCGCCCGGCATCCACCGTGCAGACGCTGCGCCAGTTGCCGCCCCGGCACACCCGCAGGTCGAGCAGGCCGCTCACACCACCTCCGCCAGCGCTTCGCGCTTGATCTCGTAGCCGAAGGCGTCTTCCTGCTTGAGGGCGGCGCCCACGGCGTGCAGGGTTTCCAGCGGCAGGTTCTTCATGGCGTCCTTGTCGCACTCTTCCTTGGTGCGGATGCAGGTGGTGAGCCCCAGATCCTTGAGGGCCTGCAGGGTGTCGGCCGCGCGCTTGATGACGACCTTGGTGGAGAGCCGGAAGCCGACCGAGCCGAAGGTCAGCTCCTTGCTCTTCACCTTCACGAACTCGGCGCGGTTGGCTTCGGCGTAGTCCTTGATGGCCAGCTCCAGGCCGAGCTTCTTGTTGGCGAGCGGTTCGGCGGCGGCCTTGGTGCTGGCCTTGATGGCGTCGATCTGCTCGGCCTGGGCGGCTTCGAGCAGGCCGAGTTCGCGGTCGATGCGGGCGATTTCGGCCAGGCAGCGGTCGACTTCGTCCCAGGATTCGAGGGTGGTGCCGGTTTCAATGCGTTTGCGTGCCATGGGTCAGGCTCCGATGAGTTGCGGGAGCGCGGCGCCGGGTACGCCCAGCAGCAGGGCCAGGCGGGCGACGTCGCAGGGGGGGATCTGGATGAGTTCGTCGCCGTCGACGATGTCGAGCCGACCGTCGGCCCACAGGGCGAAGTCGATCTGCGGCGCGGCGGCCTGCTCGGCGGTGGCGTCTCGGGCAACGGTGGCCGACTCTTCGGCGGGCACCGCGGGTTGCGGCGCCCAGGCGGGTTCGGGCTCCAGGCCGTCGACGAAGGCCTGGATCTCGTCTTCGCTGATGGGCTGGCGGGCGGCCGGTGCGGGTTCGGGCGTGGCGGGCGCCGGCGCGGCGGTATCGGTGGCGATGTCGTAGTAGGTGGCCACCTGCCAGGCGCCCACCTTGCGTTCCAGGTGGCCGATGACGCCCTTCTGGGCCAGGTTGCGGGTGCAGTGGCGCAGGTTCTCGGCGCTGACGCCGAGCTGCTGGGCGAGGTCGGGGCCGGGGATGGCCTGATCGCGGGTGCGGCCGGCCAGTGCGTCGATGACGGCGGCCTGCAGCTTGCCGCGCGGGCGCGGCTGAGCCTGCGTAGCGGGCATGGGATTCTCCTTGGCGGTGGGTGTGGTGGGTGTGGTGGGTGTGGTGGATGTGGCGGGTTGGCTGGATGCGCCAGCCGCGGAGCCCGTGCGCGCCATCGGTCTGGCCGACTCGTGAGCGGGCGCGACCCGCTCCTCATGACCCGCAGGGGCGACCTGCGGTGTTGCTCGCTGGGCCGCCGGCGCGCGCAGATCCGGCCGCGGGTCGCGGGTGGGGTCCGGCGCCGCGGGGAAGCGGCGCGGGGTGGCGTCTTTGTTGAACAGGCCGGAGTGGCTGCAACCGGTCCAGCTGCCGTGCTCGACGAACACGCCGGTGGGCCAGATGGCCAGCCACAGGGCGTCGTCGCCCGCGCGCTGGATCTCGGCGGTGGCCACCTGGCGGTGGCGCTGCAGGTGGTCGAGGCCGGCGGCGAAGGTGGCCGGGGACAGGCCAAGATCGCAGCGCACCTCGTCTGCACGCGCCGGGGCTTTGCTGGTGGCGCGCGCAATGCGCTGCAGGATGCGTTCGGCGGTCTGCTCGGGCGTGGGGGCGTCGGGGTGTCGGGCGTTCATCGCTGCGGCTCCGTCACGGTGGCGATCAGCGGGCGGCCGGCGTCGAACACCTCGCCACAGTGGTCGCGGTAGGTTACGGCCACGGTGATGGCGCGGGCGGTCAGCGCCAGGGCGTGGGCTTCGCGGTGCTGGCTGGCGATGCTCATCATCAGCACGCCGGCGGCGAAGGCCAGCACCAGGGGGAGCACGTGGCGTTCGGCTATCTCGGTGGTGTTCATGCTTGCCTCGATGGGTGGTGGGGGCAGGCCTGGCAGGCTTTCCAGATGCGCATGGCCAGCGGGTTGTGGGTGGGGGCCGCGCCCATGCCGATGCGGCGGCATTCGCTGCGCGGCTGCTCAAGGCCGGTGGCCGGGCACTCGGGCACAACGTGCAGGCGGTCGATGACGCGGTCGATGAAGGGCTGCGGCATGCTCGGGCGCAGGCCGTTGAGGGCCTGGCTGACGTAGGCGCGGGAGACGCCCAGGCGGGCGGCGACGCGGGTGACGCCGCCTTTGCCGCCGAGCTTGGCGTCGGCGTCGGCCACGGCCTGGCGCAGCAGGGCGAGCCAGTCGATGGCGGGCGCGGTGGCGGCGCTGGTTACCTTAGCGGCCATGGTCGGCGTCCTCCTCGGTAACGGTGGGCGCCCACATGACCTGGTGCAGATTGGGGTCGAAGACGACGCGGGTGCGGCAGATCATGGGCGGCTTGGGGCCGGTGTTCATGTCGGCGCGCAGGCGATAGCGGCTCTGCACGCCGCCACGGCCGGTGCCCTGCCCGCGGGCGGTGCAGTCCAGATAGCCGGCTGTTTCCAGCGTGCGCAGGTAGTCGCTGGCGGCCACTTCGCTGACCGGCGCCACACTGCTGCTGGCATGTGCGGCCAGCTCGCGGGCGTTGGTGTCCGCCCCGCCCAGCATGCGCAACGTGCGCCACATTTGCTCTTGCGGCAGGCCCTGGGTAACGCGGCTGCCATCGCGGCGCACCCGGGGGGCATCGACCCCTTCGTCGCACACCAGGCGGAAGTGCTTGCGCCCGTACCGTCCGGGCTCCTGCATGACCATGCAGACGATGCCGGCGGCTTCCAGGCAGGTCGTGTAGGTGCGGACGGTCTCCAGGTCCGCGGTTCCGCTCAGTTCGCGGTTGCCGCGGGTGGAGGCGACGATGTCGTGCGTCGTCCAGGTGCGCTCGGTGCCCTGCGCGCGGATGGCGTCCCAGATGCGCTGGCGCGGGCCGATGCCGCCGGCGAGCGAGGTGACGGGCTTACGCGGCATGGTCAGCCCTCCACCTGAGTGCCGAACACAACGCCGTGGCGATGACGACGGCCATTGCTCTGTGCGCACCAGTCGACGAACTCGCGCAGGACATCGACAGGGTCACGGCCGATCAGATCGGCCTCGGGTACGCCGGGAACGAGCAACTTTCCTTCGCTTGCGCCTTGACCATGGCGGGCCACCGCCTGCATGACCGCTTCCAGGTGGGCTTTGCCGCCCCGCGCGATAACGATGGCCCCGGCGCCGTCGGGCGAATCGCCCGGCTTGGTCGGTCCCATCTCGATCAACCCACTCGCCCAGCACCAGGCGTACCAGGGCGTGATGTCGTAGTAGGAGGTGCAGCCGCAACGCGGGCAGACCAGTTCGCTGACGCAGGAAATGCTCCGGTGCGGGCGAGGCTCTCGGTCTGCTTCAGTGTGCTTGTTACGGCACCGGCAGCACTGGACGGCAAGGTTTGACCGGTTGGCCATCTCACACCCCCCTGCGCGGCGCTTCGCCGGTGTAGAGCGGGCGGTTGCCCCAGGTGCCGAGGGTGACGGCGTCCCAGCCTTCCAGCGCGGCTTCTTCGGCGATGCCGGCCAGATTGACGCTGACGCGGCGCACGCTGCCGGCGGCGTGCTTGACCAGGTGCTCCAGCAGGTCGGTACCGACGTGCACGTTGGGGCAGTAGATGGGGGCCAGTGCGGCGGCGTCGGCCACGCTGATGGGCTGGGCAGGAATCCAGGACAGCACGCGGGAGTGGAAGCGCTCCCACTTCTTGAGCTTCTGCGGCAGCAGCTCTTCGCCCAGCAGCAGGATGGGGGCGGCGCCGCCGCCTTCGTGCAGGTCGCGCACCAGCTCGACCATGCTGTCGCTGCGCACGCAGTAGTCGAATTCGTCGATGATCAGCATGCGGCCCGATGCGGCGAGCTGGGTGCAGGCGGTGTCGAGCATCTGCGGGATGGTGCCGTGGGGCTTGATGCCCATTTCGGTGAGCACCTTTTCCAGCAGGGTCTTGCGCGTCCAGGCGCTGCGCATCTGCACGATGTACGCGCGCAGCTCGTTGCCCACGGCGCAGGCGGCGGTGGTTTTGCCGTAGCCGGCGGGGCCGTACAGCACGGCGAGGCCCGGCAGGCCGTTGCTACGGTTGGTGAGGCGTTCGACCGCGGTGCGGACGAGTTCCAGATTGTGGATCTGGGCGGTTTGGGTCATGATCCGTCCTTACTTGTTGTGAATCTCAGGCCACCCGCGTTGCAGCGCCGGTGGCCGTTTTTTTGTGCTGCGCGCGGAATTGCGCGCTGTTCGGGTAGCTGCGGTGCCACCGCGCGTCGGCTTCGGATACCTCCGTTCCTTGTTGGATGAGTTGGTCCAGGGCGAGCCAGTCGGCGTAGTTCTCGGCCGGGTCGCGTTCGCTGCGCGGGCGCGGCTTGATGTCGGGCTCGGGGGCCTGGCGGGAGGCCGCGGGGGCGGCGGGTTCGGGGGTGATGACGATGGCGTCGGCGATGGCCTCGGCAGCGGCGCGGCGCTCGGCCAGCGCGGCGGCCGGATCGACGATGCGGCCGCCGATGACGATCTGCGCGGCCTCTGGGGCGGCCAGCGCAGGGGCGCCGTGCAGCTCGGCCAGGATCTCTTCGCGCTTGGTTTCGACGCGGTTGAGGCGGCCCTGGGCGCGCTTCTGGCGGGCCTGCTCCACCACCGGTACCGGGAAGTAGTGCCTGGCGTTGCCGTTGACCTGGGCTTCGCAGATCAGGCGGCCGTCAGGGGCGTACACCCAGACGCGGGAGGCGTCGTGGATGTCGTAGGCGATGTGGGCTTCGAGGCCGTGGAACTCTTCCAGCTCGCGGGCGAAGTAGATGTTGTTGAAGAGGCGAATCTCGGCGCGGGCGAGCTTGCGGACCACGCGGGGGCGGAAGAGCGTGGCGAGTTCTTCCTGTTTGAGTTCGACAGGCCGCCAGTTCTGCGCGAGGTGGTTCGCCCAGACCATGTCGGGGCTGAGGTTGCCGAGGCTGCGGTGGGCACGGGCGTTGTAGTCGGCGATGCGCTGTTCGCACCACTGCACGAAGAGGTGCCAGGGCATCAGGGGCATGGCGCCGCCGGCCTTGAGCGCCTTGCGGGTGAGCTTGAACTGCTGCAGGCGGGCTTCGCGGTCCATGGCTGCGCCCATGTAGGCCGGCAGTTGCTTGGCGCCGGCCACCCAGATGGTCTGGTGGGCGCGTTCGATGACGCCGCGGGCCTGTGAGTTGTAGGGCAGCGAGTGCTCGATGGTGGCGCCGATGCGCCCGACCAGACCGGTGGCCTCATCGGACATGAAGGCGTTGCGGTAGCCGCTGCCGTTATCGACGTAGATGATGGCCGGGATGCCGTTACGCTCCACGCCGTTGCGCAGGGCGTCGGCCACCGCATAGGAGGATTCGGCCAGATCGACCGACCAGCCGACCGCGCGGCGGGTGGCAATGTCGATGAAGGTGGTGATTTCCGGGCGGAACGGGCGGCCGTGCAGCGGGTGCTGCACTTCGGCGTCGAAGGTGTGGCCGTCGGCGCTCCACACGTCATTGGGCAGGAGCATGTCGAAGGTGCGACGCACGAAGGGCTGGATGTTCTTGAGTTCGCGGGCGCCCATGCGGCCACGCTCGCGGGTAACGGTGCCGAGCTTGGCGAGGAAGCGGCGCACCTGGTGGATGCTGGGGCGCTCGCCGGCGGGCCATTGCTGGCAGGCGGCGCGGTAGGCGGCATCCACGCTGGGCTTTTGCGGTTGCTGGTACTCGCGCAGGAAGGTGGCGGCCCAGGCGGGTACGTCCAGCGCGGCGCGCTTGACCTTGGGGGCGAGGTCGGGGCCGGCGGAGATCCAGCGCTTGAGGGTGCGCACGCTGGGGTAGCCGTCGCCGGCGCGGCCGCGGGGGTCGCGCGCCAGGCGCAGCATGTTGTCGAGCACCGGGTCGAGCCGGCCGGCGCGGGCGTTGGTGAGCAGCGTGGTCATGGCCGCTTCCTGGCTGCAGCCGGTGTCGGCCTGCAGTCGGCGCAGGGCGGCAAGCACGCCGCTGCGGGCGTCGCGCTCCAGGCGCTGGCGGTCGGTGAGGTCGTGAGAAAGAACCGGGGCGGCCAGAGAGGGAGCCGCCCCGGCGAAAGCCGCAGGAGCCAAGGAGGGAGAAGCCTCTGCGGTGGAGACGCTGGTAATGGCGAGTTCGAGCTGCTGCGCCTGCAGGGCGCGACGGGTTTCCGCGGGGAGGTCACCGAAGGCGTACTCGAGGCCCTTGCCGGCGTGACGCTTGCGGGATGTCCAGCCGGCGCGATCGGCGGCGATGCGCACGCCGCGGTCGGTGCCGGGCATGCCGGGCATGCCGGCCAGATCCTGGGCGGAGTACCAGTCGCGCCTGGGACTCATTCGTGGCCTCCGTCGCCGAACAGCGAGAGTTCGGGCTCGGACGAGCGTTCGACGTTGGCGCGATGCCAGGCCACGGCGTTCATCGTGTGGTCGAGCGCGGCCAGGGTGGCGTCTGCATCGGCGTCGCCCTTGTAGAAACGGATGAGGATGGCAACCGCTTCGCTGAAACCGGCCTGCAGTTCCATCACGTCGGTTTCGTCGGCAGCCTTGCCAGTGGGCATGCGCACGGCGAGCAGGTGCGCCGAGGCGGCCAGGTATTCGGATACGAAGGTGGCGCCGCAGGCGTGCTCGAAGGGGCGGATCTGGATCGCCGGCAGCCGGCCGGTGGCGAGCCACTTGTAGACCGTGGAGGTGGAGTGTTCGCCCATCAGGTCGCACACGCGGTCAATGCTGCGGTTGTGCTTTTCGCGGGCGTACTCCAGGCACAGCTCCATGGCTTCAAGCAGGGAGCGTGCGCGGACGCGCTTCCAGTTTCTGCGCTTCATTGCGCCACCCCACTGGAAGGCAGGCGCAAAAAGATTCCGGCGCTGCAGCTATCGGCGCGGCAGTGGCTGCCCCTACGATGGAAAGCGTCAGACGAGGAGATCGCAAGCATGGCCTTCACCCCTTTCACCCGGCCGTCAGGCCGCCAGCCTTTCGGCTGCGGACGGCGCCGCAATTCGCGCGGTCCGCTTGAGCGCAGGGTTAGAATCGGGCTGGTAACGCGACGGCCAAATCGTCTCGGGCTGCACGCCAATGGCGTCGGCGATCAGACGCTCGCCCTTCGGCCAGGGACGATGGAGCGCGTGGCCGAGCGTGCAGCGGGATGCGTAGTTGTGGTGTCTGGAAAGGCTGGCGATGGTCCAGCCTTTCATGCGGAGCGCACATAGGATCTGCGCTCGGTGCCAGTCCTTGCGGCTGGCTTTTTTGGCGGCTGTCGATTTGCTCATGATCAAACCCCTGTCCGGGCGTTGTTGTGATGCATGAGTCAAATTTACTCTAGTTTTCTCTTGTTGTGCAAGAGCAAATTAGAGCGAAATCGTTCGGTTCCGATTCGCTTCCGATTCGTCGGAGCGGGCGGGGTTGTGAGTCTCAGCTATAAAGCGTTGTTTACAAGGAATAATTCATGGAATCGGAAAAACCGAAGAAGATTGGCCGGCCAGTTCCGATTCTGGCTCCCGGATTCGGAACTAGAGTTAAGGCTGCGGCGGACGCCTTCGAGACAAGAAAAAAGGCCGCCGAGGCGGCCGGGGTGTCGGCTGACATGATCCAGCGCTACATCCGGGAAGAGAGCGTGCCGGGGCTGGATAAGTTGGAGCGGCTAGCTGCACGCTCCGGCTACCGCTATCGCTGGCTGGCCTATGCGGAGGAGCCCATGCGGATCGATCCAGCGAGCGACAAGGCATGGCTGGACGGATTGACGATCGGCCAGCGTCATAGTCTTGTGCGCATTGGCGTACTGAACAGGACTGAGTACGGCTTGGGTGCTGTGCTCGGACAGTCGGCCGATCATGTGCGCGCCATAGAAGCGGACGAGGCCGAACCTGGTGCTGATTACCTGGAACAACTAGCCGACATGTCTGGCGTTAGGCTGGACTGGCTCACGAGCGGAACGCCGCCAATGCTCGAGCATCCCGCGAAGGGGGCGCACCAACTAGTTGACGCCAGGCTCAAGCGCGCCGCGGTTAACCGCAAACAGCGCTCTCCGTCCGAGATAGAAAGGGCGCTGGAGCAGATGCCGGCATCTGCGGCGGTGCGCGAAGGTCGGGTCTCCCTTGAACTACTGACCCAGGTGGTTGGCACCATCGAACAGTGGCTGCACGAGAACCGCAACAAGGTACGGATTGGCCCGGAAAAGAAGGCGATGCTGATTGCCCTCGCATACACCCACTTCGAGGGTCGAGAGTTCGCAAAACAAGAAATGGAGCAGTTCTTCAGGCTTGTTGCGTGACGTTCGGATATCGACGCGCCAGTAACATGGCGCGTGTATGGATGACGATGAGCTGACCTCCCTGCTGCGCTCTGCTTTGAACGGTGCGGTCGGCTTCGTCAACATCGCCGGCACCTGGGTCGGCCCCGCAGATGCCCCGGTAACAGAGCCCGCGAACGATCCGGCCTGGCGGTCCGATCACCCCTTTCGCAGTCCAGTGCCAAAAACAGCGCAAACCCGCGCGCCCCACGCGCAAAATGCGCAAACCCCGCACCGCCTTCCCGCCGCCCTAAACCCCAGTCCCCACGCGGCCCGCCGCCTCACCCGCACCCCCTGGCCTCGGTGCCAAAACGATCACCCCCCCACATTCTGCCGCTCGGGCCGCAGCGCGCCTTCCAGCATCAGCAACGCCCGCTTGCGGGCGAGACCGGCGGAGAAGCCGGTCAGGCTGCCGTCGCTGCCGAGCACGCGGTGGCAGGGAATGAACAGCAGCAAGGGGTTGGTGGCAACGGCGCGCGCAACGGCCCGCGCGCT
>JAUVWV010000013.1 GCA_030603925.1 Thauera sp. | reverse complement strand
ACTACCGCGATCTGTTCGCGCGTAGCGGCTTCGATCCGGGGGCTCTGCGCAGCGTGGCCGGGCTGCAGCGTCTGCCCTGCCTCACCAAGGCGCTCATCCGCGCCAACAGCGATGCCCTGCGCGCGGACGACGCCGCGCCGTTGGCGCGCTTCAACACCGGCGGCTCCAGCGGCGAGCCGCTGATCTTCTTCATCGGCGCGGAGCGCGTGAGTCACGACGTGGCGGCCAAGTGGCGCGCCACCCGCTGGTGGGACGTGGACATCGGCGACCGCGAGATCGTGGTGTGGGGCTCGCCGATCGAACTGGGTGCGCAGGACCGCCTGCGCGCCCTGCGCGACCGCCTGATGCGTACCGAACTGCTGCCGGCCTTCGAGATGTCGGAGGCGCGGGTGGGGGCATTCATCGCGCGCATCCGGGCGCGCCGGCCTGCCATGCTGTTCGGCTATCCGTCGGCGATCGCCCACATCGCCCTGCGTGCCGAAGACCGGGGCATCCGGCTCGACGATCTGGGCGTGAAGGTGGTGTTCGTGACCTCCGAGCGACTCTACGATCACCAGCGTGCGGCGATCACGCGCATCTTCGGTTGCCCGGTGGCCAACGGCTACGGCGGGCGTGATGCCGGTTTCATCGCTCATGAATGCCCGGCAGGCGGCATGCACATCACCGCGGAGGACATTGTCGTCGAGATCGTCGATCCGGACGGCCGTGCGCTGCCGCCCGGCGAGGCCGGCGAGATCGTGGTCACCCACCTGGCGACGCGCGACTACCCGTTCATCCGCTACCGCACCGGCGACGTAGGCGTGCTCGACGACGCCCCGTGCCCCTGCGGGCGCGGCCTGCCGCTGCTGCGCGAGGTCCAGGGGCGCACCACCGACTTCGTGGTGGCGGCCGATGGCACCGTGATGCACGGCCTGTCGCTGATCTATGTGGTGCGCGACCTGCCGGGGGTGCGCGCCTTCAAGGTGGTGCAGGAGTCGCTGGCCCTGACCCGCGTCTACCTGGTCACCGACGAAGGCTTCGACCCGGCCTGCTGCGCGCGCATCGTGCAGGGTTTCCGCCAGCGTCTCGGCGCGGGGGTGGAGGTGGTGGTGGAACGGGTGGCGGAGATCCCCGCCGAACGCTCGGGCAAGTTCCGCTACATCGTCAGCCGGGTGGACGCCGCCCAGGCGCCCGCAGCCGCCGCAGTGGAGGCCTGACGATGCGCGACATCCTGGTGGTCTCCATCGTCGTCGTGGTCGCGCTGCTCGCCTTGCGCCGCCCGTGGATGGGGGTGATGCTGTGGACCTGGATCAGCATCATGAATCCGCACCGCTACACCTGGGGCTTTGCCTATACCGCGCCGCTGGCGATGTTCGCCGCACTGGCCACCCTGATCGGGTTGCTGTTCACCCGCGAGCGCGCCTCGCCCTTCAAGGGCGCGCCGGTGTGGATCTTCTTCGCCTTTTCGGTGTGGCTGACGCTGTCATGGCTGTTCGGGGTCGATCCGGCGGGCGACTATCCGCAGTGGGACAAGGTGATGAAGATCTACTTCATGACCTTCGTGGCGCTGATCCTGCTGGACAACCGCCACCACATCATGGCCTTCGCCTGGGTCACGGTGGGCTCGCTGGCGTTGCTCGGCCTCAAGGGCGGCATCTTCACCGTGCTGCACGGCGGCAACTACCGGGTGTGGGGGCCGGCCGGTTCCTACATCGAGGACAACAACGCCTTTGCGCTGGCGCTGATCGTGATCATCCCGCTGCTGCACTTCCTGCAACTGCAGGTGCAGCAGAAATGGGCGCGCCACGGGTTGAGCGCGACCATGGTGCTGTGTGCCGCCGCGGCGCTCGGCTCGCACTCGCGCGGCGCCTTCCTGGCGCTGATCGCGATGGGCGCGGTGTTCTGGTGGCGCAGCGAGAAGAAGGGCCTGATGACCGTACTGATTGCCTTCATGGCGCTGGTGATGCTGCCGATGATGCCCGCCGAGTGGTGGGAGCGCATGGCCACCATCACCGAGTACGAGGAGGACGAATCGGCGATCGGACGGCTCAACGGCTGGATCGTGGCGATCGAGGTGGCCAAGACCCACCTGTTCGGTGCCGGCATGAGCTACCAGTACCAGGAGTTCTTCTCCGCCTACGGCTACTACAACGACAACGTGATCGCAGCACACAGCATCTACTTCCAGGTGCTCGGCAACCATGGTTTCGGCGGCCTGTTCCTCTACCTGCTGATGTGGATCGCCACCTACCGCAGCGCAAGCTGGCTGCGCAAGCATGGCAAGGCGATTCCCGAGGCGCGCTGGACGGCGGATCTGGGGGCGATGGTGCAGGTGGGTCTGCTCGGTTTCGCCGCCGGCGGCGCCTTCCTCAGCCTGTCCTACTTCGATCTGCCCTACAACATGATGGTGCTGGTGGTCCTTGCGCGGCACTGGGTGGCGACGCGCGGCTGGGAGCGCGACCCGCCGGGCACGCTGCTCGAGTACGCCGGGCTGTGGCGCAAGCGTGCACCGCAGCCGGTGGCGGGACGGGAGGCCGCCGGCATGGCGCGGAGGACCGATCCATGACCCTGCGCCTGGCCATGCGGATCGTGTCGCCGCCGGGGCCGGCCGCGACGCTGAGCATCCTGATCTTCCACCGCGTGCTGGCGCAGCCGGATCCGCTGTTTCCGGGCGAGCCCGACGTTGCGCGCTTCGATGCATTGCTGGGCTGGCTGCGCGCCTGGTTCAACGTGCTGCCGCTGCACGATGCGCTGCGTGGTCTGGCGCGCGGCGCGCTGCCGGCGCGCGCCGCGGCGATCACCTTCGACGACGGCTATGCCGACAACCTGCTGCACGCCGTGCCCCTGCTGCGCAAGCACGGCCTGCACGCCACCTTCTTCGTCGCCAGCGGTTTCCTCGACGGCGGGCGGATGTGGAACGACAGCCTGATCGAAGCGCTGCGCGCCACCCGCTGCACGCATCTGGACGCGGGGCTGGCCGGCGTGCCGGTACTGCCGCTGCGCTCGCTGGCGGAGCGGCGGGCGGCACTCGACTGCCTGATTCCCGCGCTCAAGCACCTGGAACCGGCGGCCCGCGCAGCTGCCGTCCGGCAGGTGGCCGAATGCTGCGCCGTACCGCTGCCGGACGACCTGATGCTGAGCAGTGCGCAGTTGCGTGCCTTGCGCGATGCCGGCATGGCCATCGGCGCGCACACCCTCAGCCATCCCATCCTCGCCCGCCTCGAACCCGCCCAGGCCCGGCGCGAGATCGCCGAGGGACGTGCCCGGCTGGAGACCCTGCTGGGCGAGCGGGTCGCGCTCTTCGCCTATCCCAACGGCAAGGCCGCCGACGACTACCGGCGCGAGCATGTCGACATGGTGCGCGAACTGGGCTTCGACGCCGCGCTCACCACCAACCCGGGGGTGAACGACCGGTACACCGACCCCTTCCAGCTGGCGCGCTTCACGGCCTGGGATCGCCCGCGCTGGCGCTTCGGCCTGCGCATGCTCGACAACCTGCGCCGGCGCCAGCCCGTGGTGGCCTGAGATGACCAGGATCTCGGTGATCGTCCCCACCTGGAACCGCCGCCACCTGATCGGCGCCGCGCTAGATTCGGCGCTGGCGCAGGCCGCGCCCGGGCTGGCCGTCGAGGTGCTGGTGGTCGATGACGCTTCGACCGACGGCACCGCCGGGTGGCTCGCCGAACGCTATGCCGGCCACCCGCTGAGGGTGCTGCCCAATACGCGCGGCAAGGGCCCTGCCGGCGCGCGCAACACCGGCATCCTGGCGGCCGACGGCGACCTGGTGGCCCTGCTGGATTCGGACGACGCCTACCTGCCCGGCCACCTGGCCGATGCCGCCCGTGCCTTCGCGGCGCACCCGGAGCTGGGCGTGCTGTTCGGCCGTGCGCGCTACGAGCAGGACGGCGTGCCGGTGGACTACATGGGACCCAACTTCGAGCGCAAGCTCGCCTGCGCGCCACTGCGCCTGCAGGACGAAGGCCTGCGCTTGTTCGGTGACGGCTTCTTCGCCCACCTGTTGCGCTACGGCTGCTATTTCAACCTGTCCTCGGTGGTCATGCGCCCTGCGGCAGCGCGCGAACTGATGAGCGAGGACCTGCGCATCGCCGAGGACTACGAGTTCTGGGTGCGCCTGTCGCGCCGGCATGCCTTCGGCTGCCTGGAACGCCCGCAGATCCGCTATCACCTGCACGCGCAGAACATCTCCTTCGAGGCCAGCGAGAGCGCCGCCGAACATGCCCCGATGCTGCTCCGCGCCTACGAGCGGATGCTCGCCTACCCCGGGCTCGCGGCGGACGAGCAGGCCCGGATCCGCGACAACATCTCAGAGGTGCTGTTCAACTGGGGCTACCGCTGCCGCCTGCATCGCCATCTGGTCGAGGCGGCGCGGCGCCACCTGCAGTCGCTGCGCTTCGGCAAGCGGCGCGCCAACCTGCTGGCGCTGGCCAAGCTGCCGCTGGTCGCGCTGCTGCCGCAGCGCGAAGCGGCGTCGAAGCGGTGAAGGTGATGGACCTGCCCGGCAGCCGGCCACGGCCCGCCGACGCGGCCGGCCAGCCCCTGGTCTCGGTGGTGATCCCCGCCTACAACGCTGCCGCCTATGTGATGGATGCCATCGCCAGCGTGCAGGCGCAGGGCTACGCAGCGCTGGACATCGTGCTGGTCGATGACGGTTCGCAGGACGACACCGCGGCGCGGGTGCGTGCGGCCGCCCCCGAGGTGCGCATCGTGCAGCAGCCGAACGCCGGCGTGGCCGCGGCGCGCAACACCGGCTTGCGCGCGGCGCGCGGCGAGCTGATCTGCTTTCTCGACGCCGACGACGGCTGGTTTCCCGGCAAGCTCGACGCCCAGGTGGCGCACCTGCAGCGCCACCCGAAGGTCGGGCTGGTGTTCCACGACTGGCTGGTCTGGCAGCCCGAGGCCGATGGCCGCTACCTGCCGCCGGCCCGCCCCGAGCCCGATGGCACTGCCGCGATCGATCCTGCGCGCTCCGGCTGGCTCTATCCGCAGTTGCTGCTCGACTGCATCGTGCATACCTCCACCGTGATGATCCGGCGCACCGTGGTCGAAGCGGTGGGCGGGTTCGACCCGACGCTGCGCAACGGCGAGGACTACAACTACTGGCTGCGGGTCTCGCGCCACTGCCGCATCGACAAGCTGTCCGGCGTGTACTCCTTCTACCGCGCGGTGCCCGGCAGCCTGAGCAACGGACCCAAGCCGGTGAACTACGAGTATCTGGTGGTCGAGCGCGCCGTGCGAGAGTGGGGTGTCGCCTCGCCGGACGGCCGCGCGGTCGCGCGGAGCCTGGTGGAGCACCGCCTGGCCAAGCTGGCGATGGATTTCGGCTACGGCCACTTCCACGCCGGCGCGCCGGCGCTGGCCGGCGCGGCCTTCCGCACCGCGCTGCGCCATGACCCGCTGCGCTGGCGGGCGCTTGTCTACCTCTTGGCGGCTTGGCTGAAGGCGCGTTTGATGGGCGCCGGTGGCTGAGCCGACTTTCCGTAGCTGCTCGGGCGGCCGCAGGGCTGCACAGTGCGACAAGGAGTTGAGATGCTCAATGGACTGATGTGGAAACTGTCGAGGCACAAGCACGGGATGTCGCGCCGCGCCCTGGATCTGGCCGAGTTGTACGTGGGCTATTACAACGACTTCGGCTACGACTTCGAGCTCAACGGCGAACGTTTCGTGATGGACGCGCTCGCGCGGCATGAGCCGAAGGTGGTGTTCGACGTGGGGGCGAACGTGGGCGACTGGTCGGCGCTGGCGGCAGAGCGCTTTGCGCGGGCGCGGATCCACGCCTTCGAACTGTCGCCGGATACCTTCAGGGTGCTCGACGCCCGGCTGGCCGGCGAGCGTTTCGTGAAGAACGCCTGCGGACTCGGGGCCGCGGACGGCGAGATCGAGTTCAAGGACTACGGCGCGGAGCACAGCACCCTGAACACCATCACCGCTTCCAGCTATCACGACGCGCGGGTGCCGTTCGCCTTGCGGCGCGCGCCGCTCATGACCGGCGATGCGTACATGGCGCAGCACGGCATCGAGCAGATCGATTTCCTCAAGATCGATGTCGAGGGTGCGGAGCACCTCGTGTTGCAGGGCTTCGAGCGCGCGCTGGCGGACGGACGCATCACGGCGGTGCAGTTCGAGTACGGCTATGCGAACGGTGATGCGGGCTGCCTGATGAAGGACTTCTACCGCATCTTCCGCGGGCACGGCTATCGGGTGGGCAAGATCTGGTCGAAGGGGGTGCGCTTTGCGGAGTTCGACTATCGAATGAACAACTTCGACTCCGGGCCGAACTATCTTGCGGTGCGCGAAGACGCGGGCGCGCTGATCGAGATGCTGCGCAGTCCGGACTGAGCCGGCATCCGCTCAGGCATCGAAGGCGCGCGTCGCGCGGCGCAGCAGGTTGCGCAGATTGGCGCCGATCCGGCGGCGCAGGGTCCAGGGCGGCAGGCCGACGGGGCTTGCCGCGATGCGCCGGTAGTGGGCCAGGTACTGCTCGCGCAGCACCTGCAGGTCGTAGTCGCGGCGGGCGATCTCGGGTCCGCGGGTGCGCAGTGCGGCCAGCCGTGCCGGATCTGCATCGCGCAGCGCGGCGGTGAGGGCGCCGGGTTGTTCCATGTCGATGAAGATGCCTTCCTGCACGATGGCGCGCTGGTTCGGGTGCTCGGTGCAGATCACCGGCAGGCCCATTGCCAGGGCCTCGATATAGGCGATGCCGAAGGTCTCGAACAGCGAACCGAGCACGAACACGTCGGCGGCGGCGTAGGCCTGCGGCAGTTCGTCGTGCGACAGGGTGGTGAACAGGATGCGCCCGCCCATCAACTGCTGGCCGAGCGCCTTGATCGCGGCGCTGTCCTCGTTCTCCTGCCCGGCAATGATCAGATGCACCGCCGGCAGCGCGGCCAGTTCGCGGATCACGTAGTCCATGCGCTTGTGCCAGTAGCAGATGGTGCCCACGCTGATCGCCACGAAGGCGTCGGCGGGAATGCCGTGGCACGCGCGGAAGTCGCTGCGCACCGCCGGATGGAAGCGCGTCAGGTCGACCCCGTGGGGAATCAGGAAGGCCTTGTGGCGTGCGCTGCGCTGCAGGTTGTAGGCGCTGTGCTCCTGCACGAAGTCGCAGGGCGGCAGGTCGCGCGCCGGGATGGCGCCGCCGTTGGAGAACACGATGCGCGGAATGCGGCGGAACAGGTGGCGGTGCTGGTGGATGACCTCGCAGACCTCGCGTTCCAGGCAGTGGATGATGTCGAAATCGCCCTCGAGCAGCGGCTGCAGGGCGGCGTAGGCGAAGGTCAGGGCCTCGATGCGGCAGCGTTCGTGCTCGCGGATGGCTTCGGCCCAGTTGGGCGAGCCGGTGGCGTGGATGTGCTCCAGGCAGGCCGCGCGGCGTGGCAGGTTGGCGATCACGTGCTCGCGCGCTCCGCTCACGCCGCCGCCCTTGAACAGGGTGATGTCGGCGCTGTCGCACAGCAGGTCGAACAGCCCGCGGGCGAAGACCTCGTGGCCGCGGTTGACATGGCCGAGACCGGCGCAGAGCAGGGCGATCCTCATTTCTGCGCCAGCGCCCAGACCGTGACCGGGAAGTCCGGTTCGTTGCGCAGCGAACCGAACCAGCCGCGGCGCGCCCAGCGCCGGAAGTTGGCCTTGATGCAGGCGCGGTTGCCCCAGGACCAGGTGCGGATGCGTTCGATGTCGAAGCCGCATTCGGCGAGGAAGTGCTTCATGCCCATCTCGGTCCAGCGCGTGCAGTCGTAGGGAATCTCGTGGCGCCGGATGAGGAAGGGGGTGGTGACCAGGAAATGGCCGCCCGGGCGCAGCATGGCGTGCACGTTGCGGGTGGCACGGTAGGGCCACAGCAGGTGCTCCCATACCTGGTCGGCGATGATCAGGTCGAACTCGCCGTCCAGCCGGTCCTTGCAGATGTCGTACTCGGGGTAGTTCATCTCGGTGAAGGAACGGAAGGGGAACTGCTGGAACTTGTCTCCGGCGGAGATCTCCATCGCGTCGAGCCGCTCCGGGCCCAGCGTGCGGATCAGCTCGGCGCAGTCGCGGTACATCACGGTGCGTGTCCAGTGGCCCCAGTCGTAGCCCACGGCCTTGAGGAGGTGCTTGATGGCCTGGGTCTGTTTCGCGTCGAGTTGCATGCTTGGCCTCGTTGAGTTCCGGTGCCGGGCGCCAGAAGCGGGGTGCGCCTGTCGTCGATCAATGCCGGGAGGCGCACTCGGGACGGTGCTGGTGGGCCTCGTGAAGATAGCCGCGCAGGAAGCTGACCTCCCATTCGGCGAGAAAGCTGCGGTCCTGGTCACCGAGCAGGCGCGCGCCAAGGTGCCGCAATTGCTCCGAAACGAGGCGGCGATACTTCCATCGGGGGGCGCCCCGGATGAGCTTGTCCGACGCCTGGAACTGAGGGCGCTCCTGATGATACATATGTCGTCCCAGGCGAAAAGCCCGGTCCACGATCCATTTCCTGCTGATCTGGTTCTGCCGCACGATATGACCTACGCGCGCATCGCCACAGAACCAGGCCTTGTGTCCCAAGCGTTCCAGGCGGCAGGTGAATTCCACTTCGCTGCCCATGATGTATTGTCCCGCAGTCGGGCCCACCGCTTCGTTGAAGCGATGGCCGGCGGCAAACAGTTTGCTGCGAATTGCCATGTTTGGCCCCCATATCTGCGATGCGCAGATCGGACCGGATGGAGTGTCGGATGGCGTGATTGCGAAGGTTGCGCCCAGATTGACCAGACGCGGTATCCATTCTGGAAGGTCTTCGGGCCAGATGGGGTCGATTCCTCCCCCGAAGATGTCGAACTCAGGGTGTTCCGCCGCGCACTTTATGAGTTGTACTAGCCAGTCAGTGGCGGGAACGGCGTCGTCATCGGTCAGAATCACGAGCTCGCCGTCAATTTCTTCGATGCCGATGTTGAGTGCGACGTTCTTGCCGCGTTTTTCGGTCCTGATTGCCCTGAGCGGAAGATGGGGGGTGAAGGACGAGATGATCTGCGGGGTCTCGTCGGTGCTGGCGTTGTCGACGATGACGAGTTGCCATATCGTCCCGCCCGTATGGAGTCTCATATAGGCGTCCAGGACTCGTGGAAGCGTGTGGGCACCGTTGTGGGTGGCGAACAGTACGGTTGTGCTCATGTCATCACTCCGCAAGTAAGAGCCGGATGAGTGGTCTCGAAGGTGGTATGGGGTGTCTTGCCGCTGGCCGCAAAGGGTATTCCTTCGCCTGGAGTCACCGCAGGTTCTCCGCCAATCGAAGTGCTACGCACCCTTTCTCGGCCGGCAGCGCGGTTTTTTCGAACTCCGGGAACTCGGTCAGCCACCGGGCGACGATCTCGACTTCCTCCGGGCGCCCCGCGTCGTCGAGGAATACCGTGCAGTTGGATGCGAAGTGCTGACGCAGTAATGGAACTGCAGGATAACGGGCGTGCTGGGCGTCGCCGCCAGGGGGGCCGTCGATCACCAAGAGGTCGATTTGCCGTCCGTCCGTATCGAGCCCCGCAAGCGAGTACCAACGTCCTGCATCGAGTCCGTCGTAGGGGACGAGGGGGGCATCGACGACCTTCGCCCAGTCGTTGAGCCCATGGTCGTCAAGCCGCTGGCGCGTCTTGCGGGCATACTCCGGATCATGTTCGAGGCTCAGCACACGACCACCGCCGTTGAGTTGGCAGCAGCGCGCCAGTACCACCGTACTGGCGCCAGAACTGCATTCGACAATCAGCTGCGGTCTTGACGAAAGTGCGTGATCAGCAACATGGAGCAGGAAGTCCGGAGATGCAGCCCAGCCCCTCAGTGGTGGCAGCGGCCTTACTGGACGAATCAGGGCAATCAGTTCCTGGTAGGCCTGAATCTGGTGAAACAGGTGGTCCGTTTCGGTCCGGATGGTCGAGAGCGCTTCTTCCATGCGGAAACACGCGAGGTGGATCTTGCGGATCTTGTGCAGCGCGTAGATTGCTACACCAAGGGTTGCTGCCAGAACAACGGTCATGAGGTCCATTGCGTTATCCGTTTCGGCGTCCAAGGTTGTTGGGGGGAGCGCCTGCCGGTGACGTCTCGTTCCCTTCATCGGCTCGGAGAGGCTTTCCGGTGGCAATGGCGAGAGGCCCCCATTGGGAATGCTCACCCAAGGAGGCGCCGTGTCGAGTTCCGTAGGTCCCGCGGGTCCGGGTCGCGATATCCTTCCAGCGCAGTGTGTCGGCGGCCTGCCTTGCGGCTACGCCTTTCGCGCGGAGTACGTCCTTACTCAGGGATTCGAGTTTCTCGGTCAGGTGCGTTTCTGATGAGAAGAAATCGGCGCATTGGTCGTCCACAATGTCGAGCGCACGCTCTTCCTCGGGCAGCAGGACGGATCTTCCCATGGTCATCGAGAGGACAACCGAGCCCGACGTCAGTGCTTCGTCGAGTGGCAGGGCCACCACGTCGGCGGCGGCGAACAGCGGCGCAACATCCTCGGTGGGGACGTAATCCAGCATCAATGTGATTCTTGGATTCCCTGCTGCCAATCCGGTGATCTCCTGGGCCAACACCGGCGAGATGGGACGCCCGGCGACAACTAGGTGCAGATTGGGAGCATGTGCCGCCCGGAACGCCCGGATCAGCGTCTGCACGCCCTTGTACGGACGGATTGCCCCGAAGAACAGGACGACCAGACGATGTCCGTCGGGGTTCAGCTGCCCAGCCAGTGTCTGTTGTCGGACTTCGGAGCAGGGGTAGCATCCGTCGTAGTTACCGTGCGGGATGACTGTTGACCTGCAGGAAAGATTGCGCTCATAAGCCGCTTCGATGCGCTGCAGGGCATGGGTGCTGTGGATGATGAGGCGGGAGCATGAGATCGCCAGCCAGCGTCGTACGCCGATCTCCAGCTTCTTGTCTGGTGATTCGTGAGCGACCAGATTGTGTACCGTCCAGATTACTTTGATGCCGCGCATCCTGACGAGCAGGACGTCAAGTAGCAGTAGCGCAAGCTTGGCCGACCGGGCCAGCGGGTTCATGCTCCAAAGGATGGGGGCAATCAAGGGGGTGATCCAATGCAGATGAATGGCCGCGAGTGGGCCGAATTTCCGGATGCTTCTATTGAGCGGAAACCAGCCGTCCGGATAGTTCGCCAAGGACACATCTACACCTATCTCGCGCAGTTCCCGGGCAAGCAGGTCTTGATAGGGGTTCTCCTTTGCCCAATCCGGCATGAACAATACCTTCATGCCCGCTCGGGAGGCGTGGCGTCCCGAACCTAGCTCCATCTTGGCCTCACAGTGCTCAGAATGCGCCGGAACAGAGGATCTTCCGCTATTGGGTGATGGCTAAGAATTACCGCCGCCAGCCAGCTCGCGGCACAAAGAAGGGCGGAGAGCGCAAGAAGGCCAAACTCTCCGGCCTGTGTTGATGCCGAGCCATGGACCGAAACCAGGATGGGAGGCGTCATGCACATCATCGTGACCAGTAGGCTCTTCTTGAGGTTTGTCATCATTGCGGCAAAGTCGGTCTCTAGGCTCCGGGCCTTGATCCCGTATGTGTAGGGCACCGACAGGATGAAGATCGCAGCGAACAGGATGGCAAAGCTCTCCATGGTCTGGAACACCAGCACGCCGACGACCAGGACCACGGCACGGATGGGCTGGACGACCAGATCGATGCGGGTGGCCAGATCGATGCGCCCGCGCGCGGTGAGCAGTGGAATGACCAGATTGCAGGTGGCCGCCGCGGCGCCGGCCAGGCAGAACCAGGGCACCAGTGGCGCGGCGGCGTCCCATTGCGGTCCGAACAGCAGGCGCAGCAGTTCGAGCGCATGGAGCGCGGCGAAGGCATAGAACGGCCAGGCCAGTGCGGTGATGGTGGCCACCGCGAAGACGTGCTGCGCTTCGAGGTCGGCCTCCTCGCGGTGGGCGCGGGCAAAGGCGGGATAGGCGACGTTGCGCACCGCGGTCATTAGGTCGCGGTGGAAGAGGTTCATCAGCCCCTGGGCGCGGCTGATCATCGCGACCGGCGCAAAGCCCAGGATGCGCGCGACGGCCAGATCGTTGATGTCCATCGAAATGGTGGTGATGACGTTGGCGGCCGAGCTGCGCGCGCCGAAGTTGAGGACCTTGCGCCATTCGCCGAAGCCCGGCAGCAGGATGCGGCGCTCCGCCCGGGCAAGCCAGGCACCGATGCCGGTGGCGAGGTTGCCGACCACCGCGCCGATGGCCAGCCCGGTGGCGCCGAAGCCCTGCAGGGCGAGCGTGACGGGGACGATGAAGCCGGCAACCGCCGCGCCCAGGGTGACCGCCACCAGGCGGCCGAACTGCATGTCGCGGCGCAGCAGGGCCACCGAGATCGAGCAGAAGGGCAGGACGAGGAAGTTGAGCGCGCCGATGCGGATCGTGTCCACGATGCGCGGATCGCGGTAGAACTCGCCGGCGAACGGGGCGGCCAGGAAGACGAGGGCGAACAGCACGCCGCCGATCGCCAGCGAGAAGCCGAAGGCGGTGCGGATGTGCGCGTCGGTGAGGTCCTTCTCCTGGATGAGGAAGTTGCCGACGCCGAAGTCGCGCAGCACCTGGGCGATGCCGATCAGCGCGAGGGCGACCGAGAAGATGCCGATCTCCTCCGGGGTGAGCAGGCGCGCGATGAGGATGTTGCTCAGCAGGGCGAGCGCGATCAGCACGTAGCGCTCCGCCATGGAGAACACCAGGGCGCGCCGCACCGAGCTCATGGCCGCACGGCTCCCTGCGCCGCGCCTTGCGGGTCTGCATGGGCGCGCAGCCACAGTTCCAGCACCATCAGGATCCACACCATCTCGCCGTAGTAGCCGGGATGGGCGGGCAGGTGGGTGGTGAGCAGTTCGTCGATGAAGCGGGGGCGCACGATGCCGCGCCCGGCCAGGCCGCCCAGGGCGTCGGCGGCGAGTTTGCGCAGCGCCGCGTGGCGGCAGGCCCATACGCCGAAGGGCAGGCCGAAGCCGTGTTTCTTCTTGGCGATGATGGTGTCCGGCAGGAAGCCGCGCAGCGCCTCCTTGAAGAACCAGCGCAGAGTGAGGCCCTTGAGCTTCCAAGGGGGGGGAAGGCGCAGCGAGAAGTCCAGCAGGTCATCGGAGAGCAGGGGGAAGGCGGTGTCCACGCCGGCCAGGCGGGTGGTGCCGATGACCTTGGGCAGGTCGTTGTCGGCGAGGGTGAACTTCCAGTCGTAGGCGAGCAGGCGGTTGACCGGTGCGGCGCCTGCACTGGCCGCCCATTCGGCGCGCTGCACGGCGAAGGGGTGCTGCGGGTCGATGCGCGCCAGGAAGTCCGCCTCGAACACCGCGTCGCCGCCCAGGCGCAGCAGCAGGTTGTCCATCTGCAGCCGGTCGGGCAGCGGCACGCGCGCCTGCTCGACGTAGCTCGCGCCCTTGCGTGCCAGCGGCAGGCGGCCGGCCGGTCCGGCCAGCACCGGTTCGAGCACTGCGCGGCGCAAGGCGGTGGGCAGGTGGTCGTAGAGGCCGAAGACGCGCTGGCGGGCATAGCGGGTGTTGCCGCCGAACAGCTCGTCGCCGCCGTCGCCGGCCAGCAGGCGGGTGACGCCCGCCTCGCGCGCACGCCGCGCGCAGATCCAGGCCGGTACCGCGGAGGAGTTGCCGAAGGGCTGGTCGTAATGCGCGGCGACCTTGGGGATGCCGTCCAGCAGATCGTCCGGGGTGACGTAGTACTCGTTGTGCTCGGTGCCGAAGTGGCGGGCGGCGATGCGGGCGTAGGCCATCTCGTCGTAACCCGCCGCATCGAAACCGATCGACCAGGTGCGTGCGGGACGCCCGAGCACCTTGCTCAGCATGCCCGACACCGTGGAGCTGTCGGTGCCGCCCGAGAGAAAGGCGCCCACCTCGCCGTCTGCGGCCGCGCGCGCGACGGCGCCCTCCACCAGGGCGAGGAACTCGGCCCTGCGTGCGGTGAAATCCTCGCGCACCGGCTCGTCGAAGCGCGGTGTCCACCAGCGGCGGCACTCCAGTACGCCCGCGCGCCAGCTCACCCAGTGCGCGGCGGGCAGCCGGTGCACGCCGGCGAAGATGGTCTGCGGGGCGGGAATGGTGTGAAAGAACAGGTAGTCGTATACCGCCTGCGGGGCGATTGCGTAGGGGCCGCCCGGGACGCGGTCGGCGCGGTCGGAGAAGGCGAAGCCGCCCTGTCCGGCGGCGTAACACAGCGGCCAGGTGCCGAAGCGGTCGGTGGCCAGCCAGATGCTGTGCGCGTGGGTATCCACCACGACCACCGCAAAGCGTCCACGGGCGCCGTCGGCGGCCGCGCAGCCATGCGCGCGGAAGCGCCCCAACCAGCGCATGGCCTGGCCCTCCGCCGGGGCGGCGGCATGGCCGGGCAGCTCCGCATCGCCGAGCGCGAAGCAGAGCAGGTCGTCGTCCTGCACGATGTCGACCTCGTTGCCGCTGCAGGCATAGCCGCTGGCAAAGCGGGTCAGGCGCAGGGCGGCCTCACCTTGTGCGACCGGTTCATGGACGGGGTCGGCGAACAGTTGGCCGACGATCGATGCGGGCATTCGGACTCCGGCGCGGTATGGAATACGGACGGGTCGTGCGCGATCAAGGTTAGCAAAACATCATCATGGCCAAGCGACCAGATGCGGTGCAGCGTGACATTGTTCATCCGCCGCCGGGACGGTGCCCGGCGGCGTGCTCACACCAGCGTTTCGAGCGCGGCCGGGTGGCCGAGAAACTGCGCCGGGCTGGCGGTGATGCCGTAGGCGCCGGACTGGAACACCACCACCAGGTCGCCCGGCTCGGCATGTGGCAGCGCCATGCGGTCGGCCAGCAGGTCGAGCGGAGTGCACAGCGGCCCGACGACCGAGCAGTCCTCGTGCCCGGTTTCGTCCATGCGGGTGCCGATGGCCACCGGGTAGTTCTTGCGGATCACCTGGCCGAAGTTGCCCGATGCGGCCAGATGGTGGTGCAGCCCGCCGTCGGTGACCAGGTAAGTGTGGCCGCGCGAGACCTTGCGGTCCAGCACCCGGCAGACATACACCCCGGCCTCGCCGACCCGAGCGCGGCCGAGCTCGATGACGATCCGGGCGTCGGGCAGCTGCGCGGCGGCGGCACCGGCGATGTGCGCCAGGTTGTCGCCGATCGGTGCCAGATCCAGCGCCTGTTCGCCGGGAAAGTACGGAATGCCGAAGCCGCCGCCCAGATTGAGGAACCGCACCGGTGCCGGTGCATGCCCGGCCAGCCGCAGGGCCAGCTCGAAGCTTTTCTGCTGCGCTTCGACGATGGCCTCGGCGCGCAGGTTCTGCGAGCCGGCGAACAGGTGGAAGCCCTCGAAGGCCAGCCCGGCGCGGCCGATCTCGGCGAGCAGCGCGGGCACCTGCTCGGCGTCCACGCCGAACTGCTTCGGCCCGCCGCCCATCTTCATGCCGGAGGACTTGAGCTCGAAGTCCGGATTCACCCGCACCGCCACGCGGGCGGGCAGGCCGAGACGCGCGGCGGCCTGCGCGAGCACGCCGACCTCGCGGAAGGATTCGACATTGACCAGGATGCCCGCCGCCACCGCCTGGGCGAGCTCGGCGTCGCGCTTGCCGGGGCCGGCGAAGCTGATCTCCTGCGGGTCGGCGCCGGCATCCAGCGCCACCTGCAGTTCGCCGGCGGAAGCCACGTCGATGCCGTCGACCAGGCGGGCCATGTGGCACACCAGCGCCGGCATCGGATTGGCCTTCATGGCGTAGTGCAGCTTCACCGTGGCCGGCAGGGCGGCGCGCAGTTCGGCCACCCGCCGCGTGAGCAGGCCGCGGTCGTAGGCGTAGAACGGGGTGCGTCCGACCCGCTCGGCGAGCTGCCGCAGGGCCAGGCCGCCCACCTGGAGCTGGCCGTCGACGACCGGGAAGCCGCTCATCGGGCTGTGTACGGGTTTGCTCGTGCGGGTCATGGCGGGCTCGCGGTCCTAGTGCTGGAGGTCCGAGGATAGCGCCTTGCGGTCGATCTTGCCGTTCGGGTTGCGCGGCAGCGGTCCGTCGCGTACCTCGATGCGGGCCGGCACCATGTAGGCCGGCATGCGGCTGCGGCACTCGGCCAGCAGGGCGGCGGTGTCCAGCGTGCCGCCGGCCGTCGGCGTGGCGACCACCACGATGCTCTGTCCCAGGGTGTCGTGCGCCACGCCGAAGGCGGCGCACTCGCCGACCAGGCGGGTGGCGTAGAGGATCTCCTCGACTTCGGTCGGGCTGACGCGGTAGCCGGAGGTCTTGATCATCTCGTCGCGCCGGCCGATGAAGTACAGGAAGCCGTCCTCGTCGCGCCGCACCGTGTCGCCCGAGAACACCGCGATCTCGGGCAGCATCAGGCCGTGCTGGCGGCCCGGTGCCTGGGGCGGCAGGGGCTTGAAGCGTTCGGCGGTCTTCTCCGCATCGTTCCAGTAACCCATCGCCACCAGGGCGCCGCGCTGCACCAGTTCGCCCGGTTCGTTGGGCGCGCATTCGCTGCCATCCTCGCGCAGCACCAGCACCTCGGCGTTCGGAATGGCCTTGCCGATGGAGTCCGGCCGGCGCTCGGCCTCCTCGGGGGGCAGGTAGGTGGCGCGGAAGGCCTCGGTGAGGCCGTACATCAGATAAGGGCGGGTGCGTGGCAAGCGGGCGCGCAGGCGGTTCAGGGTATCGAGCGGCATGCGCCCGCCGGTGTTGGCGATGTAGCGCAGGTGTGTGCCGATGGCATCTGGCCAGTCCAGCTGGGCGAGCTGTATCCACAGCGGCGGCACCGCAGTGAGCCCGGTGACCTGCTCGCGCTCCAGCGCCTTCAGCACGTCGCGTGGCAGCAGGTAGTTGAGCAGCACCACGCGGGCGCCGGCATGGAAGGCGGTGGTGAGCTGCGAGAAGCCGGCGTCGAAGGACAGCGGCAGGGCGGCCAGCAGGGTGTCCTCGGCATGGTTCCCGAGGTACTGCGCCACGCTCTTCGCACCGGTCACCATGGTGCGGTGCGAGAGCACCACGCCCTTGGGGCGGCCGGTGCTGCCGGAGGTGTACAGGATGGCGGCCATGTCGGTGTCGATGACGCGGTGGCCGGCGTGCCGCGGCGTATCGAGCAGGTCCGCCCAGCGCTGGATCGCGGCGCCCGGCAGCGCAGGATGTTCGGTCGTCTCGCCGGTGAGCACCACGTGCCGCAGGTCGTGGCAGTCGGCCAGGGTGTCGCGTAGCAGGGCGAAGCGCTCCGGGCTGGTGACCAGCACGCGCACGTTGCAGTCCCGCAGGATGTAGCCGACCTGCTCGGCCTTGAGGATCGGGTTCACCGGCACGAAGGCGCCGCCCGCGGCGCTGGTGCCGAAGCTCGCCACGACGGTTTCGACGCGCTTGTCGAGGTACACCGCGACACGCTCGCCGCGCGCCAGGCCAAGGGCGTGCAGGCCGGCGGCGCAGGCCTCGACCAGGCCGGCAAGTGTCCCGTAGTCGAAGCCTTCGCCGGCTTGCGCGAGGGCAGGGGCTTCCGCGGCGCGGTGTGCCGACGCGAGCACGAGGTCGTGGAGCAGGCTGGTGGCGTTCATCGTGGGCGGCATCCGGGTTGAAGACGGCTCTCCGGCGCGAGTCTAGCGGAACCGCGTGCTGCGCCGTGCGAAAAAAGTCCGCCCCTCAGGCGTCGGCCGGTGTGTCCAGCCGCAGGCTGGGGCGGCTGGCGGCGCCGAGCGAGACGTGCAGATAGGGCGCAGCGCCGGCGATCATGATCTGCAGCGGGCCGAGGCAGATGAAGGTGGCGCCGAACAGCAGGCGCAGGTCGAGGTGGCGGTGCGCCTTGAGCGAATTCGGGTTGAATGCGGAAATGCGCGAGAAGGTCCAGCGCACGCCCTGCTCGCGCAGGCTGGCGTTGGCCGTGCTCCAGAGTCGGGCGAAGCTGCGGCCGAGGCGGAATTCCGGTTCGACGTAGACATCGTAGTCCCACACGCTGAGATCGGGCCGGGCCAGCTCGTAGCGGCAGCGTACCTCGTCTTCCTCGTAGTGGCCGCGCGCGATCCACAGGAAGCCTGCGAAGCGCCCGCCGGACTGGGCCAGCAGGCACTGGTCGTGCTGCGCGAAGCGCCGCGCGATGACAGCCGGCGGGCGCGGAAAGGCGGCCACCAGCGGATGCGCGGCGTCGATGAAATGCACCGGACTGTTGCTGCTGGGCGCCAGCGCGGGCATGCTGTCGGCCCCGATGGGCTGAGCCACGAGGTAGTAGCGGACGATGCGGGCCCGCTCCGCGCTGAGCCGGCTCAGCGCACGGTGGGCCAGATAGAGGCTGCCGTTGAGCCAGCCGAGCTGGGCGAGGGTCTCTGAGATCCGCTTCAATGGCATGGGCGAGTGGGGCGGATGAGGCGGTGTGGGCGGATGAGGCGGTTGGAGTGGAGTGGATCCGCCGGCCGGGCGACGGCACGAACTGCTTCACGAAGTGCCCTGCCTTGCCGCCGTATAATAGCAACCGGTTCTTGACGCCGTCGTAGAATCCTTCACGCAACAAGCACGAACTGAAGCCTGGAGCTTTAATTGGATATTCAGAAAGAAGTCCTCACGATCATCGACGAAGTGCTCAGCCTGGGTGGGCGTGCGGCGGGTTTCGACGCTTCGACGCCGCTGCTCGGTGCGCTTCCCGAACTCGACTCGATGGCCGTGGTCGGTTTGCTGAACATGCTCGAAGAGCGCTTCGGCTTCGTGGTGGAGGACGACGAGATCGATGGTGCGACTTTTGCAACGGTCGGAACCCTGGTCGACTTCGTCTCCGGCAAGCTCGGCTGAGCCGTCCGGCTCGCCGGTCCTGCGCGAGGCGTTCTTCCTCGACACCCCGCGCGGCCGGCGCTTCTGTCTGGCGACGCGGCCGCGCGGCGCGCCGCTGGGCGGCCTGCTCTACCTGCCGCCCTTCGCCGAGGAACTCAACAAGACCCGCAGGATGGCCGCGCTCGGCGCGCAGGCCTTTGCTGCACGCGGCTGGCTGGTGCTGCAGCCCGACCTCCTCGGTTGCGGCGACAGCGAGGGCGATTTCGGCGATGCCGGCTGGCAGGACTGGCTGGACGACATCGATCATGCGCATGACTGGCTGCGCCGGCACGCCGGGCCCGTCCCGTTGGCCCTGTGGTCATTGCGCGCAGGCAGCCTGCTGGCAACCGATTGGCTGAGCAGCAGGGGGGGCAGCCTGTCGCTGTTGCTGTGGCAGCCCGTCCTCAGCGGCAAGCAGCACCTCACCCAGTTCCTGCGCCTCGCGGCGGCCAGCGAGATGCTCGCCGACGCGGATGCGCGCGCCGCCGTGGCGCGCGTGCGCGCCGCACTGCAGGACGGCGAAACGGTGGAAATCGCCGGTTACCGGCTGTCGGCCCGGCTCGCGGCGGGTCTGGACGCGGCCGCATTCGGCCTGCCCGAGGACTACGCCGCGCCGCTCGTGGCGCTGGAAACCGGGGGGGGCGGCGGATTGTCGCCGGCCCTCGCAGCGGCGCTCGAACGCCTGCGCAACGCGGGGCGCGAGGTGCGCGCCGAGGCGGTGTGCGGGCCGGCCTTCTGGCAGACGGTGGAGATCGAAACCGCAGCGGCCCTGATCGAGGCCTCGGTCGGCGCGCTTGAGGTGCTGCGCCGGTGAGCCTGAACGAGCAGGCCTTCCTGTTCGACTGCGCCGGCGAGGCGCTGCCCGGCATCATCGCCCTGCCGCACGGCCCTTCCGCCGGCTGCGGGGTGCTGGTGGTGGTCGGCGGGCCGCAGTACCGTGTCGGCAGCCACCGCCAGTTCGTCCTGCTGGCGCGTCATCTGGCGCGCAACGGCGTGCCCTGCATGCGCTTCGACTATCGCGGGATGGGCGACGCAAGCGGCGAGGCCCGAAGCTTCGAGGCGGTCGGCGAGGACATCCGCGCGGCGCTCGATGCCTTTCACGCGCGCGTCCCCGGGCTGCACGGCGTGGTGCTGTGGGGCCTGTGCGACGGCGCCAGCGCGGCGGCCTTCTACGCGCCGCTGGATCGCCGCGTGCGCGGCCTGGTCCTGCTCAATCCCTGGGTCAGGACGACGGCCGGCGAGGCCGGCACCTATCTGCGCCACTACTACCTGAGGCGCTTGTTCTCGCTGGCGTTCTGGAAGAAGCTGGCCGGCGGTGGGGTTGCCCTCGGGCGTTCGCTGGGCGAGCTCGGCGCGCGGATCGCGCAGGCGCGCGGCAAGGACGCTGGCGGTGACGGTGCTGCGGGCAGCGCGGTGGAGCAGGGTCTGCCGTGGCGACTGCGGCACGCCTTGCAGACCGCCGGACTGCCCTGGCTGGCGATTCTCAGCGGGCGCGACTACGTTGCGCGCGAGTTCGAGCAGGTGCTGGCCGGCGAGGCCTGGCGCACCCTCCTGCCGGCCGGCGAGCTGTTCCGCCTGCCCGATGCCGATCACACCTTCTCAAGTGCGCCCTGGCGTGATGCGGTTGCTATGCAAACCCTGGACTGGCTGCGTAGTCTTTCCCGCCAGGAACCTGCCGCGCAGGAGTCATCAGGAGGAAGGCCATGATGAGCACGTCTTACGCCGTTCGCCGGTACGCCCTGGCGCTGATCCTCGCCGTGCCCGGCGTGGCGGCGGCCCAGCTGGGCGACATGGTGTGCGGCAATCCGTTCCAGAACCACTATGGCCCCTTCGATTACCGCGCGAGCAACCCGTCGCAGCGCGCCATCGTCGAATCGGTCCACTTCACCCCGGCGGTGGAGAACCTGCTGCGCGGCAATACCTCGATGGGGCCCGGCGGCGACCTGACCTATACCCTGGATGTGTACCCCAATCACCACCGCGCGCTGATGGCGATGATGAAGCTTGCGCTGCGTGAGAAGCGCAGCCGTCCGAGCGAGTCGAGCCGTACCATGGAGTGCTGGTTCGACCGTGGCGAGCGCTATGCGCCGGATGATGCCATGGTGAAGGTGATCCACGGGCTGTACCTGATCGGCATGGGAAAGAGCGCCGAGGCGCGTACCAAGCTCGATGAGGCGCGTGCGCTCGACTCCGTCGATGGCAACGCGCACTACAACCTTGGGCTGGCCTACTTCGACCTGCAGCAGTTCGACAGGGCGCTGGAAAGCGCCCATGCCGCCTATGCGCAGGGCTTTCCCCTGCCCGGCCTGCGGGACAAGCTGCGCCGCGCGGGCAAGTGGCGCGATGCAGCGCCGGCGGCGCAACCGGCCGCGCAGTGATCAGCGTCCGGCGCGAACGGGCTGCAGATCGCGGGCAAGCACCGCGCCGGCACTGCCGGCGATGAGCAGCGCCAGGTAGACGCCCGCCCAGCGCAACTGCAGCATGTGGCGGTCGAGCAACTCGATGCGGTCCGGGCCGAGCAGGAACTGCGGACCGGAGTACACCAGACCGTACTTGTGGATCTCTCCGGCCAGACCCATGCTGAGCAGCCACCAGGACAGCGGCAGGGCCGCCAGGGTGAATGGCGCGGCGAGCCAGCGCCGCGGCGTGCGGCGCACGAGCAGTGCGATGTTGGCCGCAGCCAGCGCGAGCAGCAGGTAGAGGTAGCCGCCTCCGCCCCAACCGAAGCGTCCGTCCGGCGCGATCAGCTCGTTGAGGTTGTCGGTGGACGACCAGTCGAAGGCGATCGCCTTGCACAGCCAGAGCAGGGGGGCGAGTGCCGCAGCGATGGTGGCGAGCTGACGGGCGGGCAGACGCAGTTCGATGGCCGCCAGCGCGAACGCGAGGAAGGCGGCGGGCGGCAGGTAGAGGGCGAGGAAGCGCACCATGCGCTCGACGGGGGCGACGATCTCCTGGCTGAGATGGCTGCGGAACAATTCCGCCGCCCACGGTCCCCAGACTTCGCGCTCGGTCACCCACCAGTAGCGGTTGTTGCTGCCGGCGATGTCGTCCAGGCTCTCGCCGGTGACACTGAGCGCGAGCAGCGCCAGGGTGAGCAGCCCACCGGCGCACAGCAGTGCGGGCAGGCTGAGCGCGGGATGGGGCGCGAGTGCAGCACGGCCAATGGCCAGGCGCGGGCCGGCGCCGAGCGATAGCACCGCCAGGCCGAACAGGGCGATCGCCAGCGGATGGCCGTCGCCGAGGAACAGTTCGCGCAGATTGTAGGGCACGCCCGGCTGGCTGATGAGCCAGCTCAGCAGGGCGGTGCCGGCAAGCCAGGCCGGAACTGCCCAGGCGAGCGGGCGCCACCAGGCGTGCTGCGTCGTCATCCCGGCGGACGGGGCGTGCTCCGGCACGCCGGGGGCGCTGCGCGCCGCAAGGCTGCGCACCGGCGTGCCCTTGCGGGTGAGGTGCGTCATCAGCAGGCTAACCAGCAGCGCGGTGAGCACCGGGGTGATGTCCGCGCTGCGCCCCGGCAGCCAGAGTTGCGCGCTCTCCAGCGCCAGCACCCAGGCGGTGAGGAAAGCGCCCACACCCGCCACCCGCGCGCCCATGGCGTGCGCCAGCCAGAGCAGGGCGACGCAGTACCAGACCGTATCGAGCAGTTCGCGCAGATTGCCCAGCATGTTGCCTTCCAGGTAACCGGCGAACGGCATCCAGTTGAAGGTGCCGGCGTGCATGCTGAAGCCGTAGGGCGCGAGTCCGGCCAGGCTCAGTGCGCCCAGCATCGCCACGAAGCCGGCCGGGGCGGTGCGCGCCGGGGTGCGCAACAGCAGCAGCGCCACCCATGCCGCCGCCCAGGCGGCCGCTTCCTGCCAGTGCACGGTGTTGTGGATGATCACCAGGCGCGCCAGCGCCAGTACGGGCAGGGCGAGCAGCAGACCGGCCAGCGCGCTGCGGGCGGACAGGCGCAGCAGCGCGATGTGGCCGACGGTCAGCACACCGGCGAAGGCGCCGAGCAGGACCGCCGGTGACGGTGGCGTGCCGGCCAGGAAGGCATTCACTCCGGCCTTGAGGTGGGCCAGATCGATACTGGGGATGAAGGGCAGGGTTTCGCTGAGCAACCACAGGCCGGCCACTCCGTAGGCCAGCGCGTGGGTCCTGCCGTCCGCGCCGCCACGGTGCTGCAGGCGCGCGATGAGCGGGGCGAGGGCGAACTGCCCGAGCAGCAGGCCGGCCGCGTTCCAGATGATGTCCGATACGGCCGCATCGCGGCTCGGCAGCGCGATCTGCATGAGTTGCAGCGCGGCCGCCAGCGCCAGTCCGCCGAGCAGCACCGGCAGGCGGGCGCGCAAGGGGGCGTGGGGCTGCCATGTGGCGGCTGCGCCCCACGGCATGAACAGCAGCACGTTGCCCAGCACGTCGCCGCGGCTCGACCACAGGGCGCTGTCCGCCAGCATGGCGTGGATGGCGGGCAGTACCGCCTCGGGCAGGACGAAGTCGAAGGGGTAGAGTGAGCCGTAGGCGATCAGCAGGCCGAGCAGGGCGTGCCAGCGGTTGAGGGCGGCGGGCGGGGCGGCAGGCATGGTCAGTGGGGTGCGTGGCGCACGGTCTGCAGGGCGCCGACCGTCCAGCGGTGCTCCGCGGGCAGGGTCCGGGTGCCGAGCGGCGGGCTGAACTGGGCCGTCGGGCGCAGCGGCGGTGCAAGCGGTGCGGCGGGTTCGTCGCTGCGTAGCGATTCCGGTCGGGCGGGGTCGAAGCGGCCGGGCGGCAGCCGCCGGTTGCCGCCGTGCTCGCCCGGCAGGCTGTCGAGACCGGTGCCACGGCCGGCCTCCAGATTGGTGCGGGTCACCAGTTCGACGCCGCCCGGTAGCCTGTCCTGCCAGATGCGCAGGAAGGCGGCCGCGTGCGGAGCGGTGTTGACCAGGGTGTTGTGGGCCATGCTGAGGCGGTTGCCGGGCCAGTGGGCGCCCTCCGCGCCGTAGGCGACGATGGCAGCGTTCGAGCTGCGGCTGCCCTGCACGATCAGGTTGCCCACCATGATGGCCACGCCTCCGTCGGGGAACTCCACTTCATAGGCCGCCTCGCCTGCCGGACTGTCGTCCAGCCGGTTGTAGCGCACTTCGCTGTATGCGGCGCGCGACTTGATCAGGTGCCCATGATAGCCGTTGCCCAGCGCGCTGCCCTGGATGCCGAAGCGCGCGATGCGCCCGACGTAGATCAGGTGCGGCAGCGGGGTGCCGTCGCGCGGTGCATCGCGGAACACGCTGTCGCGGATCTGCAGTTCGGCGGTGGGGGAGTCCGCGGTGAGGATGCCCTTCTGGTTGTCTTCGAAGACACAGTTCTCGATCTGCAGGCGGCCGGACTCGAAACGGATGCCCGCGCCGTTCCCGGCGGCCACCCGCGCGCCGCGAAAGGCCATGTTCTCCACGCGGAAGTCACCGCCGCGAAACACCCAGATGGCCTTGCCCTCGGCCGCCTCGCCGCCGGCTTCGAGGATCGGGCGGGGCCCTGCGCCGCGGATGGTGAGGCGTTGCTGGGTCCACACCGCGACGTCGCCGCGGTAGGTGCCCGGCATGATCAGTACGGTGTCGCCGTCGCGTGCCAGGCGGGCGGCGTCGGCGATGCGGCCGATCGCCTCGCCCGGGCCGACGCGCAGTTCCGCAGCGGACGCCCCGCCCGCCGCGAGCAGCACGGCGAGGGGGACGGCGAGCGCGCAGGCGGGCGGGCGCATGGACGGGCGGTCGGGGCGGGCGGCCGGCGCCCGGCCGGCCGGGAGTGAGCTTGTTGAGAGGCCCCCCCCCGGGTGCGGGGGGGTTTT
>JAUVWV010000216.1 GCA_030603925.1 Thauera sp. | reverse complement strand
CGTCGTTGGCGTTTGTTGATTTCCAGATGGATTTACGAGGTGACTGGTCCTCGGTATGCACTGCTCTGCTTCGCGACCCACGTCGAAGCCAGGTCGGCCCCAGTGATCGTTGTGACAGATATGGTGAAGCGTGGTTCAGATTTCAAGTGCAGTGTATCACGCCCCGCCGACCGGGATGCTCACGCGGCGCGCACCGTGCTCAGCAGGTAGTTCACATCGGTATCCCTGCCCAGCGCATAGACGCGCGAGAGCGGGTTGTAGCTCATGCCGATCAGCTCCCTCGCCTCCAGCCCGGCCTGGCGCGCATGGCGCGACAGCTCCGACGGCTTGATGAACTTGGCGTAGTCGTGGGTGCCGCGCGGCAGCAGGTTGAGGACGTATTCCGCGCCGATGATGGCGAACAGATAGGACTTGGGGTTGCGGTTGAGGGTGGAGAAGAACACCATGCCGCCCGGTTTGACCAGGCGTGCGCAGGCAGCCACGGTGCTGGCCGGATCCGGTACGTGCTCGAGCATCTCCATGCAGGTCACGACGTCGTAGTGCGCAGGCCGCTCGGTGGCGAAGGCCTCCGCGCTGGTATGACGGTAGTCCACCTTGAAGCCGCTCTCGAAGAGGTGCAGGCGGGCCACGCCGAGCGCCTTCTCCGACAGGTCGATGCCGGTCACCGTGGCGCCGCGTGCCGCCATGCCTTCGGAGAGGATGCCGCCGCCGCAGCCGACGTCGAGCACGCTCTTGCCGGCGAGGTTCGCCTGGCCGTCGATCCAGTCGAGCCGCAAGGGGTTGATCTCGTGCAGCGGTCTGAATTCGGAGGCCGGATCCCACCAGCGGTGGGCCAGATCGCTGAATTTCTGAACTTCTGCCGGGTCGGCGTTGGCGTGGATACTCATCTGGAACAATCTCGAACACGCTTGCGGAGAACGCGGATGGTACCCGAAAACGGCTGGTCGATCGGCCCCGCCGGCTACATCCGGAAACGAAAAAGCCCTGCCGAGGCAGGGCTTTCACTGGCGTGCGGCTGGCTTACTTGGTGCCGATCACTTCCACTTCCACGCGGCGATCCGGCTGCAGGCAGCTGATCAGCGCAGCGCGGCCACGCACGTTGTCGCAGGTGGTGCCGGTCACCGGCTGGCGCTTGCCCTTGCCTTCGGTGTAGACGCGGTTGGCTTCGATGCCCTTGCTCACCAGGTAGGTCTTCACGGCGGCGGCGCGGCGCTCGGACAGGCTCTGGTTGTAGGCGTCGGAACCGATACGGTCGGTGTGGCCGACGGCGAGGATCACTTCCAGCTTGAGATCCTTGGCCTGGGCGGCCAGTTCGTCCAGACGGGCCATGCCTTCAGGCTTCAGGACGGCCTTGTCGAAGTCGAACAGGGCGTCGGCGGAGAGCTTGATCTTGTCGGCGGTCGGACGCGGCGTGGGGGCTGCAGCCGGCGCGGCCGGCGCTTCGGCAACGGTACACTTGTCCTTCGGCACGATGTCGCTGTCGCACTCGCAGCCGACCGGGAACTGGCCGGCCATGGCGGTGCCGGCCGCGGCCGGGCTCCAGTAGCCGGTGCGCCAGCACAGGCCGGTACCGCTGCGCGCGACGACGTTGCGCGCGTCGATGACGTAGGGAATCTCACCCTTGCCGTCGACCACGACATCCTTGGCCTGGGCAAAGGCAGCGGGGGCCGAGAACCCGGCCGCGGCGACAGCGGCGAGCATCAGCATCTTGGTTTGTTTGATCATTTTTGTTCCTCGTCGAAGGGCAGGGACTGGAAAAACCCGAAGTATTCTTCGTGGTTTCGGGACTTGTGGCATCGGACCGGACAAATTCTATCCAGTTCAATTAACAAGTTTAGTTTGCCACACGGCTGTCAGCCGGAGCAATTCCCTGTCGCTAGTTTGCAACAAGGTTTTACCCCCGTCGATCCTGAGATTGCCGCCTACCCAGACATGCGTCACATGTTCGCGCCCGGCGACGTTCACCAGGTGCGAGACGGGGTCGAAGCAGGGCTGCATCCGGGGGTCGTCAAAAGTCACCGCGCACAGGTCGGCGAGCTTGCCTGGCTCGATCGAACCGATCTGCGCGCCCAGGCCGAGCGCGCGGGCACCATCCAGCGTGGCCATGCGCAGGGCGACGTGTGCCGGCACGGTGGAGGCATCCAGGGTGGCCACCTTGGCGAGCAGGGAGGCGTGGCGCATCTCGGTGAACATGTCCATGCGGTTGTTGCTGGCCGCACCGTCGGTGCCCAGGCCGACGGTGACGCCCTTGTCGAGCAGGGCGGACAGCGGTGCGATGCCGCTGGCGAGCTTCATATTGGAGGTCGGGCAGTGGGCCACGCTGCAGCCGTAGTGGGCGAGCAGCTCGATCTCGGTTTCGTCCAGGTGCACCGCATGGACGCCGATGAAACTGGTGTCGAGCAGGCCCAGGCGCTCCAGGCGCGCCAGTGGGCGGGTGCCGTGCTGGGCGAGCGAGTCGGACACCTCCCGGGCGGTTTCGTGGATGTGGATGTGAATCGGCGTCTCGATCTCGGCGGCCAGACTGGCGACGCGCTGCAGGCCATCGTCCGAGACGGTGTAGGGGGCGTGCGGCGCCAGGCTGAAGCCCAGGCGCTCGTGACCGCGCCAGCGGTCGCGTACCGCAAGGCCCTTGCGCAGGTAGTCGTCGGCGTCGCTGGCGTAGGGGGTCGGGAAGTCGAGCACCACCACGCCGAGCACCGCGCGCATGCCGGCAAGGTCGAAGGCCTCGGCCGCGGCATCGGGGTAGAAATACATGTCGTTGCAGGTGGTGATGCCGCCGCGCAGCATCTCCGCGGCGGCAAGCAGGGTGCCGTCGCGCACGCAGGCCGGCGAGACGTGGCGCCCCTCTGCCGGCCAGATCGCTTCCTGCAGCCAGCGCATCAGCGGCAGGTCGTCGGCGATGCCGCGCATCAGCGTCATTGCGGCGTGCGCATGGAGGTTGACGAAGCCCGGCAGCAAGGCGTGCCCGGGCAGTTCGATGCTGCGTGCCTGCGGGTAACGGCGGCGCGCCTCGTCCTGCGGCAGCAGTGCCAGGATGCGTTCGCCGCGCAGGGCGACGGTATGGTGTTCCAGCACGAGATTGGCCGGCTCGACCGGGACGACCCAGCGGGCATGGATCAGAAGGTCTGCGGTATCGCTCACTATTCCTCGCTCCAGAAGCAAAAGGCCCCGCACATGGCGGGGCCCGGATTCGCCTTGCAGGGCGAGCTTACTTGGCTGCGCCCTTGATTTCCACCACGACGCGGCGATGCGGCTCCAGGCAGGAGATCAGTGCGGCGCGGCCCAGGCTGTCGTCGCAGCGCACGCCGGGCACCGGCTGGGTCTTGCCGTAGCCGATGGTCTCGATCAGGTCCGCGCTGACCCCCTTCTCGACCAGATAGGCCTTCACCGCCATCGCGCGACGCTCCGACAGCTGCTGGTTGTACTGCTGCGAGCCGAGGCGGTCGGTGTGGCCGGAGACGGTGACCATCGAAACGGTGCCGACCTGGGGCAGCTTGGCGAGCACTTCACGGTCGATCTCGGCCTTGCCGGCGGGGGTCAGCGTGGCACGGTCGAAACCGAACAGGGCCTTGGCCGACAGGGTCACCGTGGTGGCGGCAGCCGGCGCGGCGGCCGGTGCGGCTGCCGGTGCTGCGGCCGGGGCTTCGGTGGCGGTGCACTTGTCCTTCGGTACGATGTCGCTGTCGCACTCGCAGCCGACCGGGAGCTGGCCGGCCGTGGCGGTGCCGGCTGCTGCCGGGCTCCAGTAGCCGGTGCGCCAGCACAGGCCGGTACCGCTGCGCGCGACGACGTTGCGCGCGTCGATGACGTAGGGGATCTCGCCCTTGGCGTCGACCGCCACGTCCTTGGCCTGGGCGTGTGCGCCGAACGCGGCCGCCATCAGAGCGGCGCCGACGAGGGCGGGGCGGGAAAGCGTGAACAGGTTCTTCATTGGTGTCCTCCTCTGAGCAGGCTTGTAAGGTGCCCGGCTGACGGGCATCGTTGTTGGCCCGGCGATTTAAGCATATTCGGCAGGGGGCAACAATGTCTCGTGGGTAGCCCTGCCGCGGTGGTGCGCGCCGCCGCGGCGCGCCGATCCGTACTGCATTGAGGCGCGGTCGGCGGGCGCTGGCGTGGTAAGATTCCAAGCTTTTGATCAAGCGGATTATCCCGCCGCCGCGACATGACCCAGTTCGCCAAAGAAACACTGCCGATCAGCCTCGAAGATGTGATCCGCCACTCCTACCTCGACTACGCGATGAGCGTGATCGTGGGGCGGGCGCTGCCCGATGCGCGCGACGGCCTGAAGCCGGTGCACCGGCGCGTGCTGTTCGCCATGCATGAACTGTCCAATGACTGGAATCGCGCCTACAAGAAATCGGCGCGTATCGTCGGCGATGTGATCGGTAAGTATCACCCGCATGGCGACTCCGCGGTCTATGACACCATTGTGCGTATGGCGCAGGATTTCTCGCTGCGCTACATGCTGGTCGACGGGCAGGGCAACTTCGGCTCGGTGGATGGCGACAACGCCGCGGCGATGCGTTACACCGAAATCCGCATGGCGCGCATCGGCCACGAACTGCTCGCCGACATCGACAAGGAAACGGTGGACTTCGGGCCGAACTACGATGGCTCGGAGAAGGAGCCGCTGATCCTGCCGGCCAAGATCCCCAACCTGCTGATCAACGGTTCGTCGGGCATCGCGGTGGGCATGGCGACCAACATTCCGCCGCACAACCTCGGCGAGGTGGTCGATGCCTGCCTGAAGCTGCTCGAGGCGCCGGATACCGACATCGAAGAACTGATCGACATCGTCAAGGCGCCGGACTTCCCCACCGCGGCGCTGATCTACGGCCTCAACGGCGTGCATGAAGGCTATCGCACCGGTCGCGGCCGGGTGATCATGCGCGCGCGCACCCACTTCGAGGACATCGGCAAGGGCGACCGCCAGGCCATCATCGTCGACGAGCTGCCCTACCAGGTAAACAAGCGCACCCTGCTGGAGCGCATCGCTGAGCTGGTCAACGACAAGAAGGTCGAAGGCATCAGCGAGATCCGCGACGAATCCGACAAGTCCGGCATGCGCGTGGTGATCGAGCTGAAGCGCGGCGAGATGCCGGAAGTGGTGCTCAACAACCTGTTCAAGCACACCCAGCTGCAGGACACCTTCGGCATGAACATGGTGGCCCTGGTCGATGGCCGCCCGCGTCTGCTGAACCTCAAGCAGATGCTGGTGTGCTTCCTGGAGCACCGCCGCGAGGTCATCACCCGCCGTACCGTGTTCGAACTGCGCAAGGCGCGCGACCGCGGCCACGTGCTGGAAGGCCTGGCGGTGGCGCTGTCCAACGTGGACGAGATCATCGCCCTGATCAAGGCCGCGCCCACGCCGGCCGACGCCAAGCGCGAACTGCTGGCGCGCACCTGGCGCAGTGCGCTGGTGGAAGAGATGCTGTCGCGCGCCGCAGCCGACGCCTACCGTCCGGAGGGCCTGCTGCCCGAGTTCGGCCTCTCGGCGCAGGGCTACCGCCTCTCCGAAGTGCAGGCCCAGGCCATCCTCGAGCTGCGTCTGCAGCGCCTGACCGGCCTCGAGCAGGACAAGATCGTCAACGAGTACCGCGAGGTCATGGACATCATCGCCGACCTGCTCGACATCCTGGCGCGGCCCGAGCGGATCACGACCATGATCGGCGACGAGCTCGCCGCGGTGAGGAACCAGTTCGGCGATCCGCGCCGCTACGAGATCGTGCTCAACACTGCCGAGATCAACATCGAGGATCTGATCGCCCCCGAGGACATGGTGGTGACGCTCTCGCACGCCGGCTACTTCAAGCGCCAGCCGCTTGCCGACTACCGCGCGCAGCGGCGCGGCGGGCGCGGCAAGCAGGCGACCGGCATGAAGGACGACGACTTCATCGACCGGCT
>JAUVWV010000010.1 GCA_030603925.1 Thauera sp. | reverse complement strand
GAAGGGCAGGGTCTCGCGCCCGTCGCGGTAGGCGCGCACGCTGGCCGAAACCATCTGGCGCAGCTTCTCGCGCGGCTCCGGGGTGACGCCATCGGGCGAATGGCGGTATTTCTCGATCTGCGTGGCCAGGGTGCTGCCGCCCGGGGCGTCCAGATCCTCGTCCACCACCCGCGCGGCCTGGGCAAACAGCGCGCGCGCGAAGCGCTTCCAGTCCACCGCCGGATTCAGCCAGGGGCGGGTCTCGTCGAGCAGTTCGCGGTTCTCGATGAACAGCAGGGCCTCGACCACCACCGCCGGCACCTGCTCGAAGCCGGCATAGGCGGCAAAGGGGTAGTCGAAGCCGTACAGGTGTTCGGCGCGACAGCCCTCGATGCGCAGGCCGGCACGGGTCTTCTCGCGATAGGGCGGGAAGTAGCCCTGTGCGACGTAGTCGAACAGCGCGGCGGAGAAGTAGCCCTGGTGGGTGAGTTCGTACCCGCGCGCGCCCAGCCGCTCGATGAAGCGCGGCAGTTGCACGTAGCCCAGGCGGCGGTCGAAGGGTCCGTGCGCCGGGTACAGGGCGGCGAGCTCGGGGCGGCGCCGCTGATGCAGGCGGTAGGGCGAGAACGGCGCATCCTCCAGCCTGCGGTACAGCGCGCCGGAGAGCACGGCCTGCGCCGGCCAGGCATCGCCCAGCGCGCTGCGCGGGTCGACCACCTGCGGGCGGCGCGGATTGCCCGCCGGCGGGCTCGGGCGCTGCTGCGCCGGCGGCACGATGCGCCCGTCGCGCGCGGCGAGCAGCTCATAGTCCAGCGTGCCGGCATAGCGGTTCAGCAGACGGGCCTGCTGCCAGGAAGTGCGCGTCTCGACCAGCGCGAAGCCCAGTCCGCCAGCCAGCACGAGCAGCACGACGAAGGCACGCAGGCGCGCGCGCACCTCGGGCGGCATGGCCGTGTCCGGGCTGGGGTGGTCGCTCATGCGGCTCCTTTTCTTTGTCGCGGGTGATGTCGCGGGAAAATTATCGCCCGCAGCACCGCCCTCGTTGTGTGCCACGCCACACGCTGTGGTTACCGCGCAACAGATGCCGGTTACAAAGCGGCAACACCGCGCCGCAGGTGCGATATCGGCGCGATACCGCAGCTTCCTAGCATGGCCTCCATCGGCAGCGCACCACCCGGTGCACCTGCCCGCCCTCACGGAGGCCGCCATGAAACCGGAGAACCGCCAGATCCTCGTCCTCGCCGGCGCCGCGGCGCTGCTGATGGCCATCACCATGGGCTCGCGCTCGGCCTTCGGGCTGTTCATGTCGCCGCTCAACAGCGCCACCGGGCTGGGGCTGATCACCATCAGCCTGGCCGGCGCGGTGAACCAGCTCGTCTGGGGCGCCGCCCAGCCCTTCGTCGGTCTGCTCGCCGAGCGCCACGGCGCGGCACGGGTGATCGCCGGCGGCGGCCTGCTGCTGGCGCTGGGGACCATGCTGGTGCCCTTCGCACACAGCGGCATCGAGCTGGTCCTCGCCTTCGCGCTGATCGCCGTGGCCGGCGCCGCTGCGGGCAGCAACGGCCTGCTGCTCGGCGTGGTGAGCCGTCAGGCGAGCGACGCGCGCCGTGGCCTGGCGGTGGGCGTGGTGGGCGCGGGCGGTTCGGCCGGGCAGCTGGTGCTGGGGCCGGGCACCGAGCAGCTGATCGCCAATGCCGGCTGGAGCGCCGCGCTGTTCGCCCTGGGCGCACTGGCCCTGCTCGCGGTGCCGCTGGCGCTGGCCTTCCGCCGGCAACGCGGCGCACCCACCGCACCGGCGCTCCCGGCCGACCCGCAGGCCATACGGCGCGCGCTGGGCAGCCCGGCATTCTGGTGCGTGGCCGGCGGCTTCTTCGTGTGCGGCTTCCACGTCGCCTTCCTGATCGCGCACATGCCCGGAGTGATCGCCCTGTGCGGTCTGCCGGCCGGGGTGGCCGGACAGTGGCTGGCGGTGGTCGGGCTGTGCAACATCGTCGGCAGCATCGGCGCGGGCCTCGCCATCCGGCGCGGCTCGATGCGCCACGCGCTGATCGCGCTCTACCTGCTGCGCGCGCTCGGCGTGGCCCTGTTCCTGCTGCTGCCCAAGAGCGGCGCGCTGATGCTGGGTTTCGCGGCGTGGATGGGCCTCACCTACATGGCCACCCTGCCGCCCACCGCCGGCCTGGTGGGCAAGCTGTTCGGCCTGCGTCACATGGCGACCCTGCTCGGCGTGGTGATGTTCGTGCACCAGCTCGGCGCCTTCCTCGGTGTATGGCTGGGCGGCATCGCCATGGAGATCCAGGGCAGCTACGACTGGGTGTGGCGCGCGGACATCGCGCTGGCCCTGCTCGCCGCGGCCATCCACCTGCCCTTGCGCGAACCCGGCACGACGCGCGCCGCTGCGGCAGATCCGGTGCCCGTGCTCGGCCCGCGTCCCCAGGCCTCCTGAGCGGCCGCGCTCAGGAGGCCGGCGAGGCCGCAGCCTGCAGCAGTTCGGCCAGGCAGGCGAACAGCTGGCCGGGGTCCACCGGCTTGTGCAGCAGCACGCTGACCCCCGCCGCGTGCAGGGTTTCGGCCGACATCCCTTCGGCGTAGCCGGTGAGCAGCACCAGCGGTTGCGCGGCCCCGCTGCGGCGCAGTTCGCGCGCCAGTTCGAGGCCGGTCATGCGCGGCATGGTCTGGTCGCTCAGCACCAGGTCGAAGCTGTGCGGCGCCGCCGCATGGCGCTGCAGCGCCTGCACGCCGTCGGCCGCGCTGCTCACCGTGAGGCCCCAGCCTTCCAGCAGTTCGCGCAGGAAGGCGGTGACCATCTCCTCGTCGTCCACCAGCAGGATGCGCCCGGCCAGGCGCGCGCCGCCGGCCTGCCCGGCGGGCTTGCCGGCGGCCGCAGGGGCGCTGCCGGGCGGCAGCGCCGGCAGCAGCACGCGGAAGGTGGTGCCGTGCGCCGCGGCGCTGTCCAGCAGCACATGCCCGCGATGCTCGTGCACGATGCCGTGCACCATCGCCAGGCCCATGCCGCTGCCCTTGCCGGTTTCCTTGGTGGAGAAGAACGGCTCGAAGATGCGGTCAAGCAGCGCGGCGGGGATACCCGGCCCGTCGTCGGCCACCTCGATCGCGACGAACTCGCCGGCCACCGGGGCACGGCAGGAGGCGCACAGCTGGCCGTCGCCCGGCTGCAGCACCAGCGGACGGACCGCAACGCGCACGTGGCCCCTGCCGCCCAGCGCGTCGCGCGCGTTGATGCACAGGTTCATCACCACCTGCTCGAGCTGTACCGCATCGGCGAGCACGCACGCCTCACCGCCCGACGGTTCGATCTCGAAGCGGATCGAGGCGGGCAGCGCCGGGCCGAGGAAGCGCGCCAGCTCGGCCACCAGCGGCGCCACCGGCAGCGGGCGCAGGGCGACGCGCTGCCCGCGGCTGAAGGTGAGCATCTGGCGGATCAGGTCGCGTGCGCGCCCGGCCGCCAGCCCGGCCTGTTCGAGGTAGCGCCCGAGGCGCGGGTCCTGCAGTTCGGCCTGGCGCTCGCCGGCCAGCGCGAGATAGCCGTTGATGCTGGTGAGGATGTTGTTGAAGTCGTGCGCGATGCCGCCGGCGAGGTGGCCGATGGCCTCCATCTTCTGCGCCTGGCGCAGTTGTGCCTCCAGGCGGGCGCTTTCCTGCGCGGCCGCCTTGGCCGCGGTGATGTCGCGCAGGTAGCCGACGAACAGCCGCCCGTCGCCGCCCTCGGCCACCGCGATCGCCAGCTCGGCCGGAAATTCGCTGCCGTCGGCGCGCTGCGCGACGACCTCCACGCGGCGGCCGATGAAGGGACCGCGGCCGTCGCGCAGGAAACGCGCCATGCCCTGCCGGTGGGCCTCGCGGAAGCGCGGCGGGATCAGCGTGTCGGCCAGGCTGCGGCCGATCGCGCTCGCCGCGCGCAGGCCGAAACAGGCCTCCGCCGCCGGGTTGAAGCCGCGGATCAGACCGTCCTCGTCCATCGTGATGATGCAGTCTAGCGCGGCCTCCACGGTGGCGCGCAGGCGGTTCTCGCTGCGCGTGATGGCCTCGGCGGCGGCCATCCGCGCGGTAATGTCGCGCGTCACCGCGAGGATGCGCTCCTGGCCGGCCAGGCGGGTGCGCTTGAGCACCACCTCGTCCCAGTGCAGGCTGCCGTCGGCATTGCGCCGCCGCCACTCGAAGTGCACCACCTCGCCGGCACGCGCGCGGGCGATCCAGGCGGCGGCATCCGCGGCGGTGTAGCCCGGCTCCCCCGAGCCGAGCGCCCCCGGCCCGAGACGCAGCAGGGTGTCGTGATCGTAGCCATACACCGCGCAGGCGCGCGGATTCACGTCGACGATGGCGCCGCTGTCGAGGTCGTGGATGAAGATGCAGTCCTCCGCGGCCTCGAAGATCGCCCGGTAGCTCGCCTCGGAGGCGCGCAGCGCGGCCTCCATGCGGTCGCGCTCGATCTCGGCGGCGGCGCGCACGGCGAAGATCTTCAGCACCGATTCGACAAAGCGCGGCTCGGAGAGCGGGCGGCGCGACACCGCCGCGATCAGCCCGAGCGAGCGCCCGCGCCCGTCGGTGAGCGGGTAGCCGGCATAGGCTTCCATCTGCGCGCGGCCGAACTCCAGGTCGCCCGGAAAGGTTTCGGCCAGGCCGCAGGGAAAGATACGGAAGCTCTGCCCGACCACGGTCTCGCAGGGCGTGCCGCGCAGGTCGTAGTCGAAGTCGGCGGAGACCTCGCCGTCGGCCCACAGTGCCAGCACGTGCATGCGGCAGGAGGCCTCCGATTCGCGCACCGCGATGAAGGCCCAGTCCACCGCCAGGGTGGTGGCGAGAAAGCGCGCCAGTTCCTGGAACAAGGTGCGCCCGTAGGCCCCGGAGACCGCCAGCGAGGCGCGCTGCAGGGCATCCTCGATGCGCTTGCGCTCGGTGATGTCGGTGGCTACGCCGCATACCGCATATGGCGCACCCTGCGCATCGCGCAGCGGGAACTTGTTCACCAGGTAGGTGCGCAGCTCGCCGCGGAACACCACCTGCTCCTCGAAGGCCACGGTGCGCTGGCGCTCGAGCACCTGCTGGTCGTTGGCGCGCAGGCGTTCGGCCACTTCGGCCGGCATCACGTCCACGTCGCGGCGCCCGAGGATGTCGGCCTCGGCGCGCCCCATCAGGCGGCAGAACTCCTGGTTCACGAACTGGTAGCGGCCGTCGAGATCCTTCCAGAACACCACGGCATCGGTCTGCTCGAGGATCTGCCGCAGGCGCAGTTCGGATGCGTCCTGAGGTGCCGCCGCGTGTCCTTCGTCCAGCCCCATCGCCCCGCTCCCGGTGAGCTTGCGCCTGTCCCCAGTGTAGGCGGCGCAACGCGCGCGGCGCAGCACGATTACCCGCCGGTTACCGCAGAAACACGGCGGTTACAAAGCCGCCGATTCAGGGCACGTACATGTAGCCCGCCCCGCGCACCGTGCGGATGTAGCGCGGGCGCTCGGGGTCGGGCTCCAGCTTGCGCCGCAGGCGCGCGATGCGGATGTCGATGGAGCGGTCGAAAGGCTCCCACTCGCGGTTGCGCGTCAGGGTGAGCAGGCGGTCGCGCGACAGCACCTGGTTGGGATGGTCCACGAAGGCCTTCAGCAGTTCGTATTCCATCGCGGTGAGCACGATCTCCGCCCCGTCGGCGCCGAACAGGCGGTGCGAGCGCGGCTCCAGCCGGCATTCGCCCACCGCCAGGGTGTACGCCTCCGCCGCAGGGGCCGGCGCGGCCGTGCCGGCGGCGGCTTCCTGCACGCGGCGCAGCACGCTTTTCACGCGCGCCAGCAGTTCGCGCGGCTCGTAGGGCTTGGCGACGTAGTCGTCCGCGCCCATCTCCAGGCCCACCACGCGGTCCACCACCTCGCCCGCACCGGTCACCATCACCACGCCCAGGCGATGATGGGTGCGCAGCCAGCGCAGCAGGGTGAGCCCGTCCTCGCCCGGCAGGCGCAGGTCGAGCAACACCACCTCGGGCACGACGCGCGCCAGCACGGCGCGCATGTCCTCGCCGTTGGCCGCCTGCTCGACCTCGAAGCCGTGCAGCGACAGGTATTCGCACAGCATCGCGCGCGCGTCCGCGTCGTCATCCACCAGGAGCAAGCGGCCGTTTGCCTCCATCTCCCCGTCCTCCGCTGCATGCCGTTTCGAGTATAGACGGCGCTGTCGGTGTGCCCTGATACAGAAGCGATACACATCGATACCCGATCACGCAAAAGCGAAAATCCGCCGTTACGCCGGCCGCTCAAGATGCGCTCCAAGGCCCCACCCCGACGGGCCGCCCGAGAACACACAGGAGAACCGGCCATGCACACCCCCGCCCCGATCGACGCCGTCCCCGCGCTTCACCCCACCGAGCACCTCGCCGCCGCGCGCCGCCACTTTGCGCGCGCTGCCCGCCATCTCGCGCAGGCCGCCCACCGCCTGATGGACGAGCGCCGCCGCGAACGCGCCCGCCGCCGCCAGATCCGCCTGCTGGCCGAGCTCGACAGCCGCACGCTGAAGGACATCGGCCTGCACCGCGCGGAAATCGGCTCGCTGGCCGACGAGATGTACGGCGCCAGCGAGCGCACCCGGCGCCGGACCGACCCGCACTACGTCTCCCCGCTCTACTGAGCCCCCTTCCCCGCAGCACCCACCCAGCAGAAAGGAGTCACATCATGGAAACCCATGCCGCCATCAGCCCGATCGACACCCAGCGCTACGCCAAGTGCGTGGAAGTCTCCAAGCGCGTGCGCTTCGACATCGAGCGCGACGTGATCCGCGGACGCCAGTTCGACTTCGGCAAGAAGTTCCTGCCCGACGGCCTGTCCCGCGTGCACGACCTCGATTTCCTCAGCCCGGCCGAAAAGCGCTTCTTCTCCCAGGTACAGGGCCGCACCTACGCCAACACCTTCGGCCTGGTGGAACGCTTCATCGGCGCCAAGATGCTGGACGTCTCGCGCAGCTACTGGCTGGGCGACCAGGTCGCGCTGGAAGCGCTGGTGCGCTTCACCGACGAGGAGATCAAGCACCAGGAGATGTTCCGCCGCCTCGAGGCGATGGCCGCCGCCGGCATGCCCGCCGGCTACCGCTACGTGCCCGACCCCAACGCCGTAGCCGGCGCGGTGCTGGCGGCCTCGACCTGGGCGGTGCTCGGCCTGACCTGCCACATCGAACTGTTCGTGCTCGCCCACTACCACAGCAGCATCGACCCGGACGACAACCTGTCCGAGCTGTGGAAGGACGTCTTCCTGCACCACGCGCGCGAGGAGTCGCAGCACGCCATCCTCGACGAGATGGAATGGATCCAGGAGGACGCCCGGCTGACCGCGGCCCAGCGCGACCAGGCGGTGAATGACCTGATCGCCCTGGTCGGCGCGGTGGACGGCATCCTGGTGGCCCAGGCGGCGGAAGATGCGCGCTACTTCACCGCCACCGCCGGGCGCAGCTTCAGCGCCGCCGAGGCCGAACGCATCCACACCACCTTGCTGCGCGCCTACCGCTGGCAATACATCGTCTCCGGCGTGCAGGACCCGCGCTTCCAGAAGGTGCTGGGGCCGATGATCAGCGCGGCGCAGTTCGAGCGCATCGCCGCGGCCCTCGCACCGATCGTCGAGGACGTCAGCGTCGTCGTCCAGTGAGCCCCGCGCGGCGCCGCTGCGCAGCGGCGCCGCCACTGCAGCCATCACACAGGAGTCCTGCCATGCTGCGCAAATTCATCATCGAACGCGAGGTGCCGGGCATCGGCACCAAGGATGCGGATGGTTTCCGCGAGATCGCACGCAAGTCCAACCAGGCCCTCGCCAGACTGGGCACCGACATCCAGTGGCTCGAGTCCTTCGTCATTGCGGACAAGACCTACTGCGTGTATCTGGCCACCGACGAAGCGGTGATCCGCGACCATGCGGCCAGTTCCGGCTTCCCCGCCAACCGCATCGAAGCGGTGCGCACCGTGCTCGACCCCAGCACGGCCGCGGCCTGAACCGCATCCGGTGACCACGGCCGCCGCCTGGCGGCCGGCCGCCTTCCTACCGCGGCGCCTGCCCAGGCGCTACCATTGGCGCCTTTGCCCCTTGCCGAGCGCCGAATGTCCGTCCGCCTGCCCGCTCACGTCGAACTGCTCGCCCACCCGGCCACCGCCGCCGGCACCACCACGGCGGTAAGCGTCGACGTGGACCAGTCGGCCGACGGCGGCCTGCAATTCACCTACACCCTGCAGCACGACGGCCGCCTGCGCGTGCCGGTCGCGCAGCCGCCCGGCGCGGCCGACGGGCTGTGGGCGCACACCTGCTGCGAGGCCTTCCTCGCAGTGGCCGGCGAATCCACCTACCGCGAATTCAACTTCTCGCCCTCCGGCCAGTGGGCGGTCTACGACTTTGCCGACTACCGCAAGCCCGGCGGCAGCGCCCCGGCGGTGTCCCCGCGCATCGACTGCCGGCTGGACCACGGCGCGCTGCAGCTCGCCGCCCGCATCCCGCCCGCCGCCCTGCCGGTGCTGCCGCGCGGCCGCCTGCTGATGCTGGGCCTCACCGTGGTGAGCGAAGATGCCGCCGGCGCCCTGCAGTACTGGGCGCTGCGCCACCCCGCCGCCCAAGCCGATTTCCACGACCGCCGCGGCTTTGCGCTGGCCCTCGCGCTGCCCGCCGCACCCACCCGAGAACACGCATGACCCGCACCCTGTTCGGCCTCGACCGCCTGCTCGCCGACCCCGCCCTGCGCCGCCCGCTGGCCGGCCGCCGCCTCGCCCTGCTCGCCCATCCGGCCTCGGTCACCGCCGACCTCAGCCACGCCCTCGACGCCCTCGCCGCCCTGCCCGACCTGCGCCTCACCGCCGCCTTCGGCCCGCAGCACGGCCTGCGCGGCGACAAGCAGGACAACATGATCGAGTCGCCGGACTTCGAGGACCCGCTGCACCGCATCCCGGTGTTCAGCCTCTACGGCGAGGTGCGCCGCCCCACCGACGCGATGATGTCCACCTTCGACGTGCTGCTGGTGGACCTGCAGGATCTCGGCTGCCGCATCTACACCTTCATCACCACGCTGCGCTACGTGCTGGAAGCCGCCGCACGCCATGGCAAGTCGGTGTGGGTGCTGGACCGCCCCAACCCGGCCGGGCGCCCGGTGGAAGGCACCCTGCTCGCCCCCGGCTGGGAGAGCTTCGTCGGCGCCGGCGCGCTGCCGATGCGCCACGGCCTGACGAGGGGCGAACTGGCGCACTGGTTCGTCGCCCAGCTCGGGCTGGACGTGGACCTGCAGGTCATCGACATGGCCGGCTGGCAGCCGGACGCCGCGCCCGGCTACGGCTGGCCGCTGGGCGAACGGACCTGGGTGAACCCCAGCCCCAACGCCCCCAACCTGTGGATGGCGCGCAGCTACGCCGGCACGGTGATGCTGGAAGGCACCACGCTCTCGGAGGGGCGCGGCACCACCCGCCCGCTGGAACTGTTCGGCGCGCCGGACGTGGACGCGCGCGCGCTGCTCGCCGAGATGCACGCCCTGGCCGCCGACTGGCTGGCCGGCTGCCGGCTGCGCGAATGCTGGTTCGAGCCCACCTTCCACAAGCATGCCGGCAAGCTGTGCAACGGCGTGCAGATCCATGTGGAAGACGGCGCCTACGAGCACGCCGCCTTCCGCCCCTGGCGCCTGCAGGCGCTGGCCTTCAAGGCCCTGCGCCGGCTGCGGCCGGACTACCCGCTGTGGCGCGAGTTCGCCTACGAATACGAGCACGACCGCCTGGCCATCGACCTGATCAACGGCAGTCCGCTGCTGCGCGAATGGGTGGACGACCCGGCCGCCGCACCGGGCGACCTGGACGCCCTCGCCAGCGCCGACGAGGCCGCCTGGCGCGAGCGCAGCGCGCCTTTCCTGCGCTACCGCTGAGGCCGGCCCGCCGTAGCGCGGCGGAGGACCCGGATTGCGGCCTGCGGCCTTCATCCACGCTACGACTAGATCCGTAGCCCGGATGGAGCGCACGCGGAATCCGGGAACAGCGCGGCTAAACGCCACGGCCGATTGCGGCGCTCCGACCTACACGCCCACCGCCGCAACCGGCTGCGGCCCGTCGGCCACCTTGCGCGCCGCGGCCTTGGCGGCAACGTAGTCGTCGTAGAGCAGGCGCTCCGGCAGGGCGGGGGCCTTGAGGGCGGCGAGCTGGGCACGGATGGCCGGCGGCACCACCACGAAGGCGGCGATGTCCTGCGCCTTCAGGCCCTCGATCATCTCCTCCAGGGTGAACACCGCGGAGAGGTCCATGAACGGCACCCGGCTGCAGTCGAACACCACCGCGCGGGTGCCCAGCACCTGGTCGACGCGGTCGATCAGCCGGCTGGTGGAGCCGAAGAAGAACGGCCCGGCCACTTCCAGCACCCGCACGCCGCCGCGCATGGTCGAACCGGGCCCGCCGGCAGGCTGCTCTTCCGCCATTTCCTCGGGCCACACCTTGAAGCTCGACTGGCCGATCAGCTGGTGGATGATCAATCCCATCGACAGCACCACCCCGGCGCCCACCGCAACGATCAGGTCCACGAACACGGTGAGGCCGAACACCGTGGCCATCACCGCCACGTCGGTGCGCGGCGCGGTGCGGATCAGCTTCAGCATGCGGTAGTCGAGGATGTCCATGCCGACCTTGATCAGGATGCCGGCCAGCACCGCCAGCGGAATCTGCGTGGCCAGGGGGGCGGCGCCCAGCAGCAGGGCGAGCAGGAACAGCGCGTGGGTCACGCCGGAGAGCCGCCCGCTGCCGCCGGCCTTGATGTTGACCACGGTGCGCATGGTGGCGCCGGCGCCCGGCAGGCCGCCGACGAAGGCGCACAGCATGTTGCCCACGCCCTGGCCGACCAACTCGCGGTTGGAGTTGTGCCGCGTGCGGGTGATGGAATCCGCCACCAGCGAGGTCAGCAGGCTGTCGATGCTGCCCAGCATCGCCAGGGTGAAGCCCAGCACCAGCACGGTGGTCCAGGTTTCGATGGAGAACTGCGGCAGCACGAATTCCGGCAGGCCCATCGGGATCTCGCCGATCACCGGCACCTCGAAGCCGGCCACCACCGACAGCACGGTCATGGCGATCAGCGCCACCAGCGGCGCCGGCACGATGCGGCTGACCCGCATCGGGGTGCGGAACACGATCACCAGGGTGAGGAAGGCGAGCAGGAAGGCCTGGCCATTGATCGCCGTCAGCGTTGCGGGCAGCGCCAGCAGCGCCTTCAGGGGCGCGGACACCGGCGGCGCACCGAGCAGCGGGGCGATCTGCAGCAGGATGATGATGATGCCGATGCCGCTCATGAAGCCCGACACCACCGGGTAGGGGATGAAGCGCACCAGCCCGCCGGTCTTCACCATGCCGAGCAGGATCTGGCACAGGCCGCCGACCAGCACCGCGGCCATCGCCAGCGCGAGGTTGCCGCCCACCGCCACCAGGGTGGAGGCGAACACCACGGTCATCGGCCCGGTGGGGCCGGAAATCTGCATCCGCGTGCCGCCCAGCAGCGCAGCCAGCAGCCCCAGCGCGATCGCGCCATACAGGCCGGCCGCCGCGCCCGCGCCGGACGCCACGCCAAAGGCCAGCGCCAGCGGCAGCGCCACTACGCCGGCGGTCAGACCGCCGAACAGATCGCCGCGCAGCCCGGCCTTGCCGAACGAATACTCCATCTAGCCTCCCACGACTTCGCACCGGCCGGGCGGGTGATGGCCGATGTTCCGGGACGCTGTCTCCTCCCGCCGTATTCTTTTGGTTATAAGGCACGCACGATGCGGGAAAACCGCGCGGCATGCAAGCGGCGCGGGCTCAGCCTTCCTGCTTGCCGGCCTGCTGCGCGGCGATCTCGGCGCGCACCTGCTCCATGTCCAGCTTGCGCGCGCCATCCACGATCTGCTCCAGCGCGCTGGCCGGCAGCGCGCCGGACTCGCGGAACACCATGACGCGCTCGCGGATCACCGCCAGGGTGGGCACCGAACGGATGCCGAACACCGAGGCCAGTTCCTGCTGGGCATCGGTGTCGATCTTGCCGAAGACGATGTCCGGATGGGCCTCGGCGGCGGCCTCGAAGACCGGGCCGAAGCTCTTGCACGGCCCGCACCAGGTGGCCCAGAAGTCGAGGAAGACGATGGGGTTGTTGTCGATGATGCTTTCGAAGTTCTCGGAGGTGATCTCGATGGCGGCCATGTGGCGCTCCCGGTGGGGGTGAAGGCTCATGCTAACCCAGCGGGGCGGAGGGCGTCATGCGCCGCGCTGCGCGTGCAGTTCGTCGAGCACCGCGAGAAAGCGCGCGGTGACCGGCGCCGGAGCCGGTTCGCGCCACGCCGCCGCCACGGGGAAATCGGCCCCGGCATCGGCCACCGGCAGATAGCGCACGCGCGGGATGCGCACGCAGGAGAGCTGCGCCGGCAGCAGCGCCAGGCCGAGTCCGGCGGCCACCAGGCCGATCTGCGTGGTGGCCTCGCGCGCGGTCTGCACGATGCGCGGCTCGAAACCGGCCGCCTGCGCCAGTTCGCGCAGCTTGTCGGGCAGGCCGGTGCCGGTGCCCGGCGGAAAGGTGATGAAGCCCTCGCCGGCCAACTCGGCCATGCTGACGCGCTCGCGCCCGGCCAGCGCATGCGCGGCGTGGATCACCAGGTTGAGCGGGTCGCGGCCGATCTCGCGCAGGGCGATGCCGGGCGGTGCCGCGATTTCCTCGACGCGCACCAGGCCCACATCCAGTTCGCCTTCGGCCAGCGCGCGGAACTGCGCCACGGTGAAGAGTTCATGCAGCTGCAGGTCGACCTGCGGATGGGCGCGGCGGAAGGCGGAAAGCAGGTCCGGCAGCATCTCGCTGAAGGGTAGCGATGAGGTGAAGCCCACGCGCAGTTCGCCCAGTTCACCCAAGGCCGCGCGGCGCGCTTCGTCGGCGGCATGGCCGGCGCGCGCCAGGATGGCCCGCGCATGCACCAGGAAGCGCTGTCCGGCCTCGGTCAGCGCCACCTTGCGGCGGCTGCGCTCGAAGAGCTGCGCGCCGATCTCCGCTTCCAGGTCGCGGATCTGCATCGACAGCGGCGGCTGGCCGATGTGCAGGCGCTCGGCCGCGCGGGTGAAGCTCAGTGTTTCGGCAACGGCGACGAAGTAGCGCAGGTGGCGCAGTTCCATATATCTGTCAAACGTATCAATAACGTCTGGCGAATATATTGGACTGCCTCTTGCAGGGCAAATAGCATCACCCCATGACTGCTTCGACCGCCACCCCGCCACCCGCCGCCGACGCCCCGCCCGCCCGTCTGGAAGCCGGCACGCCGGCCTTCCGGCGCGCCAACCTGGCGCTCTTCCTGGGCGGCTTCGCCACCTTCGCCATGCTCTACGGCACCCAGCCCATCCTGCCGCTGCTGTCGTCCACCTTCACGGTCAGTCCGGCGCAGGCCAGCCTGTCGGTGTCCGCCGGCACCGGCGCGCTGGCCGCGGCACTGATCCCTGCCAGCATCCTGTCCGACCGCTACGGGCGCAGCCGGGTGATGAACGTCGCCCTGGCGCTGGCTGCGCTGCTCGCGCTGGCCTCGGCCTTCGTCGCCAGCTTCGACCAGTTGCTGGTGCTGCGCGCCCTGCTCGGCCTGGTGCTGGCCGGCCTGCCGGCGGCGGCCATGGCCTGGCTGGGCGAGGAAATCTCGCCGTCCGCGCAGGGCCGCGCGATGGGCCTGTACATAGCCGGCAACGCGCTGGGCGGGATGAGCGGGCGCTTTCTTTCCGCGCTGCTCACCGATTTCTTCTCCTGGCGCATCGCACTGGGCCTGCTGGGCGTGCTCGGCGCCCTGGCCGCACTGGCGTTCTGGCGCTGGCTGCCGGCCTCGCGCCATTTCAGCGCCCGCCCCGCCACCCCGCGCCGCGTCCTGCGCGACATCTGCGCGATCTACCGCGACCCCGGCCTGCCGTGGCTGTTCCTTACCGCCTTCCTGATCATGGGGGCCTTCGTCGGGCTCTACAACTACCTCGGCTTCCGCCTGCAGGATGCGCCCTTCCACCTCGGCCAGAGCGCCGTGGGGGCGGTCTTCCTGCTCTACCTGCTGGGCACCTTCGCCTCGGCCTGGGCCGGTCAGCTCGCCGACCGCTTCGGACGGCGCAACGTGCTGTGGATGATGCTGCTGGTGATGGCCGGCGGGCTGGTGCTGACGGTCAGCGACCAGCTGGCGGTGCTGATCGTCGGCGTAGGGGTGTTCACCTTCGGCTATTTCGCCACCCACACCGCGGCCAGCAGCTGGGTCGGCAAGCGCGCGCAGCAACACCGCGCACTGGCCGCCGCGCTCTACCTGTGCAGCTACTACTTCGGCAGCAGCGTGCTGGGCACGGTGGGGGGCCTGGCGTGGAGCGCCGCGCAGTGGCCGGGCGTGGTCGCCCTGCTGGCCGGCTGCACCGTTGCAGCCTTTGCGGTGGCGCTGTGGCTGCGCCGGCTGCCGGCGGCACGACGCTCAGGAGGCGCGTAGGCGCGCCTTGCGGGGCCGTGCGTATGGCCGTGCGGCGGAATTTCCGATGCACGCCAAACACCCCAAGACTTCATGCCGATCAACGTTTCTGCAACGCAGCGGCACGGCATCAGGTGCCCGGGTCGCCGACAGGCGGCAGGCATTCGGCCAGTTCGCAGGCGCGCGCAAAGGCCGCCAGCGCGCCTTGTCCGACGCGCGTTTCGGCTGCGCCATCCAGTTCGACAGCGTCCAGCCGGGCGGTGAAGTGCCGCCACTTCTCCGCCCGCCCGTCTGGCGCGGGGGCCAGATGGCGTGCGCCGAAGCCGGCGTGCAGGCCGAGCGGCGCCACCCATTTCAGCAGGAAGGCGGCTCCGAGGTTGGAACCCTCGAGGACGTACAGCCAACCCAGCGCGCTGGGCAGATCCGCGACCGCCGCTGCCGCCGGCACGCCTTCATCCGGTGCCCGGCTGCCGAGATCCTGCAGATCGCGTTCGATCAACGCCAGCCGGTTGCAGGCAGCCAACCCCGGAAAGCAGGCCTGCAGCTCGGTACGGTCATAGAGCGGCGCCGCATCGCGGTGCAGGCGGTACTGCATGGCCAGAAAGGCGGCGTAGCGCGTGCGGCTGGCGAAGGGGGCCGCGCCCCGGATGCGCTGATCGAGTCTTTCATGGGCCGTACGGGTGAGTGTCCTCAAGCGCTCGGTGCGCGTTTCGCTCATGTCGGAGATCGGCGTGTCGGAAAGGTGGGCCATACGCCAGCATACCGAACCGGGCTGCCGTTTCGGCACTGTTCGCGGGAACGTTTGACAGCCGTCAACCCGTGAACGGGTCGCCGTGACAGCACATGACCTCCGTGGTAGCGTGGATTCCTGCCTGAGAACGGATTTCGGCACGTCCTCGCCGCATGCCGCGGCGAACAACGGGAATCGTAATGAGCTTCGAACTGACCCTGCTCTCCGACCGCGGTGCGGAGATTCGGCTCGGCCTGAACGGCCGCCTGGACGTGGGCGAAACCCTGCGCTTTCACAAGGCCTGTCATCAGATCCTGAAGGATCTCGACAACCGCCCGCTGCAGCTCGATCTGGGCGGACTGAGCTATGTCGACAGCTCGGGCATCGGCGCACTGGTGGTCATGCACAACCGCTCGAAGGACGAAGGGCGCAGCCTGTGCCTGGTCAACTGCAGCGGCGAGGTCATGAAGGTGCTGCGCCTGCTCAACCTGCACCGGATGCTCAACATCGCCTGACCACCGCCCCGGCCGACACCCGCCGGGACGACTGCGCAGCGTACCCTCAACAAGAACAAGCCGTCACACGGCGTATTCGGCATGAATCCTTATCCTGCGCCTCCCGGCGCTGTGCCCGACAGCGACCTGCTGGTCGCCGAAGCGCTGGAACGCTGCGCCAGCGAACCCATTCACCTCGCCGGCGCGGTGCAGCCGCACGGTGCGCTGCTGGCCTACGATGCCGACGGCCGGGTAAGGATGGCCAGCGAGAACCTGGGCGCGTTCATCGGCATCGACACCGCTGCGGCCATCGACCAGCCGGTCGCCGCACTGCTCGGCGACGAGGCAACGGCCGGGCTGGAGCGCCTGCTGCAGCGCGAAGCACGCCAACCCTCGCTGCCGGTCACGCTCGCGGACCGCGCTGGCGCGCCGCTGCAGGCCGTCGTCCATGTCAGCGACGGGCTCAAGGTGGTCGAACTGCGCCGCGCGAGCGCCACGCCTCCATCGTTCGAAGACGTCTACCTGCCCGTGCGCGAGGCCTTGTGGCATTTCGACCGCGAGGACGACGTGGTGTACTACTGCAAGTACATCGTCGCCGAGGTCCAGCGGCTGACCGGCTTCGACCGGGTCATGGCCTACTGCTTCGACTCGCAGTGGGACGGCGAGGTGATCGCCGAGGCGGGCAACGGCGTGCTGCCCCGCCTGCTCGGTTACCACTTCCCGGCCGCGGACATCCCACCGCAGGCCCGCCTGCTCTACCAGAAGAACCTGATCCGCGTGATGGAGGACACCGAGGCGGCCGCGGTGGCGCTGCTGCCCGCGCTCAATCCGCTCAACGGTCGCCCGCTGGACATGAGCCATTCGGTGCTGCGCGCGATGTCGCCCGTGCACCTGGCCTACATGCGCAACATGGGCGTGCGCGCCAGCATCACCCTGTCGCTCAAGCAGGGCGGACGGCTCTGGGGGCTGATCGGCTGCCACAGCGCAACGCCGCGCCAGGTGTCCTTCCAGCAGCGCGACCTGCTGGAATTCATCGGCAAGACCATCTCACTGAAGCTCGCAAGCCTGGAATTCGACGCCAACGGCCGCTACCTCAGCCGCACCCGCCAGGTGCTGCAGGAACTCGGCCAGGCGGTACGCGACAGCGGAGACGTGGCGCGCGGCCTGCTCCAGGTGAAGGATGACTGCCTGGGCCTGGCCGACGCCGGCGGCTGCGTGGTGAATTTCGACGGACACAGCTTCGAGGTCGGCCAGGTTCCGCCCCGTGCCGCGCAGCAGGAACTCACTGAGTGGCTGCGGCGCCACATGCCCGACCGCGGCGTGCTGCACACCGAGTCGCTCAGCCGCCTGCATCCCCCGGCCGCGGCGTATGCGGAGATCGGCTCGGGCCTGCTGGCCATCGCGCTCGATGCCGACTTCAGCAGCTCCATCTACTGGTTCCGCCCGCAGGTCATCCGCGAGATCCACTGGGCCGGCAACCCGGCCAAGCAGCTCGTGCAGGACGATGGCGGCCCGCGCCTGGAGCCGCGACGCTCCTTCGCCCGCTGGATCGAAACCGCGCTCGGACGCTCGCGCGCCTGGAGCCCGGTGCAGATCGATGCGGTAAAGATGCTCTCGCTGGCCGTGCTGCAGCTGCTGATGCCGCAGGTCCTGCGCGCGCGCGAGGCGGCCGAGCTGGCCAACCGCGCGAAGAGCGACTTCCTGGCCACCATCAGCCACGAGATCCGCACACCGATGAACGCGGTCATCGGCCTGACCTACCTCTGCATGGAGACCGAGCTCGACGCCCAGCAGCACGATTACCTGAAGAAGGCGCACGGCGCGGCCCGCAACCTGCTGCAACTGCTCAACGACATCCTCGATTTCTCCAAGATCGAGGCCGGCAAGCTCGGCCTGGAGAAGGTCGGCTTCGACATCGACGACGTGCTCGAACGTCTGACCACCCTGTTGGCGATGAAGGCGCACGAGAAAGGGCTGGAGTTCATCCTGCATACCGGCCTCGACGTACCGCCCCTTCTGGTCGGCGACCCCGTCCGGCTGGAGCAGGTGCTGGTCAACCTCGCCGGCAACGCGATCAAGTTCACCCACCAGGGCGAGATCGAGGTGCGCACCGATGTCCTGTCACGCGATGCCGCACGGGTGGAGCTGGAGTTCAGCGTGCGCGACACCGGCATCGGCATGACGCCGGAGCAGACCGAACGCCTGTTCAGGCCCTTTGAGCAGGCAGACAGCTCGATCACCCGGCACTACGGCGGCACCGGGCTCGGCCTGTCGATCTGCCAGCGCCTGGTGCAGCTGATGCACGGCCGCCTGGACCTCGAATCCCGCCCCGGCTGCGGCTCCACCTTCCGCATCCGCCTGCCCTTCGAGCTGCCCGCCGACACAAGCGCCGAACGCCCCCGCCCGACCATGCTGCGCGGCCTGCGCGTGCTGGTGCTGGAGACGGCGCCGGCCAGCCGGCGGGTACTGTGCGGCTACCTGCAGTCCTTCCGCTTCCAGGTGGCCGAATGCACGACGCTCGACGAGGCCTGCCGTCTGCTGGCCGACGGCCTGGCGAGCGCCGACCCGTGGGATCTGCTGTTTGCCGACCTTCCCAGCGCGGGCCCCGACGGCGCTGCGCTCGCCGCGCGCATCGGCGAAACCTGCGCCGGCGGCAAACTGCCGCGCGTGGTGCTGCTCACCCAGCTCGCGGAGACCGACCCGGCCGGCACATTCCCCGGTATCGACGCCCTGCTGCCCAAGCCCTTCACGCAGAGCAGGCTGTTCAACACCGTGGTGCGGCTGTTTGGCGGCGACGGCCTGCTCACACCGGACGCCCGCGCCCCCTTTGGCGACAGCGCGCCGTTGAGGGGCGCACGCGTACTGCTGGTCGAAGACGACACGCTCAACCAGGAAGTGGCCGTCGCCCTGCTCGCCCAGCTCGGTATCGAGGCGGTGACCGCCGCCAACGGTCGCGAGGCGCTGGACATGCTCGACGACGCGGAATTCGATGCTGTGCTGATGGACGTGCATATGCCGGTGATGGACGGCTATGCGGCCACCCACGAGATCCGCAAACGCCCGGCGCTGCACGGCATGCCGGTGATCGCCATGACCGCGAATGCCATGCTGCAGGATCGCGAGCGCTGCCTGCAGGCCGGCATGAACGACCACATCCCGAAACCGATCGAGCCCGAACAGCTCGCCCGCACCCTGGCCCACTGGCTGCCCTGCATGGCCGCAGCGCGGGCAGAAGGCGTTAGCCCCGCAGCGGACTGCGAACTGCCGCAGCTGCCCGGCGTGGACGTGGCGCGCGGTCTCTGGCACACCGGCGGCAGGCTGGAGCACTACCTCACCCTGCTGGGCCGCTTTCGCAGCAACCACGAGCGCTTCACCGAGCAGCTGCGCGACGCGCTCGCGCAGGGCGCGCCGGACGACGCGCTGCGCATGGTGCATACCCTGAAGGGGCTGGCCGGCAGCCTGGGCGCCGGCGCGCTGCAGGAGCACGCCGCCGCACTCGAGGCCGCGCTGAAGGACGATCCGCACGGCGCGGGCGCCCTGCCCTTGGTGGCCGAGCTCGACCGCCTCCTCGCCGGACTGCTCGACGGCATCGCCCGCATGCGGGCCAGCCACGCCGCGCCGCCCTCCGCAACGCCCGCACTGCAGGCCGGATCGCCCGATGCGCAAGCCGCGCTCGCCGAACTGATGACGCAGGCGGCCGGCCTACTGGAAGAGTTCGACTCACGCATCGAGGACGTCGTCGCGCGCATGGCGCCGCTGGTCGAGCCGCAGTGGCAGGCGGACTGGCAGAAACTCGATCACCTTGTACGTGGCTACGACTACGAAGCGGCGCTGACCCGGCTGAGCGCCTGGCGGCACGCGCTCAACGTACGCAACGGAGCTGGATCATGCTGATGGATACGCAAGAACACGCCAAGTCGGTGCTGGTGGTGGATGACTGCACCGAGAACATCGACATCATGAAGGGCATCCTCGGGGCCTACTTCAACGTGCGCGTCGCCACCAGCGGGCAGATGGCGCTCAAGGCCGCACACGCCGGCCGCCTGCCGGACCTGATCCTGCTCGACGTGATGATGGCCGGCGTCGACGGCTACGCCGTGTGCCGCACCCTCAAGGCCGACGCCCTGACCCGCCACATTCCGGTGATCTTCGTCACCGCGCGTTCCAGCCCGCAGGACGAGAGCTACGGCTTTTCCATCGGCGCGGCCGACTACATCGCCAAACCGGTCAGTCCGCCGGTGGTGCTGGCGCGTGTGCGCACCCACCTCGCCCTGGCCGACCGCAGCCGCCACCTCGAGGAACTGGTCGGCGAACGCACCGCCTCGCTGCAGGCGCGCACCCGCGAGCTGGAGAACACCCGCATCGAGATCATCCGCCGCCTCGGGCGCGCCGGCGAGTATCGCGACTACGAAACCGGCATGCACGTGATACGCCTCAGCCAGTACGCCAGGCTGCTTGGCCGCGCCTGCGGCTACACCGAGTTCGAGGCCGAACAGCTGATGTATGCCTCGATGCTGCACGATATCGGCAAGATCGGCATCCCCGACGCCATCCTGCTCAAACCGGACCGGCTGAGCAGCGCGGAGTTCGAGCAGATCAAGACACACTGCCGCATCGGTGCGGACATCATCGGCGAGCAGGACTGCGAACTGCTGCAGCTGGCCCGCGAGATCGCCCTCACCCACCATGAGAAATGGAATGGCGGCGGCTATCCGGCCGGGCTGGACGGCGAGAACATCCCGCTCGCCGGACGCATCACCGCAGTCGCCGACGTGTTCGACGCCCTCACCTCGCGCCGCCCCTACAAACCCGCCTGGAGCATGGAAGAAGGACTCGCCTACATCACCGGACAGGCCGGCATCAGCCTGGACCCCGCGCTCGCCGGCCTGTTCGTCGGCATGCGCGACGAGATCGGGCGGATCATGCAGCAGTTTGACGATGCGCAGAACTGAGCCGCCGCCCCGCCGACCAGTCATCCTGGTGGTAGATGACACCCCGCTCAACCTCGACACCCTCACCGAGGTGCTCAAGCACGACTACATCGTGCGCCCTGCGCTGAGCGGCGCGCTGGCCTTGCGCCTGGCGCGGGGCGCCACCGCGCCCGACCTGATCCTGCTCGATGTGATGATGCCCAACATGGACGGCTTCGAGGTGATGCGCCAGCTACGCGCCGACCCGGACACCGCCGACATCCCGGTCATCTTCGTCACCGCCTTGTCGGAGCATGGCAGCGAGATCAACGCGCTGACCCTCGGCGCCGCCGACTACATCACCAAGCCGTTCAGCCCGCCGGTGGTGCTCGCCCGGGTGCGCACCCAGCTCGCCCTGCGTCAGGCGCAGCGCCACCTGGCGCAGGTCAACGCCCGGCTGCTCGCCGAGCGCGAACTGGTCGAAGACGTGCTGGTCCGCCTGCGCGCCACCGAGAACTTCGACAGCCGGCAGCTGCGTTACCTGTTGTCCTCGGTGGACCGCAGCAACGGCGACATCCTGCTCGCCGCCTTCACCCCCGACGGCCGTCAGCGCGTGATGCTCGGCGACATCGCCGGCCACGGCCCGGCGGCAGCGGCCTGCGCCCCGCTGCTCGGCCATCTGTTCTATTCCGCCACCGCCGACAACCTCGACGCGCACACGCTGCTCGACACGCTGGCGCGCGTCATGCACGACCGCCTGCCGCGGCAGATCTTCATGACCTTCGCGCTGCTCGAACTGGCACCGGACCGCAGCTGCTGCGAAGTGTGGAACGGCGGCCTGCCCGGCTGTCTGCTGCTGCGCGGCGACGAGCCGGCGCTCGCCCTGCCGTCGAACTCGCTGCCCCTCGGGCTGCAGGCCGCGGGGCCCGCGGAAGACGAAGCCACCCGGCTCGCGCTGCGCCCGCAGGACCGCCTGTACCTGTTTTCCGACGGCATGACCGAAATCGAGAACCCGCAGGGCCAGCCGCTGGGCGAAGCGGCCGTCACCCGCCTGCTGCAGGCATTCGACGCCGACCAGCCGCTGAACGCCCTGGTCGACGCATTCGCCGGGTACCAGGGGCATGCGCACTTCAAGGACGACCTCACGCTCGCGGAGTTGCGCGTCTGAGTCCGGTGCGGCGCGCTGCCGCGCTCAGTCCCCGCCCTTGATGCCCTCGGCCACGCCCTTCGCGCCGTCGCGCGCCGCATGGCCGATCTCGCGGCCCACGGTGGCCGCACCCTGGCCGATCTTCACCCCGGCGTCGCGCGCGATATGGCCCACGGTCTTGCCGGCACCCACCACGGTGCTGCCGACTTCCTTGCCGATGTCGCGCGCGCCTTCGCCGATGTCGCGCATCGTGGAACCCACCGCGTGGCCCACCTGGCCTGCGGTGGAGGTGGGCGCCGCCGCCTGAACGGCCGGCTCGGCGGCATGCTCGGCATGGAGCGCAAACGGCAGGGCAAGTCCCGCCGCAAGAGCGACGGACAGGGCATTGTGCTGCAGCCGGGCCAGAGACCAGGACCGGCCGGATCGGGTATGCAGGCTATGCATGATCACGCCTCCGATGGCTGGTTGGACACACCTGCAGCCTAAACCCGCGCAACGGCGGGCGGGGTAAGCAGGCGTAACATGACGAGTTCATCATGGCCGGCCCGCCCCGCGCGGATCGCGCCTCAGGTCTGCGCGCTGTCCACCCACTTCGGCAGCACCGGCGCGCGATACGCGGCGAAGCGGTCGAGCAGCGCGGCGGGGTCGGTGTCGACCACCAGCATGCCGCGGTGTACGGGCCGCACGAACTGCTCGTCCGCGGCATGGTCGAGAAAGGCGATCAGTGCGTCATAGTAGCCCGCGGCATTGAGCAGGCCGCAGGGTTTGTCGTGGAAGCCCAGTTGCGCCCAGGTCCACACCTCGAACAACTCCTCGAAGGTGCCGATGCCGCCCGGCAGCGCGACGAAGGCGTCGGACAGTTCGGCCATCATCATCTTGCGCGCGTGCATGGACGGGGTGACGTGCATCTCGCTGAGCCCGGCATGCGCCAGCTCCTTGCGCATCAGCGCCTGCGGGATCACCCCCACCGCCTCGCCGCCCAGGCGCAGCACCTCGTCGGCCACCGCGCCCATGATGCCCACGCTAGCCCCGCCGTACACCAGGCGGATGCCGCGCGCCACCATCGCCGCCGCCAGGGCGCGCGCCGCTTCGGCGTAGGCCGGATCGCGCCCAGCGCTGGAGCCGCAGTACACGCACAGGCTTTTCAACGCGCGCGGCGGGGTGGGCGCATTCATGGGGTATTCCGGTTTCAGTAGAGGGTGGCGCGGATGCGCGCGGGCAGTTCGGCGTCGTAGCGCTCGCCACCCAATGCGCCGTCGCTGAGCGCGGCGAGGATGGCGCCCGGCGTGGGCACCGGCGGCCGTCCGGCCGGCGGGGTCCACAGGGCTGCGCGCTGGATGGCGCGCGCGCACTGGAAGTACACCGTATCGACGCGGATCTCCAGCACGCACTTGGGCTGCGCGCCCTGCACGGCGAAGCGCTCCAGCAGGGCCGGGGTGGCGAGGATGCGCGCGCGCCCATTGACGCGCAGCGTCTCGCCCACGCCGGGGATCAGGAACAGCAGCGCCACGCGCGGGTCGGCGAGCAGGTTGCGCAGGCTGTCGATGCGGTTGTTGCCGCGCCGCTCGGGGAGCAGCAGGGTGCGTTCGTCGTGCACGACAACGAAGCCGGGCGCGTCACCGCGCGGCGAGACGTCCAGCCCGGCAGGGCCGGCCGTGGCGAGCAGGGCAAAGGGCGAGGCGGCGATCATCTGCTGGTAGAGCGGATGCAGCCAGTCGATCTCCTTGCGCAGCGAGGCCTCCGCCACCGGGCCGTACAAGGTCTCCAGTGCGGCGAGCGTGTCGATCACCTGTTCGTCCATCGCCCCTCCCCGCCCGCGCGCGGCGCGCGCCCTACTGGCTGGCGCCGAGCTTGCGGTTTGCCCGGCGGATCAGCGAAACGAGTGCGTAGATGAACACCAGGAAGGACAGCACGCACAGCACGAAGGCGCCGATGGCGAAGCCGTCGGCCTGCGCGGCGGCCGCATGGGCCGGATTCACCTCGTCGACCCAGACGTAGAACACGCCGGAGATGAACAGGTAGAGGCTGAGCGGCAGGGACACGATGGCCATCAGCCACAGCACGACACCCGATTTGTCTTTCATGAACGCTCCACGTTGTTGGCTCGATGCGGGTTTCAGGACACGGCAGTTTAGCAAGGCCGCACCGCGCGTGGCAGGTGCGCGGCCGCGCCCTCAGTCCTGCCGCACGCCGAGGAAGCGCGCCGGCGGCATGCCCACCGCGCGGCGCACCATGGCGCTGAAGGCGCTGGGGCTGTCGTAGCCCAGTTCGGCGGCGATCTGGTTGATCGGCCGCCGCCCCGCGGCGAGCGCCACGGCCTTGGCGAGGATCACCTGCTGGCGCCACTGCGAGAAGGTGCTGCCGAGTTCCTGGCGGAACAGGCGGGCCACCGTGCGCGCGCTGGCGCCGCTGTCGCGCGCCCACCCGGCCAGGGTGTCGTGGCGCGTGGGGTCGGCCAGCACCGCTTCGCAGAGGTGGCGCAGGCGCTTGTCGCGCGGCAGGTCCACGCCCAGGCGCACCGCGTGGGCGTTGCGCATCTCTTCCAGGATCAGCGCGCTCAGCAGGGCCTCGCGGCGCAGCTCGGCGGGGGACAGCGGCGCCGCGTCGTCCGCCACGCCGGGCATCTCGCGCACCAGCGCGCGCAGCAACTCGGAGACCTGCAGCACCCGGCACTGGCGCCACGGTTCTTCCTCCTCCGGCGCCACGTCCGGGCCGCAGCGCCCGGGCGGCTGGTAGAAGTACAGCGTGCGCAGGTCGGCAGCCTCCACCCTGGTCACCGCGTGCTCCACCCCGGGCGATAGCCACAGCGCGCGCGAGGGCGGCACGAGGTAGGTGCCGCGCGGCACGCTGAGGCGGATCACCCCAGTGGTGGAGATCGCCATCTGCGCCCAGGCGTGGCGGTGCGGCAGCACCTGGGTGGCAGCGCACAACTGGCGCATCTTGGCGCGCACCGGGCGCTCGCGCGTGGGCACGAACAGATGCGGGGTGACCGCGGTCACCGGTGCGGGCACGGCCTGCGCTGCGGGGGCAGAAGGGGAAGGGCTCGGCATTGGCATGATCGCGACAGAACTTGTCCTGCTATCGTAGTCCCGCCTGCCGCGCCCTGCCTCTGATGGCGATCATGAACCCCGCACACACCGCCTCCGCCCCGCTGCAGCAGGATGCCCGCACCATCGGCCTGATCGGCCTGGCGCACGGCACCTCGCACTTCTTCCACATGCTGCTGCCGCCGCTGTTTCCCTTCCTGATCGGCGAGTTCGGCTTCAGCTATTCCGAGCTCGGCCTGCTGGTGTCGGTGTTCTTTGCCATCTCCGGCGTCGGGCAGGCGCTCGCCGGCTTCCTGGTCGATCGCGTCGGCGCGCGCCCGGTGCTGTTCATCGCCCTGGCCTGCTTCGCCGCCGCCGCCTTCAGTGCCGCCGCGGCCGACGGCTACGCCGGCCTGCTCGCCGCCGCGGCGCTGGCCGGACTGGGCAACGCGCCCTTCCACCCGGTGGATTTCACCATCCTCAACAAGCGCGTCTCGCCGCAGCGCCTGGGGCATGGTTTCTCGGTGCACGGCATCTCCGGCAACCTCGGCTGGGCCGCCGCGCCCCTGTTCATGGCCGGCATCGCCAGCGCCAGCGGCTCCTGGCGCCTGGCCTGCGTGGCCGCCGGGGTGCTGGCGCTGGCCGTGCTGGCGCTCATGCTGTGGCAGCGCGCCGCGCTCGACGACGGCCGCCGCACCGCCGCCCACGCGCCCGCCGCGGGCGGCGCCAGCCCACCCGAGCATGCGCTGGCCTTCCTGCGCCTGCCCTCGGTGTGGCTGTGCTTTTCCTTCTTCTTCTGGAGCACCTGCGCGCTCACCGCCATCCAGAGTTTCGCCAGCCCGGCCCTGCACAGCCTCTACGGCCTGCCGCTGTCGCTCACCGCGCTGGTGGTCAGCGGCTACATGCTGTGCGGCGCCGCCGGCATGGTGGCGGGCGGCTTCCTGGTGGCCCGCACGCAGCGCCTGGAGCAGGTCATCACCCCCAGCCTGCTCGCCGCCGCCGCGTTGCTCGCGCTGGCCGGCAGCGG
>JAUVWV010000304.1 GCA_030603925.1 Thauera sp. | reverse complement strand
CGGCGAGGTTCACCGCCACCATGGTGCCGAAGCCGGTGCCGCCGGCGATCAGGAACATCACCAGGATCTGGTACTTGGCCGCCTCCAGCGGCGGCGAGCCGGCGAGGATCTGGCCGGTCATCATGCCAGGCAGGCTGACGATGCCGGCCGCGCCCATGGCGTTGATGATGGGGATCAGGCCGACCCGCATGGCCTCGTGGCGGCTGTCGGCGATCGCCTCTTGCCAGCGCTCGCCCAGCGCCAGGCGGGCCTCGATCACCGCGCGGCGCTGCACCGCGTCCAGCGTGAGACGGTCCAGCCCCAGGGCGATGCCGTTCATGGTGTTGCCCAGCACCATGCCGAGCAGCGGAATGGCGTACTGCGGCGCGTACCAGGGATCGTTGCCGATCACCGCCAGCAGGGCCAGCACGGTGACGGTGAAGGACGACACGAACATCGACGCCGTGCCGATGCCGTAGCCCCACCAGCCGCTCAGGCGGTGTTTCTGCCGCGCGATCACCTCGCGCCCGGCGGCCAGGATCATTACCGCCGCCATCAGCGCCACCCAGTGCAGGCGCGCGAACTCGAACACCACCTTGAGCACGAGCGCGATCAGCAGCAGCTGCACGGTGGGGCGCGCCGCCGAGACCAGCAGCTGGCGCTCCACGCCCAGGCGCAGGCGCATCGACAACGCGGCCAGCAGCAGGATCAACGAAGCAGCAATCATCAGGTCGGCCGGCGACAACACCACGACGTTCATGCGCCCACCTCCGCCGCCGTCGCAGCCGCCTCCAGCCGCCCTTCGCGCAGCACCAGGCAGCGGCTCGCCACCCGCGCGGCCTGGCGCGCATCGTGGCTCACCCACAGCACCGCGGCGGCGTGATCGCGCCGGTAGTCGGCCACCAGGGTCTCCACCCGCGCACTGCTGTCGGCGTCCAGGTTGCCGGTCGGTTCATCGAGCAGCAGCGCCGCCGGTTGCAGCGCCAGCGCACGCAGCAGGGCCAGGCGCTGGCGCTCGCCGGTGGAGCAGCGCGCCACCTCCCAGTCCAGCGCCTCGCCCGGCAGGTCGAGCACCGCCAGCCGTGCGCGCTCGAAACCGGGCGGAAAGTGCGCGCCCACGCGGGCATGCCACCACTGGCTCTCGGCGGCCACCAGCACCACCTTGCGGCGCCACTGCGGCGCGGGCATCGCCGAACAGGCCGCGCCGTCCAGCCAGGCCTCGCCGGCGTGCGGGTCGAGATCCGCCAGCGCGCGCAGCAGCAGGGACTTGCCGCTGCCCGAGGCGCCCTGCAGGCAGACGCACTCGCCCGCGCCGATGCGCAGATCGAGCGGGCCGACATGGCGGGTGGCGAGACGGTGGACTTCCAGTACGGGCATCGGCGATTCGGGCGGGCGGCGGGGCGAACCCGGATTGTATGCGCTGCAACACACTCGGCCCAACGATCCGCGCGGCGCGGCGGCCACCCCACCCCGAGACACGGCGATGACGCTCGACCAGACCCAGCGGCGCATTGCACAGCCAAGCAGGTACGCCATACCCGACGCACCACCCAAGAGCCCGCCACCCGGCGGGCTTTGGGCTTTCTGTGGCGTGCCCAACAGGGCCGGCCGATTGTCACGAAGACGACAGCCCCGCCAGGACGCTCTGCTCACAATCCCGCGTGATTCGCGGGCTGCAGCGCTGCCGGCGGCTGGTACTGCTCTTGCTGCTAGCCCGGTACCCCGGCCAGTGGTTCCGACATGAATAGTCCGACTTGCGAACTTCCCGCTGCACTCGACCTCATCCGCGACTATCACCAGCGCACCAAGCACCGCTTCGAGGCCTATGCGCGCAGCCCCGGCGCCCTGGACTGGGACGAGATGCCGGCACCGTTCCGCCACTACCCGGGCTGCCCGCAGATCACGCTGCCGCTGCTGGAAGAAGGCCGCGCCGGTACGCCACTGAGCAGCGCACTGGCGCGCCCGTTCGGCAGCCTGGATCAAGCCATCGAAGCGGTGCCGGTCGATCTGGCCAGCGTCGCGGCCCTGCTGCAGCTGTCACTGGGCCTGACCGCCTGGAAGAACCTCGGCCCAGATCGCTGGGCGGTGCGCGCCAACCCGTCCAGCGGCAACCTGCACCCCACCGAAGCCTGGCTGCTGATCCACGGCATCGCTGATCTGGCTGATGGCCTGTACCACTACCGCCCGGAAAACCACAGCATCGAGCTGCGCGCCGCCCATGCGGTCAGCGCCGGCCAGCCCCGTCTGGCAGTGGCCCTGAGTTCGGTAATGTGGCGCGAAGCATGGAAGTACGGCGAACGCGCCTTCCGCTACTGCCAGCTGGATACCGGTCATGCCGCCGCCGGCCTGCGCATGGCTGCCGCCTGCCTGGGGTGGGGCCTGCACGAGCAGCCGCAGCTGGCCAGCACCGATCTCGCGGCACTGCTGGGAGTCGACCGCCTGCAGGACTACCCGGCGCGCAAGAACCCGGCCACCGAGATCGAGGAGGCCGAGCTGTTGCTGGCGGTCAGTCATCCGCAGTTGCCCGCCTTCGCGCTGAGCAGCGCCGAGGCGCGCGAGCTGGCGGCCGGTGCCCGCTGGCAGGGCGTGGCCAGCAGCATCGACCGCCATCCGATGTACCGCTGGCCGGTAATCAACGCGGTGGCCGAGGCAAGCCGCCAGCCGGCGGACAGCACCCCGCCGACTTTCGACCTGCCCGCGCCGCAGCCCCGCCAGATGGCGTACGAGCGCCCGGCTGCCGAGCTGATCCTCGGCCGGCGCAGCGCCCAGCGCTTCGATCATTACTACCACCTGCCGCGCGACACCCTGCGCAGCCTGCTGCAGCGCCTGCAGCCGGTGGCCGCCGCGCCCTGGGACTGCCTGAGCCAGCCATCGAATGCCGCCCTGCTGCTGTTCATCCAGCATGTGGAGGACATGGCGCCGGGCCTCTACCTGCTGCTGCGCGACACCGCCATCGGCCCTGCCCTGCTGGCCGAACTCGGCCCGCGCTTCGACTGCGCTCCGGTGGCAGGCTTCGATCCGCTGTACCTGCTGGCCGCCCGCCAGCCGGTCGAACTGCAGCGCATCGCCCGCAGCCTGCACTGCCATCAGGAGCTGGCCGCCAACGCCTGCTTCGCCGCCGGCATGCTGTGCGCCTTCGACGAGAACATCGAGGCCCGCCCCTGGGCCTATCGCCAGCTCTACCGCCAGTGCGGCCTGCTCGGCCAGCAACTCTACCTGGAAGCCGAGGCCCACGGCCTGCGCGGCACCGGCATCGGCTGCTTCTTCGACGATCCGGTGCACGAACTGCTGGGCCTCAGCGGCCAGCGCTGGCAGAGCCTGTATCACTTCACGGTGGGCAGCCCGGTCATCGACCCGCGCATCGCGTCGACCCCGGCCTATGCCGACCGCCAGCCTTGAACCGGCCCTTTTGGAGCTTCAATCATGAGCAGTGCCGAACGTGTTCCCTTCCAGTGCCTGCCGGCGGCCGCGGCCGCCCAACTGATCCGCAAGGAGCGCGAGATCCGCATCTTCGACGTGCGCGACATGCCCAGCTACCAGCAGGCGCATGTCGAAGGCGCCATGCAGCTCACGGAAGACCGCGTGCCGCTGTGGGTGGGCAAGATCGCCAAGACCACGCCGGTACTGATCTACTGCTACCACGGCAACGCCAGCCAGACCTTCGCGCAGATGTTCAGCGACTTCCGCTTCCAGCGCGTGT
>JAUVWV010000350.1 GCA_030603925.1 Thauera sp. | reverse complement strand
GAAGGCCGCCAGCATGGCGCCGCCGCTGGCCAGGTGGAAGAGCGGCGAGGCGAACTGCTCCGGATGCACCAGCCAGAACAGCCCGGCGATGCCGGCCAGTGCGGCGATGAAGGCGGTGGGCATGTGCCAGGTGATGACGCCGCGCGCCAGCAGGAACAGGCCGCCGGCCAGGTAGCCGAGCGCCACCCACTCGAAACCGCGCCCGCCGACGGTGCCGAAGGCATCCTGCTTGAGCAGCGCGGCGACGTCGGCCTCGCCCACGCGCAGCCCGGTGCGCAGCGCATCCAGCGCGGTGGCGCCGGTGATCGCGTCGATGTTGCGCGCCCCGCCCAGGATCAGGTCGAGCTGGGTGGCGAAGTCGAGCTGGCCGGCCGGCGGCCACTGCGACATCAGCGAGGGGTAGGCGATGATCATCGTGCAGTAGGCCACCATGGCCGGGTTGAAGGGGTTCTGCCCCAGTCCGCCGTACAGGTGTTTGGCGCCGACGATGGCCACCAGCACGCCCAGCGTGGTGATCCACCAGGGCACGATGGAGGAGAAGCACAGCACCACCAGCCAGGCGGTGACCACCGCCGAGAGGTCGCCCAGCGACTTTGCCACCGGGCGCTTGCGCAGGCGCAGCATGGCCGCTTCGGCAACCAGTGCGACCACGGTGGCGATCGCCAGATTCACCAGAATGCCGGCGCCCACCTGCCAGACATAGGCGGCGATGCCGGGCACGAGCGCCAGCAGCACGGTGAACATCACCTGCTGAACGCTGGCCGGTTTGCGGATGTAGGGGGAATGGATCATCGCGTCGGGTGGGGGGCGCTCATGCGTCGCGCGCGGCGCTTTCGGGTTTGTCTGACGGCGCTGCGGCGCCGGCGTCGGCGCTCTGCACGGCGGGCGTCCCGCTCGCCGCGCCCGTTGCCGCAGCGTCCGCGCCGAGGCCGAGTTCGCGCCGGCGGCGTTCGATCTCTTCGATCTCAGCCTGCTTCTCGGCGCTCAGGCCCTCGGTGTTCTTCGGCTCGGCGGCGGCTTTCTGCGCCTTGGCGCGCGCCAGCGCGGCGGCGATCAGGGCTTTCTTCGGGTCATCCTCGGCCGCGGCCGCTGCGGGGGGCGCCTCGCTGCCGGGGGCGCCTTCGGCCAGCTTGGCGCGCGTTTCGGCGGCCTTGGCGGCGAGCTTGGCGGCCTTCTCTTCCTTCTCGCGCTCCTGGCGCCAGTTGCGGAACTCGAAGCGTTCGCGCGCCTGGTCGGCGGCGGTCTTGTCGCGTTCGCGCGCCCAGATCTCGCTCTTGGAGAAACGGAAGTAGTCCACCAGCGGGATGTGCGAAGGGCAGACGAAGGCGCAGCAGCCGCACTCGATGCAGTCGAACAGGTTGTACTCCTGCGCCTTGCCGAAGTTCTTCGCGCGCGAGTGCCAGTACAGTTCGAAGGGTTGCAGTTCCGCCGGGCAGGCGCGCGCGCAGGCGCCGCAGCGGATGCAGGCCTGTTCGGGCAGCGGTGCGGGAAAGAGCTTGGGCGAGGCGGAGATCAGGCAGTTCGTTGCCTTCACCACCGGCACCGCGAGGGTGGGCAGGGCGAAGCCCATCATCGGCCCGCCCATGATGATGCGGTCGGTGTCGGCACGGCGCGGGCCCGCCAGCGGCAGCAGGTCCTCGATCGGCGTGCCGATCAGCACCTCGTAGTTGCCGGGGGTCTCTACGTTGCCGGTGAGCGTCACCACGCGGCTCAGCAGCGGTTCGCCGAAGATCATCGCGCGATACACCGCGTGCGCAGTGCCGACGTTGAAGCACTGCACGCCGAACTCGCCGCCCAGGCGGCCGTAGGGAATCTCGATGCCGGTCCGGGTGCGGATCAGCTGCTTCTCGCCGCCGGCCGGGTAGAGCGCCGGAATGGGAACGATCTGCGCGCCGGTGCCCATGTTCGCGGCGGCCTCGCGCATGGCCGCGATGGCCTCCGGCTTGTTGTCCTCGATGCCGACCAGCAGGTGCGGCGCGCCGATCAGTTCGCGCAGGATCTGCGCGCCGGCCAGGATGTCGGCGGCGCGCACGCGCATCAGGCGGTCGTCGCAGGTGATCCACGGCTCGCATTCGGCGCCGTTGAGGATCAGGGTCTCGATGCCGGTGCCGGCGCCCAGCTTGATGTGGCTGGGAAAGGTGGCCCCGCCCAGGCCGACGATGCCGCAGTCGCGCAGGTGGGCGAGCGCCTCCTGGCGGCTGTGGGCCTTCCAGTCGAAGGGCGCGTGGTCGATCCAGCGCTCCTCGCCGTCGGGTGCGATGGTCACCGAGAGGGTGTCGAGGCCGGAGGGGTGGGGCATGGCGTGTTCGGCCACCTCGATCACGGTGCCCGAGGTGGGCGCGTGCACCGCGGTGCCGAGCACGCCTTCGGGGGCGCCGATGCGTTCGCCCTTGAGCACCTTCTGGCCGGGCACCACCAGGCATTCGGAGGTGGCGCGTGCGCTCTGGCGCAGCGGAATCACCAGGCGGGCGGGCAGGGGCGCGGGGCGGATCGGGCTGCCGGCCGACTCGTTCTTGTGGGCGTCGGGCTTGATGCCGCCGTGGAAACTGAACAGACGCGCGATCATGCGACCTTCCTGAGCTCGATCACCGGGTACTTCCACTTCCAGTTTTCCACCGTCTCGGGGAGCGGCTCCATGGTGATGCAATCGACCGGGCAGGGCGCGATGCACAGCTCGCAGCCGGTGCACAGCGGCGCCACCACGGTGTGCATCTGCTTGGCCGCGCCGACGATGGCATCCACCGGGCAGGCCTGGATGCACAGCGTGCAGCCGATGCAGGTCTGCTCGTCGATG
>JAUVWV010000289.1 GCA_030603925.1 Thauera sp. | reverse complement strand
CCGACCTCGGTGTCCGTTCCGGTGACGAACCAGGCGGGGGCTTGTTTCATTGTGGTCGCTCCACGGCGAGCAGGATGACGTCGTAGGTCGCGGGCAGCAGGCCGTCGCTGCGTCGCCGGTTCTCGTAGTCGGCCTCCAGGCGGCGCCAGGCGGCCCGCCCGAGCGGCGCACGCGGGCCGTGTCCCACGCTCTGCGCGCCGATCGCCTTGATGCTGCGCAGCAGGGCGCGCAGATCGGGAGCGAGCGCCGCGCAGGCGGTGCGCTCCAGCGCCCGTACGCGCAAGCCGGCGGCGCCCGCCGCCGCCTGCCAGTGCTCGGGCGGATGGAAGGGAATGACATGCTCCGCAGCGTCGACCGTGGCGAAGGCCGCGCGCAGCTCGTGCAGGGTATGCGGGCCCAGCGTGGCGATCCAGCCCGCGCCGCCCGGATGCAGCACGCGCGCCAGCTCGGCCAAGGCCAGGCGCGGCGTACACCACTGCAGGGCGAGGCTGGACCACAGCGCGTCCACGCAGCCGGCGGCAAGCGGGAGGTGCTCCAGGTCGGCGCAGATGCGCGGGTGGCCCGCCACCCGTGCCAGCATGCCGGGGGCGAAGTCGAGCGCGAGCAGTTCGGCCGCAGGGTGGGCCGCGGCCAGCAGGCCGAGGGCCTGGCCGGTGCCGCAACCGGCGTCGAGCACGCGCCGCACCGGCCGCGTGCAGGGGTAGGCCGCGGCGAAGGCGGCCAGCCGTACGCGGATCTCGCGCTGCACCAACGCCGCCTGATCGTAGCGCTCGGCGGCCCGGTGGAAGGCCTGGCGCACGCGCGCCTTGCTGGCGGGGCCGTCAGTCATGGGCGAAACGCAGGATGGACGCCGCGCAATCGGCCGGGCGCGAGAGGAAGGGCGCATGGCCGCAGGCGGGCAGGACCTCCAGCCGTGCATCCGGCAGCGCGTCGCTCAGCCAGCGTGCCGCGGCCAGTGGCATCAGTGCGTCGTGCTCGCCGTGCAGCAGCAGGGTGGGCTGGCCGATGTGCGCCAGGCTGCCGCGCAGGTCGGTGTGGGCGAGCAGGGCAAGCCCGTCGGACAGCGCGGCGTGCTGCCGCGCATCGCTTTCGGGCGCACTGAGCGCTTCGCCGAGCGCGCGGGTGAGTTCGCGGCGCCGGGTGTCGCCCAGTGCCTGCAGGGCGACGAAGCGGCGCAGCACGGCGCCCGGATCGCGCAGGAATTCCTCGCGGAACGCGTCCACCGTGTGCGCGGCAAGGCCGTGCGGCCAGTCCGCGCCGCCGACGAAGCGTGGCGTGGCGCCGATCAGCACCAGACGCGCGACCTTCTCCGGATGATGCTCGGCCAGATCCAGGGCGAGCAGGGCGCCAAGCGACCAGCCGCACAGCAGTGCGCCGGGCGGCAGGGCGGCAGCCACGCGGGCACGCCACGCGGCCAGGGCGGCGGATGCGGCCGGTGCTGCCGCTCCGTGTCCGGGCAGATCCGGGGCGTCGAAGGCGGCGTGCGGCGCCATTGCCGCGCGCAGCGGCGCCCACACGCGCGCGCTCAGCCCCCAGCCGTGCAGCATCACCAGCGGACGGGTCATGGACGCTTCTCCAGGCGCTGCAGCGCCGTGGCCAGGCGGCGCACATCCTCGGCGGTGTGCGCCGCGCTGAGCGAGATGCGCAGGCGGGCGCTGCCCTGCGGTACGGTGGGCGGGCGGATCGCCGGCACCCACAGGCCTTCGTCCCACAGCGCCTGCGCCACCGCCACCGCCTCGGCATTGTCGCCGATCAGCACTGGCTGGATCGGTGTGCCGGAGGGCATCAGCTGCCAGCGTGAGAGCTGCAGTTCCGCCCGCAGATGCGCAATCAGCGCGGCCAGCCGCGTGCGGCGGGCATCGCCCTGTTCGATCAGGTCCACGCTGGTCAGCAGCGCATGGGCAAGCGCCGGCGGTGCGCCGGTGGTGAACAGATAGGTGCGCATGCTCTGCAGCAGCCAGGCCAGCACATCGGCCTGACCGGCGACGAAGGCGCCCGACAGGCCGGCGGCCTTGCCCAGGGTGCCGACGTAGATCAGCCGCCAGCTCGCCAGACCGGCCGCGGCCAGCGCGCCGCGTCCTTGCGGGCCGAGCACGCCGAAGCCGTGGGCGTCGTCCACGATCAGCCAGCAGGCATGGCGCTCGGCGAGGGCCAGCAGTTCGGCAAGCGGGGCGAGGTCGCCGTCCATGCTGAACACGCTGTCGGTCACGATGGCCTTGCGCGCCGCGGTGCTGCGCGCCAGCAGGCGGGCCAGCGCGGACAGGTCGCCGTGCGGGTAGCGCTTCAGTTCGGCGCGGGCGAGCAGGGCGCCATCGACCAGCGAGGCATGGTTGAGGCGGTCGGCAAAGATCGCGTCGCCACGTCCGACAAGCGCCGGTGCGACCCCAAGGTTGGCCATGTAGCCGGTGGACAGGTAGAGCGCGGCCTCCATGCCGACGAAGGCCGCCAGACGTGTTTCCAGCTGCGTGTGCACGCGGTAGTGGCCGCTCACCAGGTGGGAGGCACCGGCGCCGCCCGCCCAGCGCGCGGTACCGGCGCGCAGCGCCTCGGCCAGGGCCGGTTCACCCGCCAGGCCCAGGTAGTCGTTGCTGCAGAAGGCGAGCATCGGCTGCCCGTCGACCTGCACACGCGGGCCGCAGGCGCTGTCCAGCGTGCGCCGGCTGCGGCGCAGGGCGCGGTCGTCGAGTGCGGCCAGATCGGCGCGCAGGCGGTCGATCAGCATTGCAGCGCGGCGTCCAGGGCCGAACGCGCGGCGCGCATGAGGTGCGCGATCTCCTCGTCGCCGAGGACATAGGGCGGCATGAAGTACACGGTGTTGCCGATCGGGCGCAGCAGGACGCCATGCGCCAGTGCGGCGGTGAAGAAGCGCCGCCCGAAGTCGGGCGCCGCATCCGCCACGTCGAACGCCAGGATCATCCCGCAGCTGCGCGCGTGGCGCACCGCCGGGTGGCTGTCGAAGTGCGCGTCCAGCGCTGCGCGCAACGCGGCGGCACGCGCCCGGTTGGCGGTCAGCACGTCGTCTTCGGCGAAGATGTCGAGGGTGGCCAGCGCGGCGCGGCAGGCCAGTGGATTGCCGGTGTAGGAGTGCGAATGCAGGAAGCCGCGCGTTGCTTCGTCGTGATAGAAGGCGGCGTAGATCGCGTCGGTGGACAGCACCAGCGAGAGCGGCAGGTAGCCGCCGGAAATGCCTTTCGACAGGCACAGGAAGTCCGGCCAGATGCCGGCCTGCTCGCAGGCGAAGAAGCTGCCGGTGCGCCCGCAGCCCACGGCGATCTCGTCGGCGATCAGGTGGACCTGGTAGCGGTCGCACAGGACGCGTGCAAGGCGCAGGTATTCTGCGTCGTACATCACCATGCCGGCCGCGCCTTGCACCAGCGGTTCGACGATCAGCGCCGCGGTCTGTGCATGGTGTTCGGCCAGATGCGCTTCGAGGGCCGCCGCCGCGCGCCGCGCGACATCGGCCGCACTCTCGCCGGGTTCGGCCAGACGGGCATCCGGGCAGGGCACGGTGGTGCCGGACTTGACCAGGTCGGCGTAGGCGTCACGGAAGATCGGCACGTCGGTCACCGCCAGCGCGCCGGCGGTCTCGCCGTGGTAGCTGCCGGCCAGGCTGAGGAAGCGGTGCTTGGCGGGCTGGCCGTGGTTGCGCCAGTAATGCGCGCTCATCTTCAGTGCGATCTCAGTGGCCGAGGCGCCGTCCGAGGCGTAGAAGGCGTGCCCCAGGCGGTGCCCGGTGAGCGCGCTCAGGCGCTCGGACAGCGCGACCACCGGCTCGTGGGTGAAACCGGCCAGCAACACGTGTTCCAGCGTGTCGAGCTGCTCGCGCAGCGCCGCGTTGATGCGCGGGTTGCAGTGGCCGAACAGATTCACCCACCAGGAACTGATGCCGTCGAGCAGGCGGCGGCCGTCCGCATCCACCAGCCAGGCGCCTTCGCCGCGCACGATG
>JAUVWV010000061.1 GCA_030603925.1 Thauera sp. | reverse complement strand
CCTGGGCGGGGGGGTTTTCGCGGGGTTGGTGCCGGGTTGGGGTGGGGCAACCTTCGGCGCTCAGGGGGGGGGGGGGGGTATGGGCGGGGCGGGGGGGGATCTTCAGGCGGCCTCTGCCGCGCGCGCGGCAAAGGGCGGGGTGTGGCGGGCCTGCGCGAGCTCTTCGGCGAAGTAGCGTTCCAGCTCGGCGCCGAAGGCGGTGGCGTCGCGCGGCGGGTCGAAGCGCCGGCCGAGGCGCACACGGTAGTGGATGGGCATGGGCGGGCGGCGGAACAGCTGCCAGCCCTTGGACAGGTAGTCGGAGTCGGTCTCGATGATGATGGCCTGCACCGGCACCTTGGCGCGCCGCGCGATCAGTGCGGCGCTGGGCATGATGGGGTTCACCGGCGGGCGCACGGTACGGGTGCCTTCGGGGAAGATCAGCAGCTGGCTGCCGGCGCGCAGCGCCTCGCAGGAGGCATACACCATTTCCAGCGGCCTGCCGTTGGGGATGTAGCGAGCCAGCCGCGCCCCGCCGCCGAGGAAGATGTTGCGCAGCAGGCTGGCCTTCATGATGCAGGCCACGTCGGGCAGGCGCGAGATCACCATCACCGCGTCGAGCAGGCAGGGATGGTTGGGCGCGAGGATCAGCGGCCCGGCGTCGCGCAGGCGGTCGAGCTCGCTCAGGTCGAAGCGGCAGGCGCCGAGCAGGCTGAGGATGTTGAGGTAGAGGCGGAATACCAGGGTGATCACCCGGCGCCCCAGGCGACGGCCCTGCGCCTCGGGCAGGATCAGATGCAGCACCACGGCGAAGGGCAGCCAGGACAGGCACAGCAGGCCGAGCGCGCCCAGCCCCGTGTAGAGGCAGAAGTATTCGTAGAGAACGGGCAGGCGACGCATGCGACGGGCGTTCCGCAGACGAGCGCGCGCGCTCAGTCCTCCACGCGGACCAGGGTCGAGGACTGGCCCAGCACCCAGGCCATGCCGATGCCGGCCGCCCAGGCGCTCTTCTTGCGCACCAGCGGGCTGTCGGCGAAGGCGGCGCCGGACAGGTTGTCGTAGCGCACGAAGCTGCCCACCCAGAAGCGGTCGAAGCGCTTCGACAGCGCCATGATGAACTGGCTGCCGCCGTAGCCGCCGCTGGCGCGGTAGGCCGGGCGGTCGGGCAGCGCATAGCGCGGGTCGACGTCGTAGAAATAGCGATGCTGGCGCGCATCGCCGTAGATCGGGCCGGCCAGCATGCCGAGGTTCCAGCCGTGCTGGCCGAGCGGATCCTTGACGTCGAGATTGATGAAGGGGGTGAACACCATGCCGACATGGCGCACCGAGCCGTGCACGGTGAAGGCCGCGCGCAGCGGCATGCGGAAATCCACCCGCGCCTGGCGGTCGGCGCTGCGCCACAGGTTCACTTCCAGCGAGGGGCCGAACTCCAGCGTCGGCTGCAGGTCGGGCATGCCGCGCCGCGCCCCGTTGCCGTCGCTATCGACCGGCAGCGAGGCGGCCAGGCTCATGTTCAGTTCGACCCGGTCGCTGTCGAAGAACACCCCGCGGATGCCGTCGCGGTCGGCCTTGAGGAAGTCTCCGCGGTAGATCAGGTATGGCACCGGCAGGGCGTGCACGCGCTGGCGGTCCGAGCCGCGATAGTCCGGGAAGGACACCGCCGCGACGCCGACCCCGACCTCCCACAGCGGCAGTTCCTCGGCCGCATGGGCCGGCAGGGACAACAGCGGGGCCGCCAGCAGCGGCAGCAGGGCGCGACGCATCATGTACGGGATTCCTGTATCGGATGACCGGCGCTGGCTTCGATCTCGACCAGCAGGTCGGCACGGCAGACGTCGGCCTGCACGTAGGTGAAGGGCGGATTGGGCCCCAGGCGCGCCTCGACCACGCGACGCACCGCGGCGAGATCCTCGCGGTGGCGCACATAGGCGACACAGGCCAGATCGGCCAGCCGGAAGCGGGCCTGCGGCTCGACGCGGGCCGCTTCGTCGATCACGGCCTGCAGGTTGTCCAGGGTTTCCGCGGTCTGCGCGCCGACATCGCCGACATGCACCGTGCGGTGGCCGACGATGCTGGCGGTGCCGGAGATGAACAGCAGGCTCTGCCCGCCTGCGGCGAGCAGCGTGGCGCGCGAGAAGGTGGGGCTGCGCGGACCGTAGTCCTGCGGATAGTGGTAGGCGCTGACCTGGCGCGGATTCTCGATGGCGTGCGGCGCGCTGCGGCTGGCGAGGAAGGCGACGGCGAGCGGGCCGTCGGGCACGCCCAGCGCGCAGGCGGCCGGCACCGCGCCGATCAGCACCCGGCCGGCGTCGGCGAAGGCGTCCTGACGGCCGATGTTGAACTGACGGTAGCGCTCCAGCCCCCCTTCGACCGCGTTGATGCGCGGCACGTAGTTCCACACGCGCGCCAGACCGGGGTAACCCTGCTCGTCGAGTACGCGGAAGAGATCGCGGTAGGCGCGGTAGGCCGCCTGCTGCAGGGCACTCGCCCCGCCCTCATGCGGCGCGGCGAAGTCGCGCTCGTCGAGCGCCAGGGTGCCGAACAGCAGGGTGTCCGAACAGCGGTAGCTCACCGCACCGCAGCGGCCGACGCGCACCGGATCGCCGGACAGCCAGGCCATGCGCCAGGGTGCGGCCGGTTCGAGCAGCGGCGTGACCACTTCGAGCAGCGGACCGCCGCGTTCGGCCGGCAGCGGGCCGAAGGCCATCTCGCCGAGCAGGCGGCTGTCGTGTGCTTCGCCGGCTGCGCGCGCCGGCAAGGGCCAGCCGAGCTTCAGTACCGCAGCCCTCATGCGCCCGCCGCCATCTCGCTGTCATCCACCGGCTGGATGTTGCGCTTGCGCGCCCGCCAGGCGACCAGGCTGCGCCGCCAGTGCTTGAGCGACGACAGGTAGTACACCGCCTTGAAGGTGGCGAGCGAGAACCAGATCGGCGTCTTGCCGTAGATGTCCCCGGCGAGCAGCGAGAGCAGCGCCTCGCGCATGCGGAAATAGTTGCGCGGCCCCATGAACAGGTCGCGCATGGTCGGATTGGTCATGCGGTAGATGAACCAGGAGAACTCGCGCGGCCCGTGGCGCATCTGCTTGTCGAAGCGCTTCATCGCCTGCGCGGTGCGCTGCGGCTCGCGCAGGCAGACATCCACCGCCTCGGCACCGTAGAAGGCGCCCTGCATGGCCAGCATGACCCCGGAGGAGAACACCGGGTCGATGAAGGCGAAGGCGTCGCCGAGCAGGATGTAGCCCTTGCCGTAGGTGTGGTCGGTGGTATACGAGAAATTGCCCGTGGCCTCCACCGGCGAGGTGATCGTCGCGTCCTTCAGGCGTTCGGCGAGCGGCGGACACAGCGCGATGGTGTCGAGCAGGAATTGCTCCTTGCTGCGCCCCTTGCGCTGCTTCATGTAGTACGGCCAGGTCACCGCACCGACGCTGGTGGCCCCATCGACCAGCGGGATGAACCAGAACCAGCCGTGGTCGAACCAGTAGATGGTGATGTTGCCTTCGGCCGTGCCGCAGTGGCGCTTGGCTCCGTCGAAGTGCGCATACAGTGCGGAGCTGTTGTGCTTGGGGTTGCGCTGCTTGGCGCGCAGCCGGTTGGCCATGAAGGTATCGCGCCCGGAGGCGTCGATGACGAAGCGCGCGCGCCAGGTTTCGCTGCGCCCGTCCTCGTGCTCGGCGCTCACCGTGGCACCCTCGTCGTGATACTCCACATCGCGCACCCGGCAGCCCTGGATGGCGTCCACGCCCTTGCGCGCGGCATTGAGGAACAGCACCTGGTCGAACTCGGAGCGGCGCACCTGGTAGGCGTAGGGCAGCGCCTTGTTCCACGCCTCGGCGAAGCGGAAGGTCTGCTGGTTGTCGTGGTGCGGCGAGACGAACTCGGCGCCGTGCTTCTCGATGCCGATGCTGCGGATCTCGTCGGCCACCCCCAGCTTCTCGAACAGCGGCAGATTGGCCGGCAGCAGCGATTCGCCGATGTGGAAGCGCGGATGGCGCGCCTTCTCCAGCATCGTCACGCGGTGCCCGCGTTCGGCCAGCAGGGTGGCGGCGGTCGCGCCCGCCGGGCCGCCGCCGATCACCAGTACATCGCAGTTGCGCACCTCGCCGCCTGCCTGCGGCGCCGCGCTCCGTTCACTTGTCATTGCCGTCGTCGTCATTCGTGCTCCGTCCGCACTCGGTGCGATCAGCCCAGTTGCAACCGCGGGAATATACCCCAGGCCACCCGCGGTTGAAATGACGAGGCTCAACCCGGGCGCAATCGGACGCACGCCGATGACGCGACGACGCGCTCGAATGCCGCGCCCGGACCGGCGGCGCATGCCGCGCCGGCCGTTGGGGACGCCGCACCGGCGCTGACGGGACTACAGGATCACGGTGATCTCCTCACGGCGCAGCAACTCCTCGCCAAAGGCGAGCGCATCCAGCCCCAGGGCATCGCGCGCGGTGACGATGCCGAGCGGCCGCAGGTCGCGCGTGACCACCGGCACATGGCGGAAACCGCCTTCGTACATCATGTGCAGGGCGTGCCCGAAGGGATGGTCTTCACGGATGGACTGGGGGTTGTGGGTCATCACCGCGGACACGGCCACGCTGTCCGCATCGAGGCCGCGCGCCAGCACGCGGAAGGTCGCGTCGCGCTCGGTGAAGATGCCGACGAGTACGCCATGCTCGGTGACCAGCGCCGCGCTCTCGTGCAGCGCTTCCATCTGGCGGGTCACTTCGCGCACGCTCAGGTGGGCGGGTACGCAGACGTAGCTGCGCTCGGCGGTAATGTGGGAAATCGGACGGCTGGGCATGATCTGTCTCCTGATGTCGGTATGAGGCCCACCGGATCCGCACCGCCACAAGGCGTGCCAGGGACGGGAACGGAAGCCGATGCAGGACATGCAAGCTTCAGCCGTGCCAGCTTCGCGGCGACCGAAGAAGTCTATCCAACACGCTGATTAAAAGGGACTTTCCAGCACTCCGTCCGCAGCCAGCGACGGACCGCCACGACCCAGGATGGTGCGCCGTGGCGACTTCGGCACCATCCTGGCGCACGCAACCGAGCCTGGAGCGCGCGCGCCGCCCGAGGGTCGCTCCCGATGCCGCCCCCCGGACGCTTGTGGCACAGTAGCGCCCTGTCCTTAAGCTTTTCCAGCCCGCATGAGACCCGCCCGCGCCTTGATCGACCTCGACGCCCTGCGCCACAACTATCGTCTGGCCCGCGAACGCCATGGCGGGCAAGCGCTCGCGGTAGTGAAGGCGAATGCCTACGGCCACGGCGCAGTGCGTTGCGCCCGGGCGCTCGCCGGCGAAGCCGACGGTTTCGCGGTGGCCTGTCTGGAAGAGGCGCTGGAGTTGCGCGCAGCCGGCATCCAGGCGCCCATCCTGCTGCTCGAAGGCGTGTTCGAGGCGGCCGAGCTCGCCGAGGTGGCGCGCCACCAGCTGTGGCCGGTGGTGCATCACGCCGAGCAGCTGCGCATGCTCGAGCAGGCCCGCCCGCAATCGCCCTTCGCGGTGTGGCTGAAGATCAACAGCGGCATGAACCGCGCCGGCTTCCTGCCGGACGACGCGCAGGCGGCCTGGCAGCGCCTGCAGGCCTGCGCCGCGGTGGGTACGATCACCCTGATGACGCATTTCGCGCGCGCCGACGAGCCCCATCTGCTCAGTACCACGGAGCAGATCGCCGCCTTCGACGCCGCCACCGCCGGGCTGCCCGGCCCGCGCAGCCTGGCGAACTCGGCAGGCGTACTGGGCTGGCCGGCGGCGCATCGCGACTGGGCGCGCCCCGGCATCCTGCTGTACGGCGCCGATCCGATGCCCGACGAGGCCAATGCCTTGCGCCCGGTGATGACCCTGGAAAGCCGGATCATGGCGCTGCGCGAGATTCCGCCCGGTGCGGCGCTGGGCTACGGCGCACGCTTCCGCGCCGAGCGCCCGACGCGGGTCGGGCTGGTGGCCATGGGCTATGCCGATGGCTACCCGCGCAGCGCACCGGACGGCACGCCGGTGTCGGTGGACGGGCGGCCGACCCGGCTGATCGGACGGGTATCGATGGACATGCTGACGGTGGATCTCACCGAGCTGCCCGACGCCGGCCTCGGCAGCCGGGTCGAGCTGTGGGGCAATGCGGTGGGGGTGAACCGCGTTGCGCAGTGTGCCGGCACCATCGCCTACGAACTGCTGTGCAACGTGAAGCGGGTGCGCTTCGACTACCTCGGCGGCTGAACCGCCGGCCTTACGGGCGCACGGTATCGATCAGCACTTCGACGTCGCGCGCCGCAACGTCGACATCGGCGACCTGGCCTTCCAGGTCGCCCGCACGGGCGGTGGCGTCGCCCGACTTCGACACCCGCGCGACCACTCCGAGGCGCGGCGGAATCGGCGCATCCCCGGTCATCAGCGGCACGCCTTCGAAGCTGAACTCGAGCGGCAGCTCGGCGACGGTGAAGCGCAGTGCGGCGAGCGGCATGCCGCCGCCCGCCGGGCGGACGAAGACGAACACCGCATCGTCGGGCGCGGCCTGGCCGTTGAGCGCCTCGGCGATCGCCAGGCGCCCCCTCACGGCGAGGCCGGCCGCGGGCACAGCCGGCGCGGCAGCGGCGACGGGCGGCGGCACCTCGCCACCGGCCAGCGGCGGCAGGCCGCCGCGCACCCGCGCATCGTTGATCGCCGCACGGATGCTCGCCGCGGTATCGCCGTCGCCCTCCGGCACGCGCGCCAGGACGCGCTCCCAGTGTGCCGACGCCGCGGCGTAGTCCTCGCGCTGATAGGCCCCGGTGCCGGCCAGTGCGTGCGCCTTGACGTGCTCCGCGTCGAGCGCGAGCGCACGCTGCAGCAGCGTTTCGGGCTCGCCGGCCACCACGCCCTCGCGGGTCGCCGCCATCACGTCGGCCCAGTCGGCCAGCACGTCCGGGTCGTCCGGGCGCAGTTCGGCCAGGCGGGCATAGGTGGCCAGGGCACGCGGATAGTCCTGCAGCACCAGATAGGAGCGCGCGAGCATGTTCCAGCCCTCTACGTTGTCCGGGTCCTGCTCCAGACGCGCGGCCAGCCCGCCGACCATCTCCTCGATCTCGGCGGCGGTGAAGCCCTGCTGGGTGCTCAGATTGGCCGGGTCGAGCGCATCCGGCTCGCCAATGGCGAGATACACCGAGGCGGCCACGATGGGCACCGCCAGCACCAGGCCTGCGCCCCAGGCGCGCGCCGGACCGCCGCGCGCCTCGCCTTCGCGGCCCTGCCCCTCTTCCAGCGCACGACGCTCCAGCTCCTCACGGTTGCGCGCATAGGCCGCATCGTCGACGCGCCCGGCCGCCCGTTCGGCGTCGAGTTCGGCCAGCTGCTCGCGCAGCACCGCGAGGGCGGTTTCGGTCTGGCGCTGGCGCTCCTGCCCGGCGGTGATCTGTCCGCGCTGGCTGAACAGCGGGAACAGCACCCACAGCAGGGCACCGGCCAGCATCAGGCCGGCCAGAATGGCGAATGGGATCACTTGCGGGACTCCTCGGGGGAACTGCCGGCCGCGAGCAGGGCGCGGGCGCGCGCACGCTCGGCGTCATCGAGCGGCGCAGGGGTTTCGTTGAGGCGGCGGCGCAGGCGCAGCGCCAGTCCGGCCACGCCGGCCACCAGCAGCACGCCGGGGCCGATCCACAGCAGGGCGGTGGTGGCCTTGAACGGCGGGGTGAACACGACGAAGTCGCCGAAACGGGCGACCAGGAAGTCCACCACCTCCTGCTCGCTCCGCCCGGCGGCGAGTTGTTCGCGCACCTGGTTGCGCATGTCGACCGCGAGCGGCGCACGCGACTCGGCCACCGACTCGTTCTGGCACACCAGGCAGCGCAGGTTGTGCGACAGCGCCAGCACGCGCGCTTCCAGTTCGGGATCGTCGGACACCGGCACGGCTTCGCCCGCCGCATGGGCGACCGTTCCCAGACAGGCCAGCGCCAGCGTTGCGGCGCGCAGCAGGCGTTTCAGGTAAAAGTCAGCCGGCACGGGAGAGCTCCGCAATCATGGGCATCAGCACGCGGTCGAACTTCTCGCGGGTGAGCGGGCCGATGTGCTTGTAGCGGATCACCCCGTCACGGTCGATGAGGAAGGTCTCCGGCGTGCCGTACACCCCGTAGTCGAAGCCGACCGCGCCGTTCGGGTCCACCGCGATGGTGGTGTAGGGGTTGCCGTGCTGGGCCAGATAGCCCATCGCGTCGGCCGGCGCGTCCTTGTAGTTGAGCCCGACCACCGGCACCACGCCGCGCCGCCCGAGATCCACCAGCAGCGGATGCTCCTGGCGGCAGGACACGCACCACGAGGCCCAGACGTTGAGCAGCCAGACCTGGCCGCGCATGTCTTCGGTGCCGAAGCTGGCGTCGGGCGCCTGCAGCTGCGCCACGCGGAAGGCCGGCGCGGGCTTGCCGACCAGCGGCGAGGGCACTTCGCGCGGATTGAGCTTCAGGCCGTAGGCGAGGAAGCCGGCGAGCAGCAGGAAGATGGCCAGGGGAACGAGGAATTTCGCTTTCATGGTGCGGTGCTCAGGCAGTCTGGACGACGCCCGCCGCTGCGCGGCGTTCGGCGAGGCGGCGGTAGCGGCGGTCCGCGGCGGCGAAGATGCCGCCCAGCCCCATCAGGGTGCAGCCCAGCCAGATCCAGCTGATGAAGGGTTTGTGGTACAGGCTGACGATCCAGCTGCCGTCCTCGACCTGCTCGCCCAGCGAGACATACACGTCGCGGAACGGACCGATGTCGAGCGAGGCTTCGGTCATCGGCATCTGCTGCGCGAGGTAGAGGCGCTTCTCGGGCGTCAGGGTGGCGACGCGGCGCTCGCCCGCGCGGACTTCCAGGGTGGCGCGCGCAGCGACGTAGTTGGCACGCTCGACGTCCTCCACGCCGCGGAAGGTGAAGGTGTAGCCGGCCAGCTGCGCGCTCTGCCCCTCCTTCATCTTCACGTCCAGGCCGGACTCCAGGCTGCCCACCATGGTCACCCCGATGATGAACACGCCGACCCCGAGGTGCGCCGTCCACATCCCCCACCAGGCGGCGGGAATGCCGCGCAGGCGGGCTGCGGCGGCAGCCCCCGGGCGCTCCGCGATGCGCGCGAGGAGCAGTTGCAGGCTGCCGATCAGCACCCAGGCGGCCAGCGTCAGGCCGAGCACCGTGCGCCAGGTGACGTGCCCCACCGCGAGCGCCAGACCGGCGCCCAGCACCAGGCTGACAAGCGCAGCCGGGGCCAGGCGGCGCAGCAGGCGCGCGCCGTCGTCGCCCTTCCAGCGCACGAAGGGACCGATCACCATCAGCACGATCACCGGCACCATCAGCGGCACGAACACCGCTTCGAAGTAGGGCGGCCCGACCGAGATCTTGCCCAGGTTGAGCGCGTCGAGGAACAGCGGGTACATGGTGCCCAGCAGTACCGCGCCGGTGACCACGGCAAACAGCACGTTGTTGCCCAGCAGGGTGGATTCGCGCGACACCAGGCCGAAGCTGCCGCCGCCGGTGAGTTTCGGCGCGCGCCAGGCGAACAGGGTCAGCGAGATGCCGATCACCAGCACCAGCAGCACCAGGATGTAGAGGCCGCGCGCCGGGTCGGTGGCGACGGCGAGCACCGAGGTGAGGACCCCCGAGCGCACCAGGAAGGTGCCGAGCAGCGACATCGAGAACGCGCCGATGGCCAGCAGCACCGTCCAGTTGCGGAAGGCGCCGCGCTTCTCGGTGACCGCCAGCGAATGGATCAGCGCGGTGCCGAGCAGCCAGGGCATGAAGGAGGCGTTCTCCACCGGATCCCAGAACCACCAGCCGCCCCAGCCCAGCTCGTAGTAGGCCCAGCCGGAACCCACCGCGATGCCGGCGGTGAGGAAGACCCAGGCCACCGTGGTCCACGGGCGCGACCAGCGCGCCCAGGCGGCATCCAGGCGGCCGCTGAGCAGCGCCGCAATGGCGAAGGCGAAGGCCACCGAGAAGCCGACATAGCCCATGTAGAGCAGCGGCGGGTGGATGATCATGCCCGGATCCTGCAGCAGCGGATTCAGGTCGCGCCCTTCGGCCACCGCCGGCAGCAGGCGGGTGAAGGGGTTGGAGGTGAACAGCGTGAAGGACACGAAACCCGCGCTGATCGCGCCGAGCACGCCCAGCACGCGCGCCATGAAGGCTTCCGGCAGGTCGCGGCTGAAGATGGTGACCGCCACCGTCCACAGCGACAGCGAGGTCGCCCACAGCAGCAGCGAGCCTTCGTGATTGCCCCATACGCCGGTGATCTTGTAGATCAGCGGGGTGTCGGTATGCGAGTTGGAGGCCGCCAGGCGCACCGAGAAGTCGCTGGTGATGAAGGCCCAGGTCAGACAGGCGTAGGCGAACAGCAGGAAGAACAGCTGCGCCTGCGCCGCCGGGCGGCCCACCGCCATCAGCGCGTAGCGGTTGCGCGCGGCACCGACCAGCGGCACCACGGCCTGCACGCCCGCCAGAACGAGGGCGAGGATGAGGGCGAAATGCCCGAGTTCGGCGATCATTGCTGCACCGTCTGGCTGGCCTTGTGCGCCTGGTCGATGGCGTACTGCGCTTCGACCGGCATGTAGTTCTCGTCGTGCTTGGCGAGTACCTCGGTGGCGGTGAACTGGCCGTCCGGCCCGAGCACGCCCTGCACCACCGCGCCCTTGCCCTCCTGGAAGAGGTCGGGCAGGGTGCCGCGGTAGCGCACCGGGATGACTTTCGCGGTGTCGGTGATGGCGAAGCTCACCGTGAGGCCGTCGGCCTCGCGCCGGATCGAGCCGTCTTCCACCATGCCGCCGATGCGGAAGGCGCGCCCGGTGGGCGCCTTGCCTTCATAGACTTCCGTGGGAGTGTGGAAGAACACCAGGTTCTGCTGGAAGGCGGACAACACCAAGGCCACCGCGGCCACCAGCAGGGCGACGCCTCCGCCCACCAAAATCAGGCGTTTGCTACGGGCTTTCATTCAACCGACTCCATGCGGGCCTGCGACCCGCCAACGTCCTTGCCAAGCGCTCGCCGCCAGCGCAGCAGGCGGTTCACGGTGTCTTTCCGACGGCGGATCACCAGCACGAGTTCCGCCACGATCAGCGCCAGGGTGACGCCATAGCTGCCCCATACGTAGGGGGCCGCGCCGCCCATCTGCCAGAAGGCGCTCCAGGATTCCCACTGCATCAGCGCGCCCTCCCCTGCGTCTGCGCTTCCGCGGCGAGCACCTCGCCCACCCACTCGGTGTGGCGCTCGCGCTCGAGGATCAGCGCGCGCACGCGCCACAGCGCCACCGCGATGGCGTACATCCACGCCGCGATGGCCATGATGAGCATTCCGGCGAGCATGGTGGAGGCCATCGACGGCGCCCGCGTGAGGCTCACCGAAGCGCCCTGGTGCAGGGTGTTCCACCACTGCACCGAGAAGTAGATGATGGGCACGTTCACCGCGCCGACCAGGGCGATGATGGCGCCGGCGCGGTCGGCGCGGCGCGGGTCTTCGATCGCGCGGGTCAGCGCGATGAAGCCGAAATACAGGAAGAGCAGCAGCAGCTGCGAGGTCAGGCGCGCGTCCCACACCCAGTAGGTGCCCCAGGTGGGCTTGCCCCACACCGCGCCGGTCCACAGCGCGACGAAGCAGAACATGGCCCCGGTGGGCGCCAGCGCCTGGCTCATGATGAAGGACAGGCGGGTGTTCATCACCAGTCCGACCGCGGCCCAGAAGGCCATCACCAGGTAGATGAACATCGACATCCAGGCCGCCGGCACATGGATGAAGATGACGCGGTACACCTCGCCCTGCTGGAAGTCGGTGGGCGCAACGAAGAAGCCGATGTACAGCCCCACCACGGTGAGCAGCGCCGCAGCCCAGGCGAACCAGGGCGCCAGGCGGCCGGCGAGCGGGTAGAACTGCTGGGGGGCGGCGAAGCGCAGGAGGCCTTCGGGGCTGCGCACCGGGGCGCGGGTCAGGGTCGTCATGCCGTTCCGTTCATCATTCCATTGCAATCCTGAGCGCTGCCGCGCAGGCCCAGGGTGCCAGCGCCAATGCGCCGGCCAGTCCGCCGCCGAGCAGCAGCAGGTGGGCCGCCGCACCGGTACCGCCAAGGTAGGCGTCCACCGCCCCGGCGCCGAAGATCAGCACCGGCACGTACAGCGGCAACACCAGCAGCGCCAGCAACATGCCGCCGCCGCGTACCCCCAGGGTCAGCGCCGCACCCACCGCACCGAGCAAGGCCAGGATGGGGGTGCCGAGCGCCAGACTAAGGGTCAGCACCGGGAGGGCGCCTTGTTCCAGGTCAAACAGCAGGGCCAGCCCGGGGGCGGCCACCACCAGCGGCAGGCCGGTGGTCAGCCAGAAGGCGACGATCTTGCCCGCCACCCACAGTACTGCCGGCTCACTAGACAGGAGAAGCTGCTCCAGGGTTCCGTCGGCGTGGTCCTGGGCGAACAATCGGTGCAGCGAAAGCAGGCTGGCGAGCAGCGCCGCCACCCACAGCACACCGGGCGCAATGGCGCGCAGCTGGTTGGTCTCGGCCCCCACGCCGAAGGGGAACAGGCAGACCACGATGACGAAGAAGGCCAGCGTCACCAGCAGGTCGGCGCGCCCGCGCCAGGACAGCAGCAGGTCGCGGCGCAGCACCGCGAGGAAGGCGCTCAGCATGCGTAGCTCCCGAGGTCGAGCACCTGCGGGGGACGTGCGAAGGGCGCTTCCTGGTGGGTGGTGAGCACCACGATGCCGCCGGCGGCACAGTGATCGGAGAGCGTGGTGGCGAGCTCGGCCACGGCGTTCACGTCGAGCGCGGTAAACGGTTCGTCCAGCACCCACAGCGGCCGCTGTGCGGACAGGAAGAGGCGGGCCAGGCCGACGCGGCGGCGCTGCCCCTGGGACAGCACGCGCGCCGGCAGGTCGAGCTGCTCGGCCAGGCCGATGCGCACCAGCGCCTGTACGCAGCGCTCCTCGTCGACGTCCTCGTCGCCGGCCGCCGCACAGGCAAAGCGCAGGTTTTCCAGCGGGCTGAGCATGTCGTTGAGGGCTGCGGCGTGACCGAGGTAGAGCAAGGCGCGATGAAAACGCTCGCGGTTGCGCCGCAGCGCCACGCCCTGCCAGCTCACCTCGCCGGCCTCCGGATGGGTGAGCCCGGTCAGCAGGCGCAGCAGGCTGGTCTTGCCCACGCCGTTGGGGCCGGCCACGCGCAGCAGGTCGCCCGGCGCCAGGGTCAGGGCAAGGCCGCGGAACAGCAGGCGGTCGCCCTTCAGGCAGGCGAGATCGGTGGCTTGAAGCATGGGGGAGGATTGAACCACAGGGTGGGCGCAGCCGGAAGTGCTGGCGCGCCCACAGCCGTCACGCAGGCGCTGCGCCGCCTGGAGGATGCGCAGGGCAATCCGGCTGCGCGCGTCGCACCCTGCACCGCAGCCAGGGGGCCGGCTGCGGCCGGCATCCGGCTTGCGGCTGCGCGCAGGCCACGCCGGGCTTGTGCCGGCGTGGCCGCGGGGCTTACTGCTGCTGCGTGGAGGGCGGATGGAACACGTCGGGCGCCACGGCCGGGCGCTCGAGGCCGATGTCCTGCTCGATCGGCGGCAGCGAGTGGGCGATGCCCTTGTGGCAGTCGATGCAGGTCTTGCCCTCGGCCAGGCCGCTCTGGTGCGCTTGGTTGGAACGACGGCCCTGCACGGAGTAGTCGAAGTACTCGAAGCTGTGGCAGTTGCGGCACTCCCGCGAGTCGTTCTTCTTCATGCGGCGCCACTCGTTCTCCGCCAGACGCAGGCGGTTGGCCTCGAACTTCTCCGGCGTGTTGATGGTCCCCATCGCCTTGCCGTAGAGCTCGCGCGTCGCCTGGATCTTGCGGATCATCTTCGGCACCCACTCCCTGGGCACGTGGCAGTCCGAGCAGATCGCGCGCACCCCGGTGCGGTTCTGGTAGTGAATGGTGTTGCGGTACTCCTGATAGACGTTCACTTCCATCTCGTGGCAGGAGATGCAGAACTTCTCGGTGTTGGTCCATTCCATCACCGTGTTGAAGCCGCCCCAGAAGATGATGCCGGCGACGAATACCACTGCCACGGTGCCGAGCCCCAGTGCCCGCAGCTTCTGCCACAGGCTCTTCTTATTCTCGTCTGTCATGATCTTCCCCGTGGTCGCTTAGCGCAGGCCGGTGGCCGGACGGAAGGTGTTTTCCACCAGCGGCTTGGCATCGGTTTGCGGGACGTGGCACTGCAGACAGAAGTAGCGCCGCGGCGAAATGTTGGACAGTTCGCCACCGTCACGGTCCTTGAAGTGGGTCAGGCTGACTTTGGTGGCGCCGGCTTCCTGGTAGCGCGACCAGGAGTGGCAGTCCATGCATTTGTTGAAGTTGATCGACACCTCGTAGCCTTCGACCTTGTGCGGCACCAGCGGCGGCTGCTGCACGTAGTCGCGCGGGATCGGCGGGCTGTCGGGCAACTGGCGGAAGTTGCCGGGGGTCGGCTCGGGTTCGGACACCGCCGCTCCGCGCGGAACGGCCAGGCCCTGCGCCAGCAGCGGGGCGGTGGCGGATCCCAGGCCAAGGGCGGCCACCAGGGCCATCACGAGATTACGGGTCTTACGGTTCATGACTCGCTCCTGTCAAATCGGGTCGTAATGCGAAACACGTCCTTGCTGCACACATCGACACAACGGCCGCAGGTGGTGCAGTTCCGGTCGAGAATCAGTGGATGGGACTGCCCGACGGCCTTCAGCGCGGGGCGGATGACCTGGGGTTCGGGGCAGACGGCGAAGCAATCCATGCAGTCGTCGCAGCGGCTGCGCTTGTCGGCGGTGATGCGGGGCAAGGCGGTGCTTCCGAGCAGGCTGTAGCAGGCGCCCATCGGGCACAGATGGCCGCACCAGCCCCGGCTGGCGATGAACAGGTCGTACAGGAAGACGCCCAGCACGATGCCCCAGGCAAGGCCGAAGCCGAAGATCAGCCCGCGGTGGAACATCGACACCGGATTGACCCATTCCCACGCCAGCGTGCCGGTGAGCGCCGCGGCGCCCAACACGAAGGCGAGCAGCCAGTAGCGGGTGTTGGCGTGCGGCACCTTGCCGCCCTTGATGCCGAGGCGGCGGCGCAGCCAGGCGGCGGCGTCGGTCACCATGTTGATCGGGCAGACCCAGGAACAGAAGGTGCGCCCGCCCACCAGCAGGTAGAAGGCCAGCACGATGCCGCCGCCGAGCAGCGCTTCCTTGTAGGGCAGGTAGCCGGCGGCCAGCGATTGAGCGAGCAGGAAGACGTCGGTCAGCGGCAGGACGCCCAGGGTGAGGCTGGAGGACAGGTTGCCCTTGACGACCCACAGGCCGAACCACGGGCCGGCAAGGAACAGCGCGAGGATGCCGAGCTGCGCCACACGG
>JAUVWV010000356.1 GCA_030603925.1 Thauera sp. | reverse complement strand
TCACCACCAAACTTCTCCGCCATCACCTTCGTCAACGCCGCCGTCAACGTCGTCTTGCCATGGTCCACATGGCCAATCGTCCCCACATTCACATGCGGCTTCGTACGCTCGAATTTCGACTTGGACATTGGTGCTTGACTCCGGACTGATCAGATTGTTTGTCAAAAGTGGCGGCGGGCTGCCCCGGCCATCCGTTCGCCGCGCTCAGCGGCCCTAAATACTGGAGCCCACAACCGGACTTGAACCGGTGACCTCTTCCTTACCCAGGAAGTGCTCTACCGTCTGAGCTATGTGGGCCTCGATCCTGTTAACTCCGTGCGCCCTCTCTGCAGCGGCTCCAACCTGGAGCGGGCGATGGGAATCGAACCCACATCATCAGCTTGGAAGGCTGAGGTTCTACCATTGAACTACGCCCGCGCGCGCTCGCATGTACCGGACCTTCCGCTTCGCCTCCCTCTCGCCCGGCGCGACTCCGCGATCCGGCCTCGAGGCACGTGGTGGAGGGGGGAGGATTCGAACCTCCGAAGGCTGAGCCAGCAGATTTACAGTCTGCCCCCGTTGACCGCTTGGGTACCCCTCCCCAAAAGCGCAAGCCGCGTATTATTAAACGCGGCTCAAGGGGTGTCAACTTGGATCGCCGGCGGGCTTTACCCCGCCGGCGCTTCAAACGGGCTGGAGGCGCTGGCTTACTGGCCGCCCTCGTGCGCGAACCAGGCGGCGACGACCGCGATATCTTCCTCGGCCAGGTCCTTGATCTCGGCGGCGTGCTTGAACTTGCCGGCGATCGCGTCGCGGATCAGGGCCTCGATCTCGGCCGCGCTCTGGCCGGCGAAATCGTCGGGCTCGTGGCAGTCCAGGCACATCTCAGCCTTCGCCTTGCCGGCGCCGTGGTCGGCGGCAAGGGCGGCCGCGCCGAACAGGGCCAGGGGCAGGGACAGGGCAACAATTGCAAGCTTCTTCATGGAGTTAGGTCCTCTTGGTAGCACATTCGTGGGGACTTAGCATAAACGGGCGGCCCACCCTGTACGGCGGGCCGCCCGATTGCGCCGTCCGGCGGTCCGGACGGACGCTGCCGTGTTACTGGCCGCCGGCTTCGGCGTAGAAATACGCAGCGACGTCGTCTACGTCACCCTCGGCGATCTCGTCGAGACCCGGGGGATGCTTGACGTTGCCGGCCAGCGCGCCGCGAATGGCATTGGCGATCTCCTCGAGGCTGAGACCCTCGAAATCCTCGCCGGCATGGCAGTCCATGCAGCTCTCGGCCTTGGCGGCGCCGGCCGCGGCATCGCCGGCCAGGGCGGCCGCGCTGAACAGGGCCAGCGGCAGCGCAATCATTGCTGTGGTGAGCTTCTTCATCGTCTCGATCCTCGTGGTTGTAGCCATTCGCAAACCCCCGGCCCAAGCCCTGCGGCATAGCCTGTATCTGGAGCCGGCGACAGGGGTCGAACCTGCGACCTGCTGATTACAAATCAGCCGCTCTGCCAACTGAGCTACACCGGCCTGAGGCCGCATTCTAGGGCTGCATCCGTGCACCTTCAATGTAGCGCTGCGTCCCTGAACGCATCCTGAACGAAAAGCGCCGCAGCCAGTCTCCCCGGCTGCGGCGCGGCCCTGACGTATCGAGCCTTCGATTACTCCCCGCCGGCCTCGGCGTAGAAGTAGGCGCTGATGTCCGCGACGTCGTCCTCGGCCATCTCGAGCCCCGGCGGATGGCGCTGGGCGCCCGATAGCACGGCCTTGTTGGCCTCAATGATCTCCTCGAGCGTCATGCCCTCGAAATCCTCGCCGGCGTGGCAATCCATGCAGCTCTCCGCCTTGGCCTTACCGGCCGCGGCATCACCCGCCAGAGCGGCGCCGCTGAAAGCCACCAGGGGCACAGCAAGCAATGCGATTGTCAGCTTCTTCATGATCCTTGTCCTCCTGGACGATTGGCGTTGACTCATTCGCCTCCCAGTATACGGACGCCCCGGCAGGTGCACATTCGTAAAGGCCACGACCAGCCGGGGCCGGCCTATTCAGCTGCCGTTCAGGGACCCCAGCCGGTCCGAATGACCTCTGCGACGGCCTGCGCCAGCCCGCGCAGCACCAGGTCGGGCACGAGTTCCGCACAGGCCAGCCCGGCCGCCAGGGCGGGGCCGTCGCCGCCGGTGACCAGCAGCCGGGCCGGCTCGCCGCACCAGGCCTCCAGCCGGCGCAGCGCCGCCTCGGCCGCCCCGGTCGCGGCGAGCGCGGCGCCCTCATCCATCGCCGGGCCGGTATCGGCGGGGAACGGCGCGCGCGAGACACCGGTGGAAGTCCGGCGCAACGCGGCCAGGTCACCGGTCCGGCCCTCCAGCGCCTCCACCATCATGCCGAGGCCGGGGACGATCCAGCCGCCGAGGTGCAGGCCATCACGTGCAAGGGCGTCCAGCGTGAGCGCGGAACCGGCGTCGGCCACCAGGCAGGGCCCGGCGTGCAGCGCCCGCGCGCCGAGCAGGGCCGCCCAGCGGTCGGCACCCAACCGCGCCGGCTCCGCATAGGCGCAGCGCACCCCGCCCGCGAGGGCCGTGGCACGCAGGAAAGACAGCGTGCAGCCGTGCGCCGCCAGCGCCTCGGCGAGCGCCCGCCCGGCCATTTCGCCGGCCACATTGGCGCACAGCGCGGCCGGCCCCGGCGCACGTCCGGAGAGCGCCCCGGCCAGCGCGGC
>JAUVWV010000316.1 GCA_030603925.1 Thauera sp. | reverse complement strand
GACATCGCCTTTGTGGGCAAGTACGTCGATCTCACCGAGTCCTACAAGTCGCTGATCGAGGCGCTCAACCACGCCGGGATGCACACCCGTTCCAAGGTGAACATCCACTACATCGATTCCGAGGACATCGAGCAGGAAGGCTGCAAGGTGCTCGAGAAGATGGACGCCATCCTGGTGCCCGGCGGCTTCGGCAAGCGCGGCACCGAAGGCAAGATCGCCGCGATTCGCTACGCGCGCGAGAACAAGGTGCCCTACCTGGGCATCTGCCTCGGCATGCAGCTCGCGGTGGTGGAATTCGCGCGCGATGTGGCCGGCATGGACGGCGCGCACTCCACCGAGTTCGAGAAGGCCAGCCCTTATCCGGTGATCGGCCTGATCACCGAATGGAAGGACCGCAGCGGCAAGATCGAGAAGCGCAGCGAGGATTCCGACCTGGGCGGCACCATGCGCCTGGGCGGGCAGACCTGCCACCTCAAGGACGGCTCGCTGGCGCGCGAGATCTACGGCGCGGACGACATCATCGAACGCCACCGCCACCGCTACGAAGTGAACAACACCCTGCTGGCGCAACTCGAAGCCAAGGGGCTGGTGGTTTCCGGCCGTGCGCCGGTCACCGACCTGTGCGAGATGGTGGAACTGCCGCGTGAGGTGCACCCGTGGTTCGTCGGCTGCCAGTTCCATCCGGAGTTCACCTCCAATCCGCGCAAGGGCCATCCGCTGTTCACCGCCTACGTGAAGGCGGCGCTGGCGCGCAAGGCGGGCTGAGAAGGGCATGAGCGGCGACCACGTCCTTGACGAGATCACTCGCCGGCTGGTCGACAGCATGCATCCTGAGCGGATCATGCTGTTTGGCTCGCGGGCCTGGGGGGAGCCGCGTCCGGACAGCGATTACGATCTCCTGGTGGTCGTCACCGAGAGCGATGAACGGCCGGCCCGGCGGGCCACCCGCGCACACCTCGCGCTTGCCGATCTGCCGATATCCAAGGATATTCTGGTGGAAACCCATGCAGAATTCGCCGAGCGCTGCCGTGCGCGGTCGTCACTGGAGCGCCGTATCCTTGAAGACGGGCGTCACCTGCATGGATGAGTCCGGATTCCGGCTGGTTGCGGAATGGCGCAACAAGGCGACGCACGATCTCGACGCAGCGCGACTGTTGGCCGGCGCAGAGGGCGGGCGCCTGCTGGATACGGCGGCTTACCATTGTCAGCAGGCTGCCGAAAAGATGTTGAAGGCCGCTCTCTGCGCGGTCGAGGTGCATGTTCCCCGTACCCATGATCTGGTGGTACTGGTCAGGGAATGTGCTCAGTACTGCGCTGAGCTGGGGGCGTTGCTGCCGCAGGCTGCGCTTCTGACCCCGCTGGCAACACTGTATCGCTATCCGGGCGTGGGCTCGCCTGATGCGCAGGAACTGGACGAAGCGCTGTGTGCGGCTGAGCAGATCGTCAGCAGGGTTGCGGCGCTGCTGGATGAAGGAAGGTTGAAGGCATGAAACTGTGTGATTTCGAGGTCGGCCTGGACCGGCCGCTGTTCCTCATTGCCGGGCCCTGCGTGGCCGAGTCCGAGCAGATGTGCCTGGACATCGCCGGGCAGATGAAGGAGATCTGCGCCGAGCTGGGCATCCCGTACATCTTCAAGGCCTCCTACGACAAGGCCAATCGCAGCTCGGGCAGGAGCTTCCGCGGGCACGGCATGGATGCCGGGCTTAAGATGCTCGCGGCGGTGAAGACGCAGCTCGGCCTGCCGGTGCTCACCGACGTGCACACGGTGGAGGAGATCCCCGAGGTGGCCGCGGTGGTGGATGTGCTGCAGACGCCTGCCTTCCTGTGCCGCCAGACCGATTTCATCCACGCCGTGGCTGCGTCCGGCAAGCCGGTGAACATCAAGAAGGGCCAATTCCTCGCCCCGGGCGACATGAAGAATGTGGTCGACAAGGCGAAGGAGGCCAACGGCGGGGCGGACACCATCATGGTGTGCGAACGCGGTGCGTCCTTCGGCTACAACAACCTGGTGTCCGACATGCGCTCGCTGGCGATCATGCGCGAGACCGGTTGCCCGGTGGTGTTCGACGCCACCCACTCGGTGCAGCTGCCGGGCGGGCAGGGTACGGCCTCCGGCGGGCAGCGCGAATTCGTGCCGGTGCTGGCGCGCGCCGCGGTGGCCGCGGGGGTGGCGGGGCTCTTCATGGAAACCCACCCCGACCCCGCCAAGGCGCTGTCCGACGGCCCCAACGCCTGGCCGTTGCCGAAGATGAAGGCCCTGCTCGCCGTGCTGCGCGACATCGACCGGCTGGTGAAGGCCAGCGGGTTTACCGAGCTGCAGGCATGAGCAAGCCGGCCTACCTGGTGGTCGATGCGCGCGTGCATGACGCCGAGCGCATCTCGCGCTACCGCGAGCTGGCGGAGGTTGCGGTAGCGCGCTTCGGCGGTCGCTACCTGGTGCGTGGCGGCGCCACCGAGACGCTGGAAGGCGAGTGGGCGCCGCAGCGCCTGGTGATCGTCGCCTTCCCGTCCATGGACGCCGCCCGTCGTTTCTATGATTCGCCGGAATACCGGGCCGCGCGCGAAGCGCGTGCCGGGATTGCCGACTTCGACATGCTGCTGGGCGAAGGGCTGGAAGAAGCGCCCGCGGCCAGCGTTTGATTCACCCCACTTTCGATCGATACAGGAAGAACCATGAGTGCAATCGTTGATGTGATCGCCCGCGAGATTCTCGATTCCCGCGGCAATCCCACCGTCGAAGCCGACGTGCTGCTGGAGTCGGGCGTGATGGGCCGGGCCGCGGTGCCGTCCGGCGCGTCCACCGGTTCGCGCGAAGCCATCGAGCTGCGCGACGGCGACGGCGGCCGCTACCTCGGCAAGGGCGTGCTGCGCGCGGTGGAGAACGTGAACACCGAGATCTCCGAGGCCATCATCGGCCTGGACGCCGAAGAGCAGGCCTTCATCGACCGCAGCCTGATCGAACTGGACGGCACCGAAAACAAGTCCCGCCTGGGCGCCAACGCCATGCTGGCGGTTTCGATGGCGGTGGCCAAGGCCGCCTCAGAAGAGGCCGGGCTGCCGCTGTACCGCTACTTCGGCGGTTCCGGTCCGATGACCATGCCGGTGCCGATGATGAACGTCATCAACGGCGGCGCGCACGCCAACAACAGCCTGGACATCCAGGAATGCATGATCATGCCGGTCTCCATGACCAGCTTCCGCGAAGCCCTGCGTTGCGGTGCGGAGATCTTCCATCACCTGAAGAAGCTCACCGACAAGAAGGGCTACCCCACCACCGTGGGTGACGAGGGTGGTTTCGCGCCCAACGTGTCCGGCACCGAAGAGGCGCTGAACATGATCCAGGACGCGATCGCCGCAGCCGGCTCCGAGCCCGGCCGTGACGTGCTGCTGGCACTGGACTGCGCGGCCAGCGAGTTCTACAAGAACGGCAAGTACG
>JAUVWV010000301.1 GCA_030603925.1 Thauera sp. | reverse complement strand
CGTGCCGCTGGCCGCCGCCGTGCTCTCCCTGCTCGACCGCCTGCCCAGCAAGGACCGCCCGGTCGGTCCCGCCGATCTGGCCCACGCCATGCGCCTGGACGACTTCCTCAAGGTCGGCGAGTACATCAAGCTGGGCGACGCACGTCTGCAGGGGATTCTCGTCGCCATCCGCACCTGGAAGCACGGCCGCTCCAACCCCATCAACACCGTCCAGCTCGCCCTGCGCGAGCGCGGCATCGACCGCGACCTGATTGGGGGCGGCGATGACTAAGCAGCCCGCCTACGAGGCCAGCCACCCGGTAGCCGTCGCCCTCGGTGGCATGGTCCGCGCCGCTCGTCTCGGCTGCGACCTGCTCGACGCCCTGGCCGAGCAGGCCCGCCGCGTCGGCGTGGCCCCGTACTCGCCCGAGTTCGACGAGGCCGCCGCCCTGGCCGGCATGCCGTACAGCCGCGCGTGGGATGCCTACCTCGACCGCGAGACCTGGGCGCAGGCAGAGCGCCAGCCCCTCGCACACGCCCACTGAGTTTGGTGCCAGCGGCCGGGGTCGGAACAGAGGCCGAGGTGCCCCGGCCGTGCTTCGGAGGGCCGTCCCACAAGGACGGCCCTTCTTTATCATGCAGTTGCGCGGCGTCGCGCGCCGATCGACAGTCAGAGGGCAACTTTTTGAGGGGGCCCCGCTCCCGGAATCCCACGAACGCGACCTAATGAACTCACACACCAACAACCTGGAGCGGGAGATGAATCTTCAAGAGATGAGCACCAAGTCCCTGCTGGCCCTGCACAACGCCATCGCCGACGAGCCGGCAGGGCCCAAGACCTTCGCGACCAAGGCGAAGCTGATCGCGCGGATCGAGCAGGTCGCGGCAGCCGGAAACATCGACCTGGCCTCGTTCGGGCAAGGCACCGATCCCGAGGTGACCGAGCAGCGCGCACAGCCGCAGGCCGAGACGACCGAGGCCCCGACAGAGACCGAGAAGAAGCCCATCGGCAAGGGCATCGGCCGCCTCGCCCGCGAGTTCCTAATGGACCCGGCAGGCTACCCGCACGCGCTGATCGCCGAGATGGTCAATGCGCAGATCGAGGGCGCGCAGGCCACGGCCAAGTCGGTCAGGTGGTACGCCCACGACATGCGCAAGAAGGGCATCGAGGTCCCGCCACGGCAGAAGGTGCACGCCGCCGAGATGAACGAGGAGGAGTCGGCCGAGTGGCTGGCGACCGTGGCGGTGGTCGAACCTGCGCCCACAGATGAGGGCTGAACGTTGCCCGGACGTGTCATGAAAAAGGGCCACCTCGACGGTGGCCCTTTCGTTTCATCGCCTTGGGCGCGACGGCGCCCCGATAGAGGATCAGGCAGCGAACTTCCGCCTCTCCTTCATGACAAAGGCAAGACATTCCTCCAGCGTGACCTGAAGGTCCCTCACGTCTTCAGGGCTGCCGTACTTGATGTTTGAAAACACCTTGCCGATAAGGCGGACGGTCCTCTGATTCAACTGGTAGTAGTTATTCCCTTTCTCGATGCGCATCAGGCTCCGTACATAAGCGCGAAGGGCCCCCTTCTCCGAGCGCGGGGTCAGGTAACGGTAAGTCATGTGGGGACTCCTCATGCTGCCGACGAGAGGTAGGCATTCATGTTGGCGATCCGTTCGATGCGCTGGTAGCGCTCGAAACCGTCGGACGCCACCTTCGGCCCGTGCCATGCGCTGTCAAGATCGAAGCAGCAGCGGGCGCGGTCCAGCAGCTTGCGGGCGCAACTCTCCCGATCCTTGCCGAGCTTGATGGTCCCGTGGCTCTCGACGTACAGCTCCATCGCCTGCGTGAGCCACTGCGCGCCGAACCTCTCCCGTAGGGCGATATACGCTTCCATTGAGCGGAACGGCAGCCCCCGGCCGAGCACTAGTTCGCCGGGTTCGGTGTTGAGAGGATCATCGTAGGACTCGAACAGGTTGACCGTGCCGATCAGTTCCTCGCAGGCCTGGTACAGCATTTCGGGGTCATGGATGTCGCGCTCGGCCATGAGCCGTTCGGCGGCGATGGCGCGAATGCCGGTAGCGAACTCGAGCTCGTTACCGAGGGTAACGACGTGCTCGCGGATCGATTCGATAGTGTTGTTGGTGTTCATCTCACTTCTCCTAAATTAAGTTGGTGAGGTGCTCGGTCGAGGTGGCCTACCTCGGTGAGCGCCTCGGTCAAGTAGCGCGCTGGAGAGGAGTTTCGCCGGCTGTCAAATGCGCGTCCACCAACGTTTGCAGGCGCTATGCGACCTCGAATTTGTTGATTGACGCGGCTTCCGCAGGCGTGGTTGCGAGGAGCGGAGGCCACTGTCCTTCGGTCCATTCGAGGCCGAGGGCGTCGAGCACGTAGGTGCTGGCCTTCTCCTGGTAGCCGCGCAGGTGGTCCAGCGTCGGGTTCAGGTAGCCCATGGTCACGTTGCCCGCGGCGTGGTTCAGCAGGAACTTCAACTCGGCGATGGGGACGCCCGCCTGCAATGCCAGAGTGGCGTAGGTGTGCCGCAGGGCGTGCCCCGTGAGGCCGTCTAGCTCGTGCTGTGCCACCTCGGCGACGTGCCCCGACTTCGAGTCGGCGGGGAACAGCCACGGACTCTTGCGGTGGAGCTTCGGGTTCTCGGCCAGCCGGTGGCCGAGCAGGTCGGCGAGCGGCCCCGACAGCGGCAGGTCGAACGCTCGGGCCGCGCCGCCCTTGGGCTTGGGTACGTGCAGGCGCCGCGCGCCGAGGTCCAGCTCGGACGCCCGAGCCTCGCAGGCCGAGGTGCGCCGCATCCCGGTCAGGATCATGAACAGGTGCAGGTCGCGCCGCACGGGGTGGAGACCGAGCACCGCCTTGCCCCACGCCCGCAGGCGCTCGGCCTCGACTTCCACCTTGCGCCGCCGCAGCCCGTGATAGTCCACGTTCGTGGTCGGGTTCGACGGCAGGTCGGGGTGCTCCCGCAGGCCACGGTTGTAGACGGCGCGCAGGACGCGGAAGACGTTGTCTGCCGAGGGCGCGCCGTGCTTCTCGGTGATCTTGCGGTGGCGCTCGCGCACGCCCGCACGATCCGCGCCGAGCTCGGCCAGAGGCTTGTCGAGCCAGTCGGCGAGGTACTGCTCACAGTTGTAGCGGTAGTCCTCCTTGGTCCTCGGCGACAGGGGCTTGGCCGCCAGGTGCAGGTCGAGCGCGTCGCGCAGGGTGATGCCCCGCGCCCTGGCCTTGCGCCGCTCCTCGTTCGGGTTGGCCCCGCCGCGCATATCGACCAGTGTCTTGCGGGCTGCGTCGCGCGCCTGCTTGGCGTCCATCGCCGGGTGGTCGCCCAGCTTCGTGCGGACCTGCTTGCCGTTGACGAGGGACTGGACGTAGAAGCTGCGCTTCGTGGGGGTGACGATCAGGTAGAACCCGCGCATCTCGCTGTCGGCGTAGAGGACGGACTTGCCCCGTTCGGGGGCTGGTGCCCTCTCGACGAGGGCTTGGGTTATCTTCGACTTCATTGTGTTGGCTCCGAGTTACGGGGCCACGGCACGAACACGGTTTTGCACCAAACAGTGCTGTGTTCAGACGTGCCGTCTTTGCCCCTGTAGAGCCATTAAGTCGCGGATTTCCCTCGGTGTAAGCGCCCCTGGGCCATCTAATTTCAAATCATGGCATACTGTGCGCGTGCCGATTCGTAATCAGTAGGTCGGGGGTTCGATTCCTCTCACCAGCACCAATTTCGTGGAAGGGTCGGCCCGCTGGGTCGGCCCTTTTTT
>JAUVWV010000255.1 GCA_030603925.1 Thauera sp. | reverse complement strand
GCTTGCGCGGCGGGCACGTCCGGGCGCGGGGCGTCCGGCGCGTCCGGCGTGGGTGCGCGCCAGCCCTGCGTGCCGGCCGTGCTGCGCGCCCGGGCCGGGGCGCGCATTGGCACCGGCTGGCCGTTGATCCTGAGTTCCCCGCTACCGCAACCGCACACCGTGCACATCGTTCCTACTCCAGTTCCACCGCCTTGACCCGCATCTCGGTGCCGCCGGTGGGCTGCACCTGGTAGCTGCCGCACTGCGGGCAGGCGTCGTACAGCGCCGCCACCGGAACCGTGGCGGCGCATTGCATGCACCAGCCGCGGCCGGGGGTGGCCTCGATCTCGATCCGCGCGCCTTCGGCGACGCTGCCGCGCAGCACCACCTCCAGGCAGAAGGTCAGCGCCTCGACTTCCACCGCAGCCAGTTCGCCGATCTCCAGCACCACCGCGGTGACGCGGCGGTTGTCGTGGGCGCGCGCGGCGTCTTCGACGATGCCGCGCACCCCTTCGGCGAGCGACATCTCATGCATCGCCGGCCTCCGTGAGCCGCACTTCGAAGGGCACGCAGGGGTTCAGGCCGAGCACCAGCGCGGTGAGGTGGCGCCGTGCGGTGTCCAGGTCCGGCGCCTGCCAGCCGCTGCCTTCCAGCGCGAAGGCGCCGGCCGGATGGAAGTTCCATTCGGTGGGGGCGACGATGGCGTATTCGGCGATGGTGTCGCCGTCCAGGCGCAGGGCGTGGATCAGCACCCCGCGCGCGGTCTCGCAGCAGGCCAGGCCGGCAGCCTCGCCGAGCGGCGCGGCGTCCAGCACCGGCGGCATGTCCTCGGCCAGCGGGTGGCGCAGGCGGCTGGCCCAGTCCGAGAGATCCACCACCTCGGCGAACAGCCGGGCGGCCACCGGGTGACCTCGCTCGACCAGCAGCCTGACCAGCATCGATGAACGATGGCGCGCCAGGGCGCCGGTCTCGGCCGGCGCGCCCTGCCAGGTGGGTGCGCTGCAGAAGGCCTCGTCCGGCACGCCGCCCAACGCCGCCGCCCACTCGGTGGCGCTCTGCCAGGGCAGCAGGGCGGCCATGCCGCGGGGTGGCGCGTGGGTGCCCATCTCCAGCAGGTCGGCGAGGGCCGCGCCGACGGTGCCGCCGCGCCGCGCGCGGTTGGCGAACTCCATCAGGCTGGACGGCTCGCGCGCCACGGTGAAGAAGCCGGCGAGCAGTTCCGCGGCCACCAGGTCGAGGATCTGCCCGCCGATATCGCGTGCGGTGTCGGCGCCATTGCCGGCCACGCGCGCGAGCTGGCGGTGCAGTTCGGCGAAGCGGCCGCGGCGCGGTTCGTGGTCGAACAGCGCCGGCCAGTCCAGCATCAGGCGCCACAGGTGTTCCTGCGCCGCCTCGGCGGCAATGGCGCGTTCGGCGGCGATGCGTGCAGCCTCGTCCGGGGCGGCTGTGCCGCGCGCCGCGGCCAGCGCAGCCTGCGCGGTGAGCGCCTGCGCCTTGCCGCACAGCGAGAACAGCGCCGGGACCAGCGCCATGGCTTCCTCGACGGGGCGGCCGACCAGAAGCCTGGCGGCCTGCGGCCGGCTGTTCTGCACGCGCGCAGCGGGCACGCCGCGCCCGTCCCATTCGGCTTCGATGAGCAGCTGGCCGGCCGGATTCATCGCCCGCCTCCGAACAGGCCGCCGCGCAGGAAATCGCGTCGTGATACGGGTTGCGCAATCACCGAGCCGCCGCTCAGACGTACGCCCTCGGCGTTGTGGGGCGCCTGCGGCGGGGCCGCCAGCAGGGCGTCGAAGGCGGCCAGCGCAAAGGCCTCCGCGTCTGCCTGGCAGGCGAATTCGAAGGCCGGCGAGAGCAGCGAACAGCTCTGGTAGTGGCCCAGGCCGTCTTCGCGGTTGCCGAGGAATTCGTAGCGTCCGGAGGGAAAGTCCCACCACTGCGCACCGCCCACCTCGATCGGGCGGAAGCGCCCGCCGGGTCCGGGCAGCATCACCAGGTTCACCGCCCAGGGGGTGAGCAGCACGCCCAGCCACTCGCCCTGCCAGGCCTGCATCGCCGGCACCGCGACGCCGAGTGCCGGGTTCACCACCGGCAGGCCGGCCATGCGGGTGGCGGCGATGCGCGCGAAGGTGGCGGCCAGCAGGGCCTGCGGGTTGTCGGTGTGGGGCGGACAGGCTGTTGCAGACACTAGTCGTTGACCACCAAAAACTTGTGCTTGGGGGCGTCGCAGTTCGGGCAGGTCCAGTGCCCGGGCAGGCGTGCGAAGGGCGTGCCGGGCGGCACCTGGCCGATTTCGTCACCTTCCGCCGGGTCATACACCCACCAGCAGATGCCGCATTCGAGCCGTGCATCGTCGGAAAGCGCGTCGTCCCTGCCGAGATAGCTGCCTTCAAACATCGGGTGCCTCGTTCTCCAGACCTTCCCGCAGCGTAGCGACCCATTCGCCCAGCCGCAACAGGCTGTCGGCGAAATCCTCGGCCGCGGCCAGCGCGACGTCGGGGACATCGGTGACCTCGATGGTGTCGAGGATCAGCTTGTCGTCGTTGTTGAAATACTGCACCCGCCAGGTGGCGGCCATGGCGGTGGCGGTGATGCGGCAGTTGCCGTAGCCGCGCGACAGCACGGTGGCGGGGCCGTCGCCCAGTGCGGCGCTCAGCCAGGCGAGGTCGGACGGCGTCATCGGCAGCAGGCTGAGGTTGACCACATGCGCCGGGTCGCCCGGGCGGTGGGCGTGCGCGGCGGCGAACAGTTCGTGCAGCACCGGCTGGGCGTTCATCACGCCGTCGATCAAGGGCGGCAGGGCGCGGTCGGTGGCCGGCCGCGGCGCGCTGCCGGCTGCCGCGGGAACGGCCGCGGGAATGGCGCCGGCTTCCAGCGTGTCGGTCAGAACCCGCCCGCCGTCATCCACGGTCTGCACCCGCCACAGGCCGGTGAATACCGTTTCCTGGATGTGGGTCTGCGGCGAGCCGTGCACGATGGCGGAGACTTCGCCCTGGCCGAGCGCCTCGTTCACCACCGCCAGCGCCTCGGCCGGCAGCGCGGAGAGGTCGAACAACGGGTTGGCGCCGTCGCCGAAGCGCCAGCCGCGCAGCGCGTCGAGCACCGCCTGGAGGGCGGCGATGGCTGCCGCGGTGGCGGCCGGGTCGGTGCTTTCCGGCATGCGCGGCAGGTCGAAGGTGGGCATGCCGGAGGGCAGCGACAGGTAGTCGAAGCCGTCATCTTCTGCGGGCTGCGAGTTCGGGCCGACGCGTGCGGAAAGGGCGTCGAGCGAGACGACCGGGATGGGGAAGTCCTTCATCAGTTCGGGCTCCGTCAGTGGCAGGAGGAGGCAGCGGCGACGCGCAGCGGGATGCCGATGCCGGGGCGGCGGGCGGTGGGGGCGGCCAGCATGGCGCCCAGGGCGGAGACCAGGCGATCCCACTCGAACATGCCTTCGAGCTTGCCGACCCAGGCGCCGTCGCGCTGGAACAGCATGGCCGGCAGCTGGCCGGCGCCGAAGCGCGCGGCAATCGCCGCGCTGGCCGCCGGGTCCGCCACGCCGGCGCGGAAGCGGCCGGGCCAGGCCTTCAGGGCTTCGGGCAGCACCAGCGCCATGTCCCAGGCTTCCGGGCAGGTCTGCGGCTCGGCGGTGAGCAGCAGCACGCTGTCACCGCTGGCGGCGAAGGTATCTACCTGGTCGGCGCCGATGCGCAGGAAGCCGTGGCGTTCGGCCAGGCGCTCGAGTTGCTTGTCGAAGGGTGTGCTCATGGGGTCTCGTTCTTGCGCAGGAAATCGGGCAGTTGCGGGCCGCGTTCGATGAGGTCGGCAAAGGCTGCGTCGAGGTCGGCCGGGCGGCCGTTGAGGAGGTCGTCCAGCGCGTCCAGCGCGCTGCCGACCTGGGCGGCGCGGGCGGCGTCGATCACCTCGCGTGCGGCGCCGAGGAAGGTCAGCAGCCAGGTGCCGGGCGGCTGGGCGCCGGTGAGCAACAGGTCGATCCAGGCTTCGGAACCGTCGCGCGCGCGGCACAGCGCGCGGCCGGCGTCGCCATGCACTACCTGCATGGGGATGCCGACGCACATCAGCGCGGCGCGTCCGGGTGGAAGCGCAGGTCGCCCATGCGCCAGGCCTTGTCCGGTGCCGGGCGGCCGGCTTCGTAGCCGGCCAGCGCCAGTGCGTCGTCGTTGAGGATGGAGCTCGGGGCGGCGGCGGGCTGCAGGTCCACGCCCCAGGCGCGCAGGCGTTCCACCGCCAGCGCCACCGCCTCGGGCACGCGGGCGCGCACCTGCGGGCGCAGGCTGCCGCCGTAATCGTCCAGTTCGGCCGGCTGCACGCCGATCAGCAGCATCTCTTCGGGCAGCTGGTCGAGCAGCTCGGCCGAGGCCAGCACCTCCTGGAAGCCGGTCTGGTGCAGGCTCATCTTCTTCACCCCCATGAAGCGCGGCACCTCGGCGTTCTCCACCAGGCGCAGGGTGCCCGGCGCCAGGCCGTAGTCGATGGCGTCGAAGACGATCAGGCGGCGCGCGGCGGTGAGGTAGGGCAGCAGGTACAGGCCCTGGGTGCCGCCGTCGAGCACGGTGACCTGCCCGGGCACGCTCCATTGCGCGCTGAAGGCTTCCACGCAGCGCACGCCGAAACCTTCGTCGGCCCACAGCAGGTTGCCGATGCCGAGGAGCAGGATGGGGTCGGGCGGTGTGTTCATGACGGCGCTCGGGGGTCGGGACGGTCGAAGTTCAGCAGGGACCGTGCCAGTGCGCCGGGGGTGGAAATGCGACGGCGGATCAGAGTGTTGCAGGTGTCAGTGCATAAGGGTGGCGGATGAAGTGGAAATTAACATTCCAGAGTGGAAAGTCGGTATCCGCCTCCGCCAGGCGCGTACGCCGGAGATTTAGGGTGTAGGAGCGGCCTTGGCCGCGATGCGGCG
>JAUVWV010000240.1 GCA_030603925.1 Thauera sp. | reverse complement strand
GACTACGCCGAACGCCTGCGCGCCGAGGGGCGCCCGGCCGCCGAGCGGCGCGCGCAGATGGATGCCGCCAATCCGCGCTACGTGTTGCGCAACTGGCTGGCGCAAGAGGCGATCGACGCGGCGGAAAAAGGCGATTACGCCCTGGTGGCGGAGACCCTGGAAGTGATGCGCCGGCCCTACGAGGCGCAGCCGGGGCGCGAGCACTTCGCCAGCCGTCGCCCCGACTGGGCGCGCAACCGGCCGGGGTGCTCGATGCTGTCCTGCAGTTCCTGAAGCTGCCGGGAGCCGGTGTTCCCGTAGGAGCGGCCTTGGCCGCGATTGCGGCGATGGTTTCCGGGAAGGCCGTATCGCGGGCGAGTCCGCTCCTACACCACCCCCGGCCGATTTTCGCCCGATTGGAGCGGGTGATGCGCTTCAGCCGAAGGGGGCAACCCCGAACAGCGGCGCATGCAGGTAGCGCGCGAACGCGAACCAGGCCAGCAGGCCGATCGCCACGGCCGCGGCATCGTTGCGCAGCGCGGCCTCGGGGCGTCGCGCGTGTGCGGCACGGTCGCGCCGGCGCGAGATGGCGAAGTCGGCCACTGCCCAGGCGAGAAAACCGCCGAACAGCAGCAGGTCGGCGAGGGTGTTGTTGGCGATCAGGTGGGAGAGCGCCCACAGCTTGACGCCGGCCAGCATCGGGTGGCCGAGACGAGCCTTCATGTGGGTGCCGGGCAGGTAGGTGGCGACCAGCAGGATGAAGGCGGGCAGGGTGAGCAGGGCGGCGAGGTGGCGCGTCCACACCGGGGTCTGCCACAGCCAGAGCGGGTCGAGGCGGGTCTGGGCATAGCCGTGCACCAGGAGTACCAGACCGACGGCCGACAGCGCCGAGTAGCCCAGCTTCCACTTCAGCTCGCCCAGGCGGGCGACCTGGCGGTCACGCCAGGGAGCGGCGAACATGCGTACCGAATGGGTGCCGAGGAACAGCACCAGGCCGAGGATCAACAGGCTCATGCGGCGTTCTCCTTGTGTCGGTGGCGCGCGCTCAGACCTTCACGCGCATCATGCGTTGCTTCTCGCGTTCCCAGTCGCGCTTCTTCTCGTCTTCGCGCTTGTCGTACTGCTTCTTGCCCTTGGCCAGGCCAATGGTCGCCTTGATGCGCCCCTTGCTGTAGTGCAGGTCCAGCGGCACCAGGGCATAGCCGGCGCGCTCCACCTTGCCGATCAGCTTGTCGATCTCGTGGGCGTGCAGCAGCAGCTTGCGGGTGCGCGTGGGGTCGGCATGCACGTGGGTGGAGGCGCTGGTCAGCGGCGTGATGTGCATGCCGAAGAGATAGATCTCCCCGTCGCGGATCACCACGTAGGATTCCTTGATGTTGGCACGTCCGGCACGGATGGCCTTGACCTCCCAGCCTTCGAGGACCATGCCGGCCTCGTGCTTCTCCTCGATGAAGTAGTCGTGGAAGGCCTTGCGGTTGTCGATGATGCTCATGGGGCTTGCGTTCCGGGTGGCGCGGGCGGCGCGCCGCGCCTTTGCGGTAGAATCGGGCATTCTAGCAGTTCGCCAAAGCGACCGACCTCACTCACGATGGCCGACATCAACAAGCTTGTCCTGATCGAATTCACCCCGCGGCAGATGTTCGACCTGGTCGACCGCTGCGAGGACTATGCAGCCTTCCTGCCATGGTGCGGCGGCGCCGAGGTGCATGCGCGGACCGACACCCTGACCGCCGCCACCATCCACATCAACTACCACGGCATCAAGGCCCACTTCAGCACCGAGAACGAGAAGCGGGCGCCGCACGAGATGCTGATCAGGCTGAAGGAAGGGCCGTTCAAGCATCTCAACGGGCACTGGCGCTTCACCGCGCTGGGCGATACGGCCTGCAAGATCGAGTTCGGCCTGCACTACGAGTTTTCCAGCAAGCTGCTCGAGAAGGCGCTGGGGCCGGTGTTCAGCCATATCGCGAACACCTTCGTGGACTCCTTCGTCAAGCGCGCTGCGCTGATCTATCCAAAGGATTGAAAGTGGTCGACCGCATCAATGTCGAAGTGACCTACGCCCTGCCGCAACGCCAGGAGGTGGTGCGGGTGAACCTGCCGGCCGGCGCCACCGCGCGCGAAGCGGTGGAGGCCTCGGGGCTGCTGCAGAAATACCCGGACATCGAACTGGACGGCAGGAACAAGCTCGGCATTTACGCCAAACTGGCCAAGGCCGACAGCGTACTGCGCGATCGCGACCGGGTGGAGATCTACCGCCCGCTGATCGCCGACCCGAAGGCGGTGCGCAAGAAGCGCGCGGACGAGGGCAAGGTCATGAAGAAGGGTGGCGGTCCGGCCGAGGAGGGCTGAACCGCGTACCGCGCGGGTGCGCTACTGGCACTCGCTGTCGATGAAGCTCTGCACGCGCTGGGTTTCCGCGGCCCGTTCGGCGTCGCTGATGAATTCGCGTTCGCCCTGCAGGTTGAAGCGTGCGATGCGTTGCCCGGACTGCAGCGCGGCCAGTTGCCCGCGTGCCTGTTCGCAGGCGCGCTGCCGTTCGGCCTGGCGCCGGCTTTCCTCTTCCGCCTTGGCCTGGGCCTCGGCTTCGGCTGCGCGCCGCTGGCGGAACTCCAGTTCGCGTTCGGCGAGCGTCGGCTCGGCCGGTGCGGCAGCCGGCGGGTTCGCCGCGGGCGCGGGTGCTTCGCCCTCGGCGGGGGCTTCCTCGACCACGGCCTGAGGCCGGCGCGCCGGGCCGATGGTCTTCACCTCGCCGGTGCTCGGCGGCTTGTCCGAATAGTGCACCCGCCCGTCCTTGTCCTTCCAGGTGTAGATCTCGGCGTGGGCCAGGGGCGCGGCGAGCAGGCTGGCAAGCAGCACGGCCAGGCTGGCGGAAACGGCGAGGGGGGCAGAATGTCGGGTCATGGCTGCGGATTTCCCTGATGGTGCACTGCTTACAAGACGTGAAGCCGGTCTGTATAATACGGATTTGGTCGAAAGGATAGAAGCCATGCGAGTGATCCAGAAGGCGCTGACGTTCGATGACGTCCTTCTCATCCCCGCCCATTCCAGCGTCCTGCCCAGGGACGTCAGTCTGCAGACGCGCCTGACCCGCCGCATCACCATCAATCTGCCGCTCGTCTCAGCGGCCATGGATACCGTGACCGAAGCCCGTCTGGCCATCGCGCTGGCGCAGGAAGGCGGGATCGGCATCGTGCACAAGAATCTCACCGCCCGGCAGCAGGCGGCCGAGGTGCTGAAGGTGAAGCGTTTCGAGTCCGGCGTGCTGAAGGACCCGATGACCATCCCGCCCACCATGAGCGTGCGCGAGGTGATGGCGCTGACCCGGCAGAACAAGTTCTCCGGCCTGCCGGTGGTGGAAGGCAGCAAGGTGGTGGGCATCGTCACCAACCGCGACCTGCGTTTCGAAACCAATCTGGATCAGCCGGTCTCGGCCATCATGACCCAGAAGGACCGCCTGGTCACGGTGAAGGAAGGCACCAGCCTGGAAGAGGCCCGCGCGCTGCTGCACAAGCACCGCCTGGAGCGCGTGCTGGTGGTCAATGACGCCGGCGACCTGTGCGGGCTGATCACCGTGAAGGACATGATGAAGTCCACCGAGCACCCGAGTGCCGCCAAGGACGAGCAGGGTCGCCTGCGCGTCGGCGCCGCGATCGGTGTCGGTGCCGGCACCGAAGAGCGTGCCGAGCTGCTGGCCGAGGCCGGGGTGGACGTGATCGTGGTCGATACCGCGCACGGTCACTCGCAGGGCGTGCTCGACCGGGTGAACTGGGTCAAGAAGCGTTTCCCGCATGTGGAGGTCATCGGCGGCAACATCGCCACCGGCGACGCGGCGCGCGCGCTGGTCGATTCCGGCGCCGATGCGGTCAAGGTCGGCATCGGTCCGGGCTCCATCTGCACCACCCGCATCATCGCCGGCGTGGGCGTGCCGCAGATCACCGCCATCGACAACGTCGCCAATGCGCTCGCCAGCGTGGGCGTGCCGCTGATCGCCGATGGCGGCATCCGCTTCTCGGGCGACATCGCCAAGGCCGTGGCGGCCGGCGCCAGCGCGGTGATGCTGGGCGGGCTGTTCGCCGGCACCGAGGAAGCGCCGGGCGAGACCGTGCTGTTCCAGGGGCGCTCGTACAAGTCCTACCGCGGCATGGGTTCGCTGGGCGCCATGCAGCAGGGGGCGGCTGACCGCTACTTCCAGGACAGCACCGCCAACGTCGAGAAGCTGGTGCCGGAAGGCATCGAAGGCCGGGTGCCCTACAAGGGGCCGGTGACCGCGGTCATCCATCAGCTGGTCGGCGGCCTGCGCGCCTCGATGGGCTACCTGGGCTGCAACAGCATCCCGACCATGCACGAGCGGGCGCAGTTCGTCGAGATCACCTCGGCGGGCGTACGTGAATCGCATGTGCACGACGTGCAGATCACCAAGGAAGCACCGAACTACCACGTCGATTGATCGACCCGATCCTGAACCGAGGCGGCTGCGGCCGCCTTTCTTCTTTTTCCGAGACGATTCCCATGTCCCACCAGAAGATCCTCATCCTCGACTTCGGCTCCCAGGTCTCGCAGCTGATCGCGCGCCGGGTGCGCGAACAGCAGGTGTATTGCGAACTGCACCCCTTCGACGTGTCGGACGCGTTCGTGCGCGAGTACGCGCCCAGCGGCATCATCCTGTCCGGCGGGCCGAACTCGGTGTACGAGGCGGTGGACTGGAAGGCGCCGCAGGCCGTCTTCGAACTCGGCGTGCCGGTGCTGGGCATCTGCTACGGCATGCAGACCATGGCCGAGCAGCTCGGCGGCAAGGTGGAAAGCTCCAGCAAGCGCGAGTTCGGTTATGCCGAGATGCGCGCGCGCGGCCATTCGAAGCTCTTCAGCGGCATCCAGGATCGCAGCAACGCCGAAGGCCACGGTCTGCTCGACGTGTGGATGAGCCACGGCGACAAGGTCACCGAACTGCCCGCCGGCTTCAAGATCATCGGCAGCAGCGAATCCTGCCCGGTGGCGGCGATGGCCGACGAGGACCGCGGCTTCTACGCCGTGCAGTTCCACCCGGAAGTCACCCACACCATCAAGGGCAAGGAGATCATCGCGCGCTTCGTGCACGAGATCTGCGGTTGTGGCCACGACTGGAACATGCCGGACTACGTCGCCGAGGCGGTGGAGAAGATCCGCGCCCAGGTGGGCGACGAGGAGGTCATCCTCGGCCTGTCCGGCGGGGTGGATTCCTCGGTGGCCGCCGCG
>JAUVWV010000333.1 GCA_030603925.1 Thauera sp. | reverse complement strand
GTTCTTCGGTACGACCTTCGAGCATGTAGATCTGCGCAAACGGCATGACAATCCTCCTAAAGGGTGGGTAGCGCGGGCAGGCCCGCGCGCATCAGTTCAGCGGAACCGGCAGGACACCGAACCCAGATCCTGTACCCGCAGGGTGACCGCGTCGCCGGCCTGCACGGCCACCGCCTCGGTAATGCCACCCGACAGAATCAGCGTGCCTGCGGGGATCTCCTCGCCCTTCTCGCCCAACATGTTGGCAAGCATGGCAATGGCCGCAGCCGGATGTCCAAGCACCGCCGCTCCCGCACCAAAGGCCACCGGCTCGCCGTTCTTCTCCAGCACGATGCCGGTGGTGCGCAGATCAAGCTCAGCAACATTGCCCATCCTGCCGCCAACCACAAAGCGACTGGAAGAACAGTTGTCCGCGACCACGCTCTTCAGGTCGAACTTGAAGTCGCGATAGCGGCTGTCGATGATCTCGATCGCGGGAATCACGAAATCGGTGGCGGCGAGCACCGCACCGATGTGACACCCCGGCCCCTTCAGCGGCGCCTGGGTCACGAAGGCGAGCTCTGGCTCGACCTTGGGATGGATCAGTTTGGAGGTATCGATCTCGCCGCCTTCGGGGACGCTGAAATAGTCCGCGAGAAAACCGAAGACAGGGGACTCCACCCCCATCTGCTTCATCTTGGCATGCGAGGTCAGTCCCGCCTTGAGACCGACGATACGCACGCCACGGGCAAGCTTGCGGCGCTTGATCTTGTCCTGGATCGCGTAGGCGTCATCCCAGTCCATATCGGGGTGGTCGTCGGTGATCTTGGTCGTGTCCCTTGCCTCCAGCTCGCAGGTTTCCAGGCGGATCGCAAGCTGCTCGATGATTTCGCGTGCCAGTTTCATGCTGCAGCTCCTTGTGCCTGTTTCGCCTTCGCCAGGGTGATGGCGGTGTCCTCGATCATGTCCTCCTGCCCGCCAACCATGCCGCGCCGGCCCATCTCCACCAGAATCTCGCGTGCCGGCACCCCGTACTTCTGCTCGGCACGCTTGGCAAACAGCAGGAAGGACCCATACACCCCGGCGTAGCCCAGCGTCAGCGCATCCCGGTCGATGCGGATCGGGAAGTCCATGATCGGCACCACCAGGTCTTCGGCCACGTCCTGGATCCGGAACACATCCACCCCGGTCTCGATCCCCATCAGCTCGCACACCGCAATCAGCACTTCCATCGGCGTGTTGCCCGCCCCCGCCCCCAGCCCGGCCGCGGCCGCGTCAATGCGCGTGGCGCCGGCTTCGATCGCCGCAAGGCTGTTGGCCACCCCCCTCGCCAGGTTGTGGTGGCCATGAAACCCCAGCTCGGTCTCCGGCTTGAGGGCGGCGCGCACCGCCCCGATCCGTGCCTTCACCGTCTCCGGCAGCAGGTGGCCGGCCGAGTCGGTGACGTAGATGCAGTTCGCGCCGTAGCCTTCCATCAGCTTCGCTTGCTGCACCAGCCCTTCAGGGCTGTTCATGTGCGCCATCATCAGAAAGCCGACCGTGTCCATGCCCAGCTTGCGGGCGTAGCCGATGTGCTGCTCCGAGACGTCCGCTTCGGTGCAGTGGGTGGCCACACGCAGCGTGGAGACGCCCAGTTCGTGCGCCCTCTTCAGGTGGTCCACCGTGCCGATGCCCGGCAGCAGCAGGGCCGACACCCTGGCCTGCTTCATCAGCGGGATCACCGCGGACAGGTATTCCTCGTCGGTATGCGCCGGAAAGCCGTAGTTCACCGAGCTGCCGCCCAGTCCGTCGCCGTGGGTGACCTCGATCAGCGGGATGCCCGCTTCGTCCAGGCCCACGGCGATGGTCTTCATCTGTTCGAGCGTCATCAGGTGACGCTTGGGGTGCATGCCGTCACGCAGGGTCATGTCGTGAACGGTGATGCGCTTGCCGCGAAGTTCCATGTCGATCTCCTTACGCCAGCACGGCGCGGTTGCGTTCGAGGGTGAGACGCCCGGCGAGGATGTCCTCGGCGAACATCTCGGCGGTGCGCGCCGCGGCCGCGGTCATGATGTCGAGGTTGCCGGCGTACTTGGGCAGGTAGTCGCCCAGGCCTTCGACTTCGAGGTAAATGGAGACCCGCTTGCCGTCGAACACCGGACCATTGACCAGGCGGTAGCCGGGCACGTATTTCTGCACCTCGTGAATCATGGCGTGGATCGATTCGGTGATCTTCTGCTGGTCCGGTTCGGTCTCGGTCAGGCAGTGCACCGTGTCGCGCATGATCAGCGGCGGCTCGGCCGGGTTGAGGATGATGATGGCCTTGCCCTTTTTCGCGCCGCCGACCTGCTCGACCGCGCCGGCGGTGGTGCGGGTGAATTCGTCGATGTTCTTGCGCGTGCCCGGGCCGGCCGATTTGGAGGACACGGTGGCGACGATCTCGCCGTAGGTCACCGGCTGCACCCGCGACACCGCGGCCACCATCGGAATCGTGGCCTGACCGCCGCAGGTGACCATGTTGACGTTCATCTCGCCACGGCCGACGTGCTCCTTGAGGTTGACCGGCGGCACGCAGAACGGGCCGATCGCGGCCGGGGTGAGGTCGATCATCAGCACCCCGAGTTCGTTGAGCTTGCGGCTGTTCTCCGCATGCACATAGGCGCTGGTGGCATCGAAGGCAATCTGCACGCCGTCAGCCAGCACCTGCGGCAGCAGGCCGTCGACGCCGTCCGCGGTGGTCGTGAGGCCCAGTTCGCGCGCACGCGCCAGTCCTTCCGAGCCGGTGTCGATGCCCACCATCCACACCGGTTCGAGCACCGGCGAGCGGCGCAGTTTGTACAGCAGGTCGGTACCGATGTTGCCCGGTCCGATCAGGGCGCATTTGATCTTGTTCATGAGCTCAGCTCTCCGGAGACATGCGCGCCGGATCCGTCCCGGAGCGGGACGGTCAGTACACGCGTAGATTCGGGTGCAGGATGCGCGGCAGCGCGGGAACGAGGGAGGACTACGCCACCGCACACCTGCAAACGGGCGGAATCAAGAGAATGCGACCGCACAGCGGCCAAGCCCCTCGATCTCCAAGTCGAAACGATCACCCGGTCGGGCGGGCACCAG
>JAUVWV010000005.1 GCA_030603925.1 Thauera sp. | reverse complement strand
CCGCCCCGGCGCCGGCGCCGAGCGCAACGCCCCGCGTGGAAAGCGACCGGCTGGTAGTGGAAGGCGATACCGACACGTCCGCAAGCGCCCGACCAGAGCCCGCCGACGGCCCGGGCGCAGCAATGATGGCGCGCGAGCGCGAACTGGTGGCGGCGCTCGATCGCAGCATCCAGGCGCAGCTCGACCTGCTCGAGCGCATCCGCGAACTCGAACGCCTGCAGGCCAGCTTGATCGAGCGCGCAAGCCAGCTCGGCACGGACCTGCCCACCCGGCCCGCTGGCGCCGCGCCCACCGCGCCACCCGACGCAGACGGTGTGCCCACCACGCGCGTACCGGACACCCAGCGCGCCCGCAGCGCGCCGGGCTGGCTGACTTACCTGCTGCTGTTCGCCGCCGTGGTCGCAGCCCTACTCGGCCTGCAGACGCTGCAGCGCCGCCGCGCGCAGCGTCTGCAGGCCGAGCAGGCGGCGCGCGAGAATGCCACGCCCCACGCCACAGGCGCATGGCCGGCCGAGGCCCTAGCCACGGCCGGCCTAGAACCCGCACGCGGCGAGCAGACGCTGACCCCCGAGACGAGCACACCGCAGACCGAAACCGCCACGCCCGACTATGACTGGGCCGCACCCTCCCTGCCGCAGGCCGCAGCCACCCCGATTACGGTGCATGAGGAGACGATCGAGGAGCACGAGTCCGCCGTCGAACTTGCCGAGATCATGATGAGCTTCGGTCGCGTGCAGGGCGCCGCGGAGACCCTGGCGGAATTCATCCGCAGCAACCCACGCCAGGCCATCAAGCCTTGGCTGAAGCTGCTCGACGTGTATCGCGCAGCCGGCATGCGCGCCGAATTCGACGGACTGTCGCGCCAGCTGAACAAGACCTTCAACGTCACCACCGTCACCTGGGACAGCTATGACGAGGCGCGCGCCGCGCGCCACCACGTCGAGGACATGCCGCACGTCGTCGACCAGCTGTGCCGCAGCTGGGGCACCGTGGCATGCCAGGCCTACCTGGAGAAGCTGATCCGCGACAACCGCGACGGCACCCGGCAGGGCTTCCCGCTGACCGTCATCGACGAACTGCTGACCCTGGCGGCCGTACTGGAGATCGAACTGGGCCGCTATCGCCCCACCGATGACCGGCCGCCTGCCTGAGCCGGAAGCCGGCGATCAAGCACCGTTCCGTTCGGGCTGAAGCTGTCGAGGCGAACGGCATGGCGTGTTTCGATGCCTAGACCGGATTGTCGAGATCGACAAACTCCGCCTCCAGGCCGAATTCGCCGGCCAGATGCCGGGCCAGCGCCTTCACCCCGTAGCGCTCGGTGGCATGATGGCCGGCAGCCAGATACGGCACCCCGGACTCGCGTGCCAGATGCACGGTCTGCTCCGAGATCTCGCCCGAAACGTAGAGGTCGGCCCCGGCCAGGATGGCCTGCTCGAAATAGCCCTGCGCGCCACCGGTACACCACGCTACCCGCTTCACCGCGCGTTTCTCGTCACCGATCAGCAGCGGATCGCGCCCCAGCCGTGCGGCCACCGACCGCGCCAGCTGGGCGGCCGGCTCGGCCTGCGCCAGTTCGCCCAGCCAGCCCAGCTCCTGATCGGCAAAACGCCCCGTCGGCATCCAGCCCATCAGACGGCCCAGTTGCGCGTTGTTGCCCAGTTCGGCATGCGCGTCGAGCGGCAGATGATAGGCAAGCAGGCTGATGTCGTGCTTCAGCAAGGTCGCCAGACGCTGCCGGCGAATGCCGGTGATCCGCCCGTCCTCGCCCTTCCAGAAGTAGCCGTGATGGACCAGCACGGCATCGAAGCGGCCGTCCACTGCACGGTCGAGCAAGGCCTGGCTCGCCGTCACACCGCACAGCACGCGGCGGACCTCGGGGCGTCCTTCCACTTGCAAACCGTTTGGGCAATAATCGCGTAGGCGCGAGACTTCGAGCAGTTCGTCAAGGTATGTCTGCAGTGCGCTGAGTTGCATGCCGTCTCCGTCCTTCGTTCCGACCCCTTGCCGACGGCACCGCGCCGTCCGGCCCTAGAGCATATTATGCGCCGCCTCTGGCTCATCTTCTCGCAGGCAGTCACCGTCAGCATCGCGGTGCTGTTCGTCGTCAGCACGCTGAAACCCGAGTGGCTGCACGGCACGACCCCCGCCTCGGTGGTCGCCATCTTCGAAGCCCCGGGCGGCACCGCCCCGCCAGCGGAGGCAGCGGCCGGCGGCTCCTATGCCGGGGCGGCACAGCGCTCGATGCCGGCGGTGGTGCATATCTTCACCAGCAAGGAAACGCGCGCGCAACGCCACCCGCTGCTCGACGATCCGGTGTTCCGCCACTTCTTCGGCGAACGCCCCGACTCCGGCCCGCGCCAGCGCTCTGCCGGCCTGGGCTCGGGGGTGATCGTCAGCCCGGACGGCTTCGTGCTGACCAACAACCACGTGATCGAGGCGGCCGACGAGATCGAGGTGGCGCTCAACGATGGGCGCAAGTTCCCCGCCCGCCTGGTGGGGCGCGACCCGGAGACCGATCTGGCGGTGCTGAAACTGCAGACCGACGCGCAGTTTCCGGTGATCACCTTCGCCGCGGCCGACACCCTGCAGGTCGGCGACGTGGTGCTGGCCATCGGCAACCCCTTCGGCGTCGGTCAGACGGTGACCATGGGCATCATCTCGGCGCTCGGGCGCACGCACCTGGGCATCAACACCTTCGAGAACTACATCCAGACCGACGCGGCGATCAATCCGGGGAACTCCGGCGGCGCCCTGGTCGACAGCAGCGGCAACCTGGTGGGCATCAACACCGCGATCTACTCGCGCTCCGGCGGTTCGCTGGGCATCGGCTTCGCCATTCCGGTCTCGCTCGCGCGCAACGTGCTCGAGCAGATCGTCGCCACCGGCGAGGTGACGCGCGGCTGGGTGGGCGTGGAGATCCAGGAGATCACCCCCGAACTGGCCGAATCCTTCGGGCTCAACGAGCCGTCCGGCGCGCTGATCGCCGGCGTGCTGCGCGGCAGCCCGGCCGAGCGCGCCGGGATCCGTCCGGGCGACGTCCTGATCGGCGTCGATGGTCGCAGCGTACGCGACACCAAGGGGATGCTGGAGATGGTCGCGGCCCTGCCGCCGGGCAATGTCGCACAGTTCCGCATCCGCCGGGCAAGCGGCGAACTCGATCTGAAGGTCGAGGTGGGCCGCCGCCCCACGCCCGCGCTGCAGCGCCCGAACTGAGCACACCCGGCGCACCGCAGGCTGTCGAGGCCGCGAGCGCCGCCGGTACGCCGCACTACTTCTCGCCGCGCTCCGAACCTTCGATGCGATCGAGTTCGCGATCCATTTCGGCCTCGCTGGGCGGAGCGTAGTCCGACGCCGGCACCGGCTTCGCAACGAAGCGCGCCAGCACCAAGCCGAGTTCATAGAGCAGGCACATCGGCACCGCGAGCATGAACTGCGAGATGACGTCCGGCGGCGTGACGATGGCTGCGATCACGAAGGCGCCGACGATCACGTAGGGGCGTGCCTCGCGAAGCTTCTCCAGGCTGACCACCCCCGCCTTGACCAGCACGATGACCACCACCGGCACCTCGAAGGTCAGGCCGAAGGCGAGGAACAGGGTCATCACGAAGGACAGGTACTGCTCGATGTCCGGCGCAGGCACGATGCTCTTCGGCGCAAACTCGGCGATGAACTTGAACACCATGCCGAAGACGAAGAAATAGCAGAACGCCATGCCGATGATGAACAGCACCGTGGTGCCGAGCACCAGCGGAATCGCCATGCGGCGCTCGTGTGCGTAAAGCCCGGGGGCAATGAAGGACCAGGCCTGGTAGAGCACGATGGGCAGGGCGAGCACGAAGGACACCATCAGGGTGACCTTCACCGGCACGAAGAAGGGCGTCACCACCCCGGTGGCGATCATGTGCGTGCCTTCCGGCAGGGTCTGCATCATCGGCAGGGCGAGCAGGTCGTAGATGTCGCCCGCCCAGGGCATCAGGCAGACGAACACCACCAGCACCGCGACCACCGCCCGGATCAGGCGGTCACGCAGTTCGACCAGGTGGGAGATGAAGGTTTCCTGTGCGGCGCTGCTCATGCCTTCTCCACCGGTTGCCTGACCGGCGCCGCGGCCGGATCGAGCCCAAGTTCAAGTTGCGCGTCGGGCGCAGCGGCCGGTTCGGGCGCGCTCACGCCCTCCGGCGCGGGGGCCGCCGCGGGGGTCTCGCCGGCCAGCAGGCTGCTGCCGCTGGACACCGCGGGGGTCTCCGGGACGACCGCTTCGCGCACTTCCGCCGCGGTCTTGCCCAGATCGGCCTCGACGCTGGCCACCTGACCGCGCAGCGAGCTTTCGAGGTCGCGTGCCTGCTGCTCGACCTGCTGCTGGAGCTTCTTCAGATCCTCCAGCTGCATTTCCCGCTGAATGTCGGACTTCACGTCGCCGACATAGCGCTGCAGGCGCCCGAGCAGATGCCCGGCGGTGCGCGCCACCTTCGGCAGGCGCTCCGGCCCGACCACCACGAGTGCCACCAGTGCGATCAGCAGCAGCTCAGAAAAACCAAAATCGAACATGTTTTCCGCCCGACGCCAAAACGAAGGGGCGCACTGGCGCGGCGCCCCTTATCGATCGATACCTGCCGACGCGCTTCAGGAGCCGGCCTTCTCGACCTTTTCCTTGGCCTCGCCGTCGATGACCTGCCCTTCGGCGATCTTCTGCTGCGACTGCGCGCCCTCTGCCGGCCCCTCGGCTTCCTTCATGCCGTCCTTGAAGCCCTTCACCGCACCGCCCAGATCCTGGCCGATATTGCGCAGCTTCTTGGTGCCGAAGACCAGCACTACGATGACCAGCACGATCAGCCAGTGCCAGATGCTGAATGAACCCATACCGCTCTCCTTAACGCTTCAACATGGCCGGAAGGACTTCCGGCCCACCGAGGACGTGAACGTGCAGATGATACACCTCCTGCCTGCCCACCCTGCCGGTGTTGACAATAGTTCTGAACCCGTCGGTCGCGCCTTGTTCCCGCGCAAGTTTGCCGGCAACACTCATCACCCGGCCCATCACCGCCTCGTGCTCGGGCCCCAGCTCGGCCATCGAGGCGACGTGCACCTTCGGAATCACCAGGAAATGGACCGGCGCGATCGGATTGATGTCATGGAAGGCGAGCACCAGCTCGTCCTCGTAGATCTTCTTCGCCGGGATCTCGCCGGCGACGATGCGGCAGAAGATGCAGTCGCTCATCGTCCCGTCCTCAGACCGCGCTGCGCGACTTCTTCTCGTCGATGCCCGACACGCCTTCGCGGCGCCGGAACTCGGCGAGCACGTCGTCCACCGACAGGCCGTGGTGCGCCAGCAGGACCATGGAATGGAACCACAGGTCGGTCACTTCCCAGACCAGGTGGAGCATGTCCTTGTCCTTGGCGGCCATGATGGTCTCGGCAGCCTCCTCGGCGACCTTCTTGCAGATCGCGTCGGTGCCCTTGGCATACAGGCTGGAGACGTAGGAGGCATCCGGGTCGGCCTTCTTGCGCTCGGCCAGGGTCGCGGCAACGCGGTGCAGCACTTCGATGTCGATCATTTGTAGATGTCCTTCGGGTCCTTCACAACCGGTTCGACGACCTCCCAGCGACCGTCGGCGAGGTACTTCTGGAAAAAGCAGCTGTGGCGCCCGGTGTGGCAGGCGATGCCGCCGACCTGCTCCACCTTCAGCAGCACCACGTCACTGTCGCAGTCGACGCGGATCTCCAGCACTTTCTGCACGTGGCCGGACTCCTCGCCCTTGTGCCACAGCTTGCGGCGCGAGCGCGACCAGTAGATCGCCTCCCCGCTCTCGGCGGTGCGCTGCAGCGCCTCGCGGTTCATCCAGGCGAACATCAGCACGTCGCCGCTGCCCGCCTCCTGGGCGATCACCGGCACCAGGCCGTGTTCGTCCCACTGCACCTCGTTGAGCCACCTTGCATTGGCTGCGCTCACAGTCGTACCTCGATCCCGCGGCTGCGCATCAGCGCCTTGGCTTCACGCACCGTATGTTGTCCGAAATGGAAGATGCTGGCGGCCAGCACCGCGTCCGCGCGCCCTTCGGTAACCCCGTCTACGAGGTGCTCGAGCGAGCCGACGCCGCCGCTGGCGATCACCGGAATGCGCACCGCATCGGATACCGCGCGGGTCAGCCCGAGGTCGAAGCCGATCTTGGTGCCGTCGCGATCCATGCTGGTGAGCAGGATCTCGCCGGCGCCGAGCGCCTCCACCTTCTTCGCCCACTCGATCGCATCCAGCCCGGTGTTGTTGCGCCCGCCATGGGTGAACACCTCCCACTTGCCCGGCGCGGTCTGCTTGGCGTCGATCGCCACCACGATGCACTGGCTGCCGACCTTGCCGGACGCGTCGGCGACGATCTGCGGGTTGTTCACCGCCGCGGTATTGATGCTGACCTTGTCCGCCCCGGCGTTGAGCAGGCGGCGCACGTCATCCACGGTGCGCACCCCGCCGCCCACGGTGAGCGGGATGAAGACCTGTTCGGCGACCTGTTCGACCACGTGCAGGATGATGTCGCGCGCGTCGGAACTGGCGGTGATGTCGAGGAAGGTGAGCTCGTCGGCGCCCTGTTCGTCGTAGCGCCGGGCAATCTCCACGGGATCGCCGGCATCGCGCAGTTCGACGAAGTTCACGCCCTTGACCACGCGCCCGGCGTTCACGTCCAGGCAGGGGATGATGCGCTTGGCGAGCATCAGCCGGCCACGCCGTTCAGCGCATCGGCACGCGCCTGAGCCGCCGCGAAGTCGAGCGTGCCCTCGTAGATGGCGCGCCCGGTGATGGCCCCGGCCACGCCTTCGGACTCCACCGCGCACAGCGCATCGATATCGACCAGGCTGGCGATGCCGCCGCTGGCGATCACCGGGATGCGCAGCGCCTGCGCGAGGCGCACGGTGGCCTCGATATTGACCCCGGAGAGCATGCCGTCGCGCCCGATATCGGTGTAGATCACCGCTTCGACGCCGTAATCCTCGTACTTCTTCGCCAGATCGACCACGTCGTGGCCGGTCATCTTGGACCAGCCATCGACCGCCACCTTGCCGTCCTTGGCGTCGAGGCCGACGATGATGTGCCCGGGGAAGGCGCCACAGGCGTCATGCAGGAAGCCCGGGTTCTTCACCGCAGCGGTTCCGATGATGACGTAGGAGATGCCGTTGTCGAGGTAGCGCTCGATGGTATCGAGGTCGCGGATGCCACCGCCGAGCTGCACCGGGATGTCGTCGCCGACCTCCTCGCAGATCGCACGGATGGCGGCTTCGTTCTTGGGCTTGCCGGCAAAGGCACCATTCAGGTCGACCAGATGCAGGCGGCGCGCGCCTTGGTCGATCCAGTGCCGGGCCATCGCCGCGGGCTCTTCGGAAAACACCGTGGCATCTTCCATTTCACCCTGCTTGAGGCGAACGCAGTGGCCGTCCTTGAGGTCGATGGCGGGAATCAGCAGCATACCGGGTAGTGAAGACTAGAGTGGAAGGGTATGGAAGTTCGCGCGGCAGGCCGTTCAGGGCGCCCAGCCGACGAAGTTGGAAAGCAGGCGCAAGCCGGCTGCGGCGCTCTTTTCCGGATGGAACTGGACCGCAAAGATATTAGCCCGAGCCACCGCACTGGTAAAGCGCACGCCATAGTCCGTGCTGGCGGCAATCAACGCGGACTCGGCCGGCACCACGTGATAGCTGTGCACGAAGTAGAAGCGCTCGCCATCGGCGATGCCTTCCCACAGGGGGTGGGGTGCGGCCTGCCAGACCTCGTTCCAGCCCATGTGCGGCACCTTCAGGCGGATGCCGTCGGCACCGACCATGCGCGCATCGTCAAAGCGCACGACCTCGCCGGGCAGGATGCCCAGACCGGGCACGTCACCTTCCGCGCTGTGCGCGAAGAGCATCTGCTGACCGATGCAGATGCCGAGAAAAGGTTTGTCGCGCGCCGCTTCGAGCACCGCCGCGCGCAATCCGCGCGTCTCGAGTTCGCGCATGCAGTCGGGCATCGCCCCCTGACCGGGGAACACCACCCGTTCGGCACGCCGGACCACGTCGGGGTCCGCGGTGACGGCCACCTTGGCACCCCCTGCGACGTACTCGATCGCCTTGGCGACGGAACGCAGGTTGCCCATGCCGTAGTCGATGATGGCCACCTTGGTCATCACTGGAATCTCGCTTCTAGAGGTATCGGAACAGGCGTCAGAGCGCGCCCTTGGTGGAAGGCACGATGCCGGCGGCGCGTTCGTCACGCTCGGCCGCCATGCGCAGCGCACGCCCGAAGGCCTTGAAGATGGTCTCGCACTGGTGGTGGGCGTTGTCGCCGCGCAGGTTGTCGACATGCACGGTGACGCCGGCATGATTGACGAAACCCTGGAAGAACTCGCGCGCCAGGTCCACGTCGAAGTTGCCGATGCGCGCGCGGGTGTAGTCCACGCAGTAGTGCAACCCGGGCCGCCCGGAAAAGTCGATCACCACGCGCGACAGCGCCTCGTCGAGCGGCACGTAGGCATGACCGTAACGACGGATGCCCTTCTTGTCGCCCAGCGCCTTGGCGAAGGCCTGGCCGAGTGTGATGCCGACGTCTTCCACCGTGTGGTGGTCGTCGATATGGGTGTCGCCCTCGGCCTTGATCTCCAGGTCGATCGCACCGTGGCGGGCGATCTGGTCGAGCATGTGATCGAAGAAGGGCACGCCGGTAGCCAGCACGGCCTTGCCGGTGCCGTCCAGGTCGATGCGGACGGAGATGCGGGTTTCGAGGGTATCGCGGGTGACGTCGGCTTGCCGCATGGCGCAGTGCGTGGCACAAAGGAAATGAACAAGGGCCATGATACCATCGCCGCAGAATCCTGCTGCAACAGGCAGGCCGCCCCCCCAACCTTTCGTACCCGAGAAATGAGCCGCTACTGGAGTGCCGTGGTCCACGGCCTGACCCCTTATGTACCGGGCGAACAGCCCCGCATCGACAACCTGGTCAAGCTCAACACCAACGAGCATCCGTATGGCCCCTCGCCCAAGGCGCTGCAGGCCATCCGCATGGAAGTCACCGACAGCCTGCGCCTGTACCCGGACCCCAACGCCGACCGCCTGAAGGCGGCGCTCGCCGCGCGCTTCTCGGTCGAGCCGCAGCAGGTCTTCGTCGGCAACGGCTCGGACGAGGTGCTGGCGCACGCCTTCCATGCCCTGCTGCGCCACGAGCGGCCGCTGTGGTTCGCCGACATCACCTACAGCTTCTACCCGGTGTACTGCGGTCTGTACGGTGTGGGCCATCGCCTGATCCCGCTCGACGACGACTACGCGATCCGCGCCAACGACTACCTGCCGCACGCTGACGAGCGCGCCGGCGGCATCATCATCGCCAACCCCAACGCCCCCACCGGCCGCCTGCTGCCGCTGGCCGACATCGAGCGGGTGGTGGCCGGCAACCCGGACGCCGTGGTGGTGGTGGATGAAGCCTATGTCGATTTCGGCGGCGAGAGCGCGGTCGGACTGGTGAACCGCTACCCCAACCTGCTGGTGGTGCAGACCTTCTCCAAGAGCCGTTCGCTGGCCGGCCTGCGGGTGGGTTACGCGATCGGCCACGCCGACCTGATCGCCGGACTCGAACGGGTGAAGAACAGCTTCAACTCCGACCCGCTCGACCGCATGGCGATCGCCGGCGCGGTGGCCTCGGTGGAGGACGAACCGCATTTCCGCGAGAGCTGCCGGCGGGTGATCGCCACCCGCGAGCAGTTGAGCGCGGACCTTGCCGGACTGGGTTTCGAAGTACTGCCGTCGGCGGCCAACTTCGTCTTCGCCCGCCATCCGCAGCACGACGCCGGCGAGCTCGCCCTGGCGCTGCGCAACCGCGCGGTGCTGGTACGCCACTTCAAGGCGCCACGCATCGACCAGTTCCTGCGCATCACCGTGGGTACCGACGCGCAGTGCGGCCAGTTGGTGCGCGTGCTCGGCGAACTGTTGGGCTGAACTCCGAATTGATCGCGGACAAGCCCGCTCCTACACGCGGCCGGTGACCGTTTCGCTGTAGGAGCGGCCTTGGCCGCGATCCGGACGTTCAAGAGTTCTTGAGCCGCATCTCCGCAGAGCGTGCGTGGGCCTGCAGGCCTTCGCCGTGGGCGAGAATGGAAGCGACCTTGCCCAGCATCTGCGCACCCGCTTCCGAGATGTGCACGATGCTGGTGCGCTTCTGGAAGTCATACACCCCCAGCGGCGACGAAAAGCGCGCACTGCGCATGGTCGGCAGCACGTGGTTGGGCCCGGCGCAGTAGTCACCCAGCGCCTCGACCGAATGGTGACCGACGAAGATCGCCCCGGCATGGCGGATCTTCTCCACCCAGGGTTCGGGGGTTTCCAGCGACAGCTCGAGGTGCTCCGGCGCGATGCGATTGGCGATCGCGCAGGCTTGCTCCAGGCTGTCCACATGGATCAGCGCGCCGCGGTTGGCGAGCGATTTGGCGATGATCTCGCGCCGCGGCATGGTTGGCAGCAGGCGCTCGATGGCGGCCGCCACCGCGTCGATGAAGGCCGCATCGGTGCACAGCAGGATGGACTGCGCCAGTTCGTCGTGCTCGGCCTGGGCGAACAGATCCATCGCCACCCAGTCCGGATTGCCGCTGCCGTCGGAGATGATCAGCACCTCGGAGGGGCCGGCCACCATGTCGATGCCGACGGTGCCGAACACCCGGCGCTTGGCTTCGGCCACATAGGCGTTGCCCGGGCCGACGATCTTGTCCACCTGCGGAATGGTCTGCGTGCCGTAGGCCAGCGCGGCCACCGCCTGCGCACCGCCGATGGTGAATACCCGGTCCACACCGGCGATCGCCGCGGCGGCCAGCACCAGCGGGTTCTTCTCACCGCGCGGGGTGGGCACCACCATGATCAGCTCGCCCACCCCGGCCACTTTGGCCGGAATGGCGTTCATCAGCACCGAACTGGGATAGGAGGCGCGCCCGCCCGGCACGTAGAGGCCGACGCGGTCGAGCGCGGTGACCTGCTGGCCGAGCACGCTGCCGTCGGCCTCCTGGTAGGACCACGAGTCGATCTTCTGCCGCTCGTGGTACTGGCGCACGCGGTCGGCGGCGATGCGCAGCGCCTCGCGCTGCTCGACGGTAAGGCCATCGAGCGCCGCCTTCAGTTCGGCGTGCGGCAGCTCCAGCGCCGCCATCGAGGACACCTCGAGGTGGTCGAAACGGCGGGTGTACTCGATCACCGCCGCGTCGCCGGTGGTGCGCACCGCGCGCAGGATCTCGCTCACCGCGGCGTCGATGCGCTCGTCGGCCTCCGCCTCGAAGGCCAGCAGGGCGTCGAGCGTGGACAGGAATTCGGCTTCGCGGGCATCCAGCCTGCGCACGGTCTGGCTCATTTCACCGCTCCGGCAATGGCATCCAGCACCGGCTGGATGAGTTCGCGCTTCAGCTTCAGCGAGGCCTGGTTGACGACCAGGCGCGAGCTGATCGGCATGATGTCCTCGACCTCTTCGAGATTGTTGGCACGCAGCGTGCCGCCGGTGGACACCAGGTCCACGATGGCGTCCGCCAGGCCGACCAGCGGCGCCAGTTCCATCGAGCCGTAGAGCTTGATCAGGTCCACATGCATGCCCTTGGCGGCGAAGTGGGCCTTGGCGCTGTTGATGTACTTGGTGGCCACGCGGATGCGCCCGCCCGGCTTGCTGGCCGCGGCGTAGTCGAAGCCCCTGGGCACCGCCACGCACAGCCGGCAGCGCGCGATATTGAGGTCCAGCGGCTGGTACAGCCCGGCACCACCGTGTTCGAGCAGCACGTCCTTGCCGGCGATGCCCAGGTCCGCGGCGCCGTACTGCACGTAGGTCGGCACGTCGGTGGCACGCACGATCACCAGCCGCACGTCGGGACGGTTGGTACCGATGATGAGCTTGCGCGAACTCTCCGGATTGTCGGTCGGCTCGATGCCTGCCGCGGCGAGCAGCGGCAGGGTTTCCTCGAAGATGCGGCCCTTGGACAGGGCGAGGGTGATGCTGGACACGGAGGCGCCTCGGGATTGCAAAGTGGCGCACATTGTAACCCGGCGCGGCTTCTGTTAGCCTTGTGCGCTCGGCTGAACCGCATGCGGCGGTTCAGCCGTTTTTACTTTTTCAGACTCGTACCGACACCCGGAGCCCTCCTGCGAGAGACCCTGCCATGAAGCCCGAAATCATCATCTCCTCCGCCGACCTGGAACGCCTGGAAGGCCTGCTGCACGCGCCCAACGCGCGCAGCCGCAACGACCTGGACGGCCTGCGCGACGAACTCGCCCGTGCCGACGTGCGTGAAGCGGAGGACATGCCCGGCGATGTGATCAGCATGGGCAGCCAGGTACGCTTCTGCGAGGAAGTGAGCGGACGCGAGTACGCCCTGACCCTGGTGTACCCGCATGAAGCCAGCCAGGACGGCGGCAAGGTCTCGGTGTTCTCCCCTGCCGGCAGTGCCCTGCTGGGCCTGTCCACCGGCCAGAGCATCGACTGGATCGGCCCCGAGGGCAAGGCCATCCGCATCCGCGTGATGGCGGTGGAACAGCCCGCCGCCTGATCAGTCCGGGCGCTGCGCCAGCCAGGCCAGCGCCCCCTGCCCCGCCACCCGGCCGCTGGCCAGGCAGGCGGTAAGCAGATAGCCGCCGGTAGGCGCTTCCCAGTCCAGCATCTCGCCGGCACAGAAAACGCCGGGCAGCTCACGCAGCATCAACTGCGCATCGAGCGCCTCGCACAGCACCCCGCCGGCGGTACTGATGGCCTCGTCGAGCGGCCGGGTGGCCGACAGCGTCAGCGGCAGTGCCTTGATGGCAGCCGCCAGCGCCGCCGGCGCGGCGGGCAGCGGACGGCCCAGCACCTCGTGCAGCAGCGCGCTCTTCAATCCCGCCAGTGCCAGCTTGCCCTGCAGGTGGCTGGCCAGCGAGCGGCTGCCCCGCGGGCGGGCGAGTTGCGCGGCCACCCAGTCCAGGTCGCGTGCGGGCAGCAGGTCGAGTTCGATCTGCAGGCTGCCGGCGGCCTCCAGCGCGTCGCGCATGGGCGCGGAGAGCGCATAGATCAGGCTGCCTTCCAGCCCGCTGCGGGTCAGCAGGCATTCGCCGGCGCGGGTGTGGCGCACGCCCTGCGCATCGACGAAGGACAGGGCGACATTCTTCAGCGGCTGCCCCGCATGGCGTTCGAGCAGGAACTCGGACCAGCCGTCGGCCAGGTCGAACCCGCAGTTGGCCGGGCGCAGCGGCGCCAGCGCGATGCCGCGTGCAGCAAACGGCGCCATCCAGCGCGCGTCGGCGCCAAAGCGCGCCCAGCTGCCGCCGCCCAACGCAAAGACCACCGCATCGGCACGCTCGTCGTGCCCGCCGGTGGGCCCGTCGAAGCGCAGCGCGCCGTCCGCCGTCCACCCCATCCAGCGCTCGCGCACGTGGATACGCACCCCGCCCGCGCGCAGGCGCGCGAGCCAGGCGCGCAGCAGCGGCGCGGCCTTCATGCCAACCGGAAATACCCGCCCACTGGAGCCCACGAAGGTGTCCACACCCAGCCCATGCACCCATTCGCGCAAGGCCTGCGGACCGAAGGCTTGCAGCAGCGGTTCGATGAAGGCGCGCCGCGCGCCGTAGCGCGCGAGGAAATCGGGCAGCGCTTCGGAATGGGTGATGTTGAGCCCGCCACGCCCGGCGAGCAGGAACTTGCGCCCCACCGAGGGCATGGCGTCGTAGAGGTCGACCTCGACCGCGCCGGCGGCCAGCACCTCGGCGGCCATCAGCCCGGCCGGGCCGCCGCCGACGACGATCGCGCGTGGGACTGCGCGCTCCCGAGGGGCCGCGCCGGCCGGCAGCGGCCCGGCCTGGGGGCCATCCACCTCAGGCCAGCCGGCGCACCCGCGCGCCCAGCGCGGCGAGTTTGTCTTCCAGGCGTTCGTAGCCGCGGTCGAGGTGATAGATGCGCTCGATGACGGTCTCGCCCTCGGCCACCAGGCCGGCGATCACCAGACTGGCGGAAGCACGCAGGTCGGTGGCCATCACCGTGGCGCCCTCCAGGCGGGCCACGCCCTGCACCACCGCGGTGTTGCCGTCGATGCGGATGTCCGCGCCCAGGCGCTGCAGTTCCACCGCGTGCATGAAGCGGTTCTCGAAGATGGTCTCGCGGATCATCGCCGCACCGCTGGCCACGCAGTTGATCGCCATGAACTGCGCCTGCATGTCGGTCGGGAAGGCGGGATAGGGCGCGGTGCGGATGCTCACCGCGTTGAGACGCTGCGGCGCCCTGAGGCGGATCGCGTCGCGCTCCAGGCCGAACTCGCAGCCGGCGTCCATCAGCTTGTCGATCACCGCATCCAGGTAGCAGGACGAGGTGTTGGTGAGGCGGATCTCGCCGCCGCTGGCCGCAGCGGCGCACAGGTAGGTGCCGGTCTCGATGCGGTCCGGCATGATGCGGTGGGTGGTGCCGTGCAGGCGCTCCACGCCGCGGATGCGGATCACGTCGGTGCCGGCGCCGCTGATCCGTGCCCCCATGGAGACCAGGCAGTTGGCCAGGTCCACCACCTCGGGTTCGCGCGCCGCGTTCTCGATGATGGTTTCGCCATCGGCCAGGCAGGCGGCCATCATCAGGTTCTCGGTGCCGGTCACCGTGACCATGTCGGTAAACAGCCGCGCACCCTTCAGGCGCGGTACCGTGGCATGCACGTAGCCGTGCTCGACGCGCACCTCGGCGCCCATCGCCTGCAGTCCCTTGATGTGCTGGTCCACCGGGCGCGCGCCGATGGCGCAGCCGCCGGGCAGGCTGACCCGCGCTTCGCCGCAGCGCGCCACCAACGGCCCCAGCACCAGGATGGAGGCGCGCATGGTCTTGACCTGCTCGTAGGGCGCGACCGGATTGTCCAGCGCAGCGGCATCCAGCGTCACCGTACCGGCGGCAACATCGCGCTCCACCTTGACGCCCATCTGCGCGATCAGCTTCAGCAGGGTGCCGATGTCGTTGAGCTGCGGCACATTGGTGAAGGTCACCGGCTCGCGGGTCAGCAGCGCCGCACACAGAATGGGCAGCGCGGCGTTCTTCGCGCCGGAGATGGCGACCTCGCCGGACAGGCGGCTGCCGCCTTCGATCAGCAGCTTGTCCATCAGAGGTCCAGATCCTTGCGCACGTCCGCCCACTTCGCCGGGGTGTAGGTCTGCAGTTGCAGGGCGTGGATCTCGTTGCCCATCAGGCGGCCGAGGGTGGCGTACACCGCCTGGTGCTGGCGCACCCGCGGCATGCCCTCGAAGGCGGCGCTGACCACGATACCGGTGAAGTGCACACCGTCGTCGCCCTGGATGTTGACGTAGTCGCAGGCCATGCCGGCCTCGATCAGACGCTTGATTTCTTCTGCTGGAAACATTGCCGAACTCTCTGTATGGAATCAGGCCCGCAGCTTGTAGCCCCGGGCGAGCATCGCCAGGGTCAGCGCCGCGAGCAGCACGAAGGATACGCCCACCACCGCCAGGCTCAACCACGGCGACACGTCGGACTGGCCGAAGAAACCGTAGCGGAAGCCGTCGATCATGAAGAAGAAGGGGTTGGCGTGGGAGACGTCCTGCCACAGCTGCGGCAGGGAATGGATGGAGTAAAACACGCCGGAGAGCATGGTCAGCGGCAGGATGAGGAAGTTCTGGAAACCTGCGAGCTGGTCGAACTTGTCCGCCCAGATGCCGGCAATCACCCCCAGCGAGCCGAGGATGGCGCCGCCCAGCAGGGCGAAGACGAGGATCCACAGCGGATAGGCGAAGGACAGCTCGACGAAGGGCAGCCCGACCAGCAGCACGCCCGCGCCGACAAACAGCCCGCGCAGCACCGAGGCGATCACGTAGGCGGCGTAGAACTCGCCCCAGGACAGGGGCGGCAGCAGCACGAAGATGATGTTGCCGGTGATCTTGCTCTGGATCAGCGAGGACGAGCTGTTGGCAAAGGCGTTCTGCAGCAGCGACATCATCACCAGCCCGGGCAGCAGGAAGCTGGTGTAGGCAATCTCGCCGTACACGGTGACATGGCGGTCCAGCACGTGGGAGAAGATCAGCAGGAACAGCAGCGCGTTGAGCACCGGCGCCATCACGGTCTGGAAGCTCACCTTCCAGAAGCGCAGCACTTCCTTGTAGAGCAGGGTACGGAAGCCGGTCAGGGCGGATTCGCGCATCTCAGGCACGCTGCATCACCTCCACGAACACCCGCTCCAGGTCGGGTTCGCCCAACTGCATCTCCTGCACGCCCGCGCCGGCCTCGCGCAGACGGGCCAGCAGGGACTCCACGTCGGCGTAGCTGTCGAAGGCGAAATCCACCCAGCCGCCCTCCCCGGCCGCCCCGCCCAGCGCCACCCCGGCCGCCGGTTCGGCCAGGCGCACCCGCAGCGAATGCGTGGCGAAGCGCTGCAACAGGTTGTCGGTGGTGTCCAGCGCGACCACGCGACCGGCCTTGAGCATGGCGATGCGCCCGCACAGCGCTTCGGCTTCTTCCAGATAGTGGGTGGTGAGTACGATGGTGTGGCCGTCGCGGTTGAGCTTGCGCACGAAAGCCCACAGGCCCTGGCGCAGTTCCACGTCCACCCCGGCGGTGGGTTCGTCGAGCACGATCACCGGCGGGCGGTGCACCAGCGCCTGGGCCACCAGCACGCGGCGCTTCATGCCGCCGGAGAGCGCGCGCATGTTCACGTTGGCCTTGGCGGTGAGGTCCAGGCTGGCGAGGATCTCGTCGATCCAGTCGTCGTTGCCGCGGATGCCGAAGTAGCCCGACTGGATGCGCAGCAGCTCGCGCACGCTGAAGAAGGGGTCGAACACCAGCTCCTGCGGCACCACGCCGAGCGCACGGCGCGCGTTGCGGTAGTCGCTGGCCACGTTGTGGCCCATCACCTCCAGGGTGCCGCCATCCGGCCGCACCAGACCGGCGAGCGCCGAGATCAGCGTGGTCTTGCCGGCCCCGTTGGGGCCGAGCAGGCCGAAGAACTCGCCCTGGCGAACCTCCAGGTCGACCCCGGCGAGCGCCTGCAAGGCGCCGTAATGCTTGGTGACCGCGCAGACGCGGATGGCGGGCAGCGACATCGGCGGCTCAGGCGTCCTGCGGCAACAGGGCATCGACGCCATACAGTGCGGCAAGGCTCTGCAGACCGGCGGGCATGCCGCGCAGCGCAAAGCCGCGGCCGGCGGCACGCGCGCTGCGCAACCAGTCGAACAGCAGGGCCAGCGCCGCCGAGTCGGCGGTCGTCACCGCCGACAGGTCGATCACCCGGTCGGCCTCGCTCACCGCCCGCCGGCCGTCGGCAAGCAGCGCGCCGACGGTGGCCATGGTGAGTTCGCCCTGCAGGCGCAGCACCTCGCCGTCGATGCGCATCATGCGCCCGCGGAGCCCGGGTCGAGCTGGCGATTGCGGTTCTGCAGCGAACGGATCAGGCCGTCGATGCCACCGCTGCGGATCTCCTGGCTGAAGGTGCCGCGGTAATTGGTCACCAGGCTGACACCGGCCACCACCACGTCGAACACCTTCCAGCCGGCGTCGGTACGCTCCAGCGTGTAGTCGATGCCGATGGGCTGCGCCCCGGGCTGGCGCACCTCGGTGCGCACCTGCACGGTGTTGTCGGTGGGCGCGGCCCGCAAGGGGCGGAACTCGATGCTCTGGTCGCGGTACTGGGTCAGCGCATTGGAATAGGTGCGCACCAGCAGGGTGCGGAAGGCGTCGATCAGGCGGGCCTGCTGCTCGGGCGTGGCCTCGCGCCAGTCGCGCCCCACGGCGAGCATGGTCATGCGGCGGAAGTTGAAGTGCGGCAGCACCTTGGCCTCCACCAGGGCATTGACCTTGGCCGGGTCGCCGCTCTGAATGTCGCGGTCCTTGCGGACGATCTCCAGCACCTCGCGGGTGACCTCCTGCACCAGCACGTCGGGCGGCGTCACCGCGGCATGCGCCGGCAGCAGGGCGGTAAGGAACAGGCAGAAACTGAGGGCAAGCGCTTTCATGGGCGTCACCTTTGCGGATGGTTGACCGGAGCGGCCGACAAAGGACCGACCGCGGTGGGATCGATCAGTTCGAGCCGGCTGAGCGCGGCATCGGCCGCCGCATCGGCCACCCCGCCGGCCGGACGCGGCAGCGAGGCACCGTTGAAATCTTCGTACTCGAGCGGCGGATTGCCGTCGTGGATCTTGTAGCGGCGCTGCTGCAGATAGAAGTCGCGCACATAGGCGTACTTGTCGAAGGTGCTCTCCTCCAGCGTGCGGTCGGCACCCAGCAGGGTGGCGCGCACATGCGTGATGCGCAGAGCCCGCGCGCTGTTGCGCGTCGGCACGTGATCGATGCGCAGAGGGCTGTCGCCGGTGAGGTCGAGCGGGGTGGCTGCCGCATCGCGCATCGTGCGCGGGCCGAAGAAGGGCAGCACCACGTAGGCGCCGTCGCCGACGCCCCACACCGCCAGGGTCTGGCCGAAATCCTCGTCGTGCTTGGGCAGACCGGCCTCGCTGGCGATGTCGAGCAGGCCGAGGATGCCCCAGGTGCTGTTGAACAGGAAGCGCATCCAGTCCGAGAAGGCCTCGCCTGGCTTGCCCTGCAGCATGTTGTTGAGGCCGATCCAGGGGTCGGCCAGGTTGCCGAAGAAGTTGCCCACGCCGATCTTCACCGGCGTCGGCGCCACCGTGTCGTAGGCCTGCGCGACCGGCCTGATCACCGTACGGTCCACCCCGTCGTTGAAGGAGAACATCGCCCGGTTGTAGCCTTCCAGCGGATCGTCCGGGTTGCGCGGCGCGCCGGCACAGCCGCTCGCCAGCAACGCCATACAGGCCAGGGCGGCAAGCCGGCGCCGCGCGCCGGGGGTCTTCGTCACGGGCATGTCGCCGTCTCCTCGCTTCATCCGGCCACTCATTCCGCAGCCTTGTCGAACATGAACTGCCCGATCAGCTTCTCCAGCACCACCGCCGACTGGGTCATCTGCACGGTATCGCCATCCTTCAGCATGTCGATATCGCCGCCGGCATCGAGCCCGAGGTACTGCTCGCCGAGCAGCCCGGAGGTCAGGATGGTGGCGATGGTGTCGCGTGGAAACGCGTAGCGCGCATCCACGGTGAAGCGGACCACCGCGCGGTAGGTCTCGGCGTCGAAGCTGATCTCCGACACCCGTCCGACCACCACCCCGGCGCTCTTCACCGGGGCGCGCACCTTGAGCCCGCCGATGTTGTCGAAAGGCGCCTGCAGCACGTAGCTGGGGCCGGAGTTGAAGCCGGAGAAGCTGCCCACCTTGAAGGACAGGAAGAGCAGCGCGGCAGCGCCGATGACGACGAAGAAGCCGACCCACAGGTCGAGCGCTGTACGGCTCATGATTGGCCCCGGAACATGAAGGAAGTCAGAACGAAGTCGAGCGCCAGGATGGCAAGCGCCGAACTGACCACCGTGCGGGTGATCGCACGCGACACCCCCTCGGCGGTGGGCGTGCAGTCATAGCCCTCGAACACCGCAATCAGCGACACCGCGATACCGAACACCACGCTCTTGATCACACCGTTCAGTACGTCATAGCGGAAATCCACCGCGGCCTGCATCTGCGACCAGAAGGCACCGTCATCCACGCCGATGAACACCACCCCGATCAGCCAGCCGCCGAAGATCCCCATCGCGGTGAACAGCGCGGCGAGCAGCGGCATCGACAGCACGCCGCCCCAGAAGCGCGGGGCGACGACCCGGGCAATCGGGCTGACGGCCATCATGTCCATCGCCTTCAGTTGCTCGGTGGTCTTCATCAGGCCGATCTCGGCGGTCACGGCCGAGCCGGCGCGGCTGGCGAACAGCAGGCCGGCGACCACCGGCCCGAGCTCGCGGGTGAGCGACAGCGCGACCAGCACGCCGAGCGCGTCGCTGGAACCGAAGCGCTGCAGGGTCTCGTAGCCCTGCAGGCCGAGCACCAGGCCGACGAACAGACCGGACACCAGGATGATCAGCAGCGACAGCACGCCGGAGAAATACAGCTCGCGTATCGTCAGATGCAGCCGGCGGAAGGACTGCCCGGAATAGAGCAGCACCAGCACGAAGAAGCGCGCGGCAAAGCCCAGCCGCCAGATGCCTTCCACGGTACGGGCGCCGATGCTGCGCAAGATGTCGGGCAGCGCGCTCATCGGGTCTCTCCGCCGAGCAGGACCTCGGCAATCGGCGGTCCGGGATAGTGGAAGGGCACGGGGCCGTCCGCCTCGGCATGGACGAACTGATGCACGAAGGGGTCGGCCGAGGCGCGAATCTCCTCCGGCGTACCCTGCGCGACGATGCGTCCGTCGGAGACGAAATACACGTAATCGACGATCTCCAGCGATTCGTGGATGTCGTGGGTAACCATGATCGTACTGGCGCCGAGCGCGTCGTTCAGCCGGCGGATCAGCTGGCCGATCACCCCGAGCGAAATCGGGTCGAGTCCGGCGAAGGGCTCGTCGTACATGATCAGCATCGGATCGAGCGCGATCGCGCGCGCCAGCGCCACCCGCCGCGCCATGCCGCCGGACAGCTCCGCCGGGTTGAGCGCCTCCGCACCGCGCAGACCGACCGCATTGAGCTTGAGGCGCACCAGGTCGCGCACCAGGTCGGCCGGCAGGTTGGTGTGTTCGCGCAGCGGGAAGGCCACGTTGTCGAACACCGACATGTCGGTGAACAAGGCCCCGAACTGGAACAGCATCCCCATCCGCCGGCGCAGCGCGTACAACGCGTCGCGCGACAGGTCGGAGAGCTCCCGCCCTTCGACTTCCACACTGCCGGCAGAAGCGCGCAACTGCCCGCCGATCAGGCGCAACAGCGTGGTCTTGCCGCAACCGCTGCCGCCCATGATGGCCACCACCTGCCCGCGCCGCACCGACAGATCGATGCCGCGCAGGATCTCCCGCTCGCCATAGGCAAAGCGGACATCGCGCAAGCACACCAGGTTGTCATCACGGGTTTGGGTCACGGGCCAGCCGGTTCCGGTTCGGAATATCAAACGCGCGATTTTAGCAGAGCTGCAACATTCGACCTGTAACGGTGTTGCATCGCACACAACAGGACGGCGCCACGCACCGCCATCGGCCTGCACGCCGGACGCACGGCTGCCGATCGGCAACCTGCCGCTCTGCTATACTTTGCCGGCTTTACGCACACGTAAACAGCAGGGCGCGCCGCCCGCCCACCATACCCATCCGAACGATGAACCGACCCCATCCCGCCCCCACAGCCGAAGGCGCTGCCGCGCTCGCGCGCCGGGTGCTGCGCATCGAGGCCGACGCCGTGGCCGCCCTCGCCGAGCGGGTGGGCGTCGAGTTCGAGCGTGCCGTGGCGCTGATCCTGCAGCGCAACGGACGGGTGATCGTCACCGGCATCGGCAAGTCGGGGCATGTCGCCCGCAAGCTGGCCGCCACCCTGGCCAGCACCGGCACCCCGGCCTACTTCGTGCATGCGGCCGAAGCCGCGCACGGCGACCTGGGCATGATCACCCCGGAGGACGTGGTGATTGCCCTGTCCTACTCCGGCTCGAGCGAGGAACTGCTCACCATCGTCCCGTTGGTCAAGCGCCAGGGCGCCCGGCTTATCTCGATGACCGGCAACCCGACGTCCCCGCTCGCACGCGAGGCCGACGTGCACCTCGACGCGGGGGTCAGCGAAGAGGCCTGCCCGCTCAACCTCGCCCCCACGGCCAGCACCACCGCGGCGCTCGCGCTGGGCGACGCGCTGGCCGTAGCGCTGCTCGATGCGCGCGGGTTCGGCGCGGACGACTTCGCCCGCTCCCATCCCGGCGGGGCACTCGGGCGCCGCCTGCTCACCCATGTGCGCGACGTGATGCGCCCGGCCGACAAGGTCCCGGCGCTCGCCGCCGATGCCAGCCTGCAGGACGCGCTGCTGCAGATGACGCGCGGCGGCATGGGCATGATCGCGGTGGTGGATGCCGCACACCACCCGGTAGGCATCTTCACCGACGGCGACCTGCGGCGCGCGCTGGAGCGCGGGTGCGACGTGCGCAGCGCCCGCCTGGCCGAGGTGATGAGCGGCTCGCCGCGCACCATCTCGCCCGACGCCCTGGCAGTCGAGGCCGCCGAGATCATGGAGCGCCTGCGCATCAGCCAGCTGCTGGCGATCGACCCCGAGGGCCGCCTCATCGGCGCCCTCACCACCCACGACCTGATGCTGGCGAAGGTGATCTGATGCCTGCCCTGCGCCCCCCGGCCGGTATCCGCCTGACGGGTTTCGCCGTCGGCGGCCGGATGCTCGCCTGCCCGACTCGCGCGAACGCCATGCCTGCTCCCTCTCCGGCCTGACCGACATGGCGATTCCCTCCCACCACCTGTAGCCCGTCGTCGCCCTCGCCCTGCTCGCCGGCGGCACGCTCTGGCTGGCGCGCGTCAGTGCGCCGCAGGAAGCACGGGCGCCGGTGGTCGAACGCGGCAAGCCGGACTTCAGCGCCGAGGGCACGCGCCTGATCAGCTTCGACGAGCGCGGCCGGCAGCGCTACGAACTGCTCGCCGACCGCATCGTCCACTATCCGCACACCGACGTCACCGAACTGACCAACCCGCGCCTGCGCTACGACTCCGGCGGACCGACCGTACACCTGGTGGCCGCCCACGGCGAGGCCTACCGCCAGGGCGAGGAAATCCTGCTGCGCGGCGACGTGCGCGGGCGGCGCAGCGGCGCCCCCGGCGAAGCGGACAGCACCTTTGCCTCCGAGACCCTCACCGTGTGGCCCGATGACGAGCGCGCGGCGAGCGACATGCCGGTGGTACTCACGCGCGGCAGCACGGTGATCCACGGCCAGGGGATGCGCGCGGACAATCTGTTCGGAACCCTGCAGCTCACCGGCAGGGTCAACGCCACAATGCCGCGCAGCGGACGGAACCAGCCATGAGACTTCAAGCCAGCACCACCCTGCTCGCCCTCGCCCTGCTTGCCACCCCGGCACTGGCCGAGCGCGCCGACCGCCAGCAGCCGGTCAACATCGAGGCCAATCTGGTGACCGTGGATGACCGCAGCAAGACCCACATCTTCGAAGGCGACGTGATCCTGAGCCAGGGCTCGCTGCAGATCCGCGGCGACAAGCTCGTCGTCACCCAGGGCGCCGACGGCTTCCAGAACGGCGTCGCCACGGCCAGCGGCAACCGCCTGGCGACCTTCCGCCAGCGGCGCGAGGGCACCAACGAGTATGTCGAGGGTGAAGCCGAGCGCATCGAGTACGACAGCCGCACCGAACGCGCCAAGCTGTTCGTGCGCGCCCGGGTCAAGAGCGGCGGCGACGAAGTGCGCGGCAACTACATCGAGTACGACGCACTGAGCGAGAACTACGTCGTCACCGCAGCCCCCGGCAGCAACGCACAGCCCGGCGGGCGGGTGCGTGCGGTGATCCAGCCGAAGGCTGCCGAGACGCCCGACGGCGGCGCACAACAATGACCCTGTAACAGGCAAGACAGCAAGGAGACTGCATGAACTACGAGAACATCGTCGTCGACACGCGCGGCCGCGTGGGCCTGATCACGCTCAACCGCCCGAAGGCGTTGAATGCACTCAACGACACCCTGGTTGATGAAATCGGTCACGCCCTCGACGGCTTCGAGGCGGACGAAGGTATCGGCGCCATCGTCATCACCGGCTCGGAGAAGGCCTTCGCCGCGGGCGCCGACATCGGCGCGATGGCGAACTTCTCCTACATGGACGCCTACAAGGGCGACTACATCACGCGCAACTGGGAGCGCGTGAAGACCTGCCGCAAGCCGGTGATCGCCGCAGTGGCCGGCTTCGCCCTGGGCGGCGGCTGCGAGCTGGCGATGATGTGCGACATGATCATCGCCGCCGATACCGCCAAGTTCGGCCAGCCCGAGATCAAGCTGGGCATCCTGCCCGGCGCCGGCGGCACCCAGCGCCTGCCGCGCGCGGTCGGCAAGGCGAAGGCGATGGACCTGTGCCTGACCGCCCGCTTCATGGACGCGGCCGAAGCCGAACGTGCCGGCTTGGTGGCCCGCGTGGTACCGGCCGAGAAGGTGCTCGACGAAGCCCTCTCGGCGGCCGAAACGATCGCCGGCTACTCGCTGCCGGTGGTGATGATGATCAAGGAATCCGTGAATCGCGCCTTCGAAGGCAGCCTCAACGAGGGCCTGCTGTTCGAGCGCCGCGTCTTCCACTCGGCCTTCGCGCTGGAAGACCAGAAGGAAGGCATGGCCGCCTTCGTGGAAAAGCGCAAGCCCGAGTTCAAGCACCGCTGAACCACGCTCGCCCGCGGGACAGCCGGCCGCGCGCCGGCTGTTTTCGTTAACGCGCCCGGCAACGCATGCTGCGCTTGCGCGCCGCACGGCACTGACGACCCAGAACGGGTAACCAGGGTTCTCCGACGGCGCGCAGCACGCCCACCCGTCAGCAACCTGTAAGCAATTGAATCTGATAATTGAAACAGGATGCTGCGATGCACAAGCCAGTGCTTGACTTGATGACTCTGTCTCCTATAATCGGGGGCATGATGCACCGCAACAAACCCACTGTGTGCCGGTTGCACTGAATCAGGTCCGAATCCATCGAAGGAGATCCAAATGTTTGCTACCCCCGAGCAGTTCGCCGCCTCCAACAAGGCCAACATCGAAACCCTGCTGACCCTGGCCAACACCGCCTTCGCCAGCGCCGAGCGTCTGGCTGCGCTGAACCTGAACACCGCCCGCTCCATCCTGGAAGACGGCGTTGCCAACACCAAGGCCCTGCTGGCCGTGAAGGACGCCCAGGAACTGATCAACCTGCAAGCCTCGCTGGCCCAGCCGCTGGTCGAAAAGGCCGTGGCCTACGCGCGCAACGTGTATGAAATCACCTCCCAGAGCCAGGAAGAAGTCTCCAAGCTGCTGGAAGGCCAGGTTGCCGAGCTGAACAAGGGCGTCGCCTCCGCGCTGGACAAGGCTGCCAAGTCCGCCCCGGCTGGCTCCGACGTCGCCGTGGCTGCCGTCAAGTCCGCCATCGCCGCCGCCAACAGCGCCTACGACAGCATGAGCAAGGCTGCCAAGCAGGTTGCCGAGATCGCCGAAGCCAACGTGGCCGCCGCGACCAACGCCACCGTGAAGGCCGTCAGCACCGGCGCCAAGACCGCCGCCAAGAAGGCCGCCTGATCTCCTCAGGCGCAAGTAAATGGCCCCGCCTCGGCGGGGCCATTTTCATTTCCGGCGGCAGTTCGCACTCCCCCGGCAAAGCGATGCCGCTCGCCCCGCGCGTCGTTCAGCGCTCGTCCAGCACCACCGCCTCGCCGCCGCTGTTCGCGTAGTGGTGCGGGAACAGGCGACGCATCTCGCCCTCGATCCACTGCTCGGCCTCGCCGTTGATCGCCTCGACCTTCTTGCCCTTGACCTCGATCACCGGTCCGATGCTGACCACGATCTCGCCCGGGCGCTTGAAGAAGGCATTGCGCCGCCAGAACTCGCCGGCGTTGTGCGCCACCGGCACCACGGGCACCCCGGCGCGGCGCGCCAGGAAAGCCCCGCCGACCTTGTAGCGCCGGGTCGCACCCGGCGCCACGCGGGTACCCTCCGGGAACACCACCACCCAGTAACCTTCCTTGAGCCGGGCCTTGCCCTGCTCCACCACCTGTGACAGCGCGTCCTTGCCGGCCGCCCGGTCGATCGCGATGCCGGGAATCTGCGCCAGCCCCCAGCCGAAGAACGGCACCCGCAGCAACTCGCGCTTGAGAACGAAGCACAGCGCCGGAAAGATCGCCTGCAGCGCCATGGTTTCCCAGGCCGACTGGTGCTTGGAAAGAATCACCGCCGGCCCGGCGGGAATGTTCTCGCGCCCGATCACGCGGTAACGGATGCCGAGCAGGTGCCAGACGAACCACAGCACCACATGCGCCCAAGAGGTGATGATGCGGTGGCGCAGGCGCGGCGGCAGCGGAAAGGTCAGGAATCCGAAGATCGCATACGGCGGCGTGACCACCGCCAGCACCAGGGCGAACAGAATCGAGCGTAGGACGAACACGGTGATCGGCTATCCGGGCAGGGCAGGAAGAGGAGGCTGCGTCAGGCAGTGAGATCCGCGACCACGGTCGCCAGATCCGGGTAGATCGCGGTATCGGGCGGCAAGTCCGGATCCTCGCGCGTGCGCTGGCCCTTGCCGGTCAGGACCAGGTAAGGCCTGCCGCCGACCGCCACGCCGGCCTGCAGGTCGCGCAGGCTGTCGCCCACCACCGGCACGCCGTCCAGCGGCACGTTGAAACGCTCGGCGACCTGCTGCAGCATGCCGGGCCGCGGCTTGCGGCAGTCGCAGGTCGAGTCCGCCGCATGCGGACAGAAGAAGATCGCATCCAGCCGCCCGCCGACCTGCGCCAGGCTCTTGACCATCTTCTCGTGGATCGCATTGAGCGTGTCCATGCCGAAAAGGCCCCGCCCGACCCCGGACTGGTTGGTGGCCACCACCACCCGCCAGCCCCACTGGTTGAGGCGGGCGATGGCTTCCAGCGAACCGGCGATCGGCTTCCACTCCTCCGGCGACTTGATGAACTGGTCGGAGTCGTGATTGATGACGCCGTCGCGGTCGAGAATGATCAGCTTCACGGCGCGGCCTCAGGCGGACAGGCGGGAGATGTCAGCGACGCGGTTCATCAACCCGGCCAGCTGGTTGAGCAGCGCAAGACGGTTGGCGCGAGTCAGCGGCTCCTCCGCCATCACCATGACGTCGTCGAAGAAGCGGTCCACCGCATCGCGCAGCCCGGCCAGCACGCACAACGCCTCGGTGTAGTTTTCGTTATCCACGTGCGAGCGCACCAGCGGGGCGACGTCCACCACCTGATGGAAGAGCGCCTTCTCGGCTTCCTCCTGCAACAGGGCGAGGTCCGGTTCGCCCGGTGCACCTTCAGCCTTCTTCAGGATGTTCACGATGCGCTTGTTGGCCGCGGCCAGCGCATCGGCTTCCGGCAGCGCGCGGAAGGCCTCCACGGCGGCGAGCTTGGCCGGCACCAGGTCGATGCGCGCCGGCTTGAGCGCCAGCACCGCATCGATCACCGCAAGCTCGCACCCGGCGCCGGTCTCATCACCGCGCAGCAGGTGCTTCAGGCGCTCCAGCATGAACTCCTGCAGTTGTGCGGCAAAACCGTCGGCGGTCAGCAGGCCGGGCTTGAAGCCGGCGGCAGCGGTGTCGATCAGCTTGGGCAATTCGAGCGGCAGCGGCGTTTCCATCAGGATGCGCAGCACGCCCAGCGCCGCGCGGCGCAGCGCGAAGGGGTCCTTGTCGCCGGTGGGCACCATGCCGATGCCGAAGAAGCCGACCAGCGCATCGAGCTTGTCGGCCAGCGCCACCGCCGCGGCGACGTTGCCCGCCGGCAGCGCATCGCCGGCGAAGCGCGGCTGGTAGTGGGCCTGGATGGCGTCGGCCACCACCTCGCCCTCGCCGTCGGCCCGCGCGTAATAGCGTCCCATGATGCCCTGCAGTTCGGGGAATTCGCCCACCATGTCGGTGACCAGATCCGCCTTGGCCAGGCGCGCGGCGCGCTGCGCGGCGCCGGCATCGGCATGCAGCTGTGTGGCGATCGCGCCGGCCAGCGCCTCCAGGCGCTCGACGCGTTCGAGCTGGCTGCCCAACTTGTTGTGGTAGACCACCGGCGCCAGGCGCGGCAGACGGGCTGCGAGCTTCTGCTTCTTGTCCTGCTCGTAGAAGAAACGCGCGTCCGACAGGCGCGGGCGCACCACGCGGGCGTTGCCGGCGACGATGTTCACCGGGTTGGCCACATTCATGTTGGAGACGATCAGGAAGCGGTTCTGCAAGCGGCCTTGCGCGTCGAACAGCGGGAAATACTTCTGATTGGCGCGCATGGTCAGGATCAGGCATTCCTGCGGCACGGCGAGGAATTCGGCCTCGAACTCGCCCACGTACACGGTGGGATGCTCGACCAGCGCGCTGACTTCATCGAGCAGGTCGGCGTACTCGCCCAGTTGCGCGCCCAGGCGGGCGGCTTCGGCCACCAGTTGCGCCTCGATGTTGGCGCGCCGTTCGGCGAAGCAGGGAATCACCTTGCCTTCGGCCAGCAGGGTGGGCTCGTAGGCCTCGGCGGTGGCGATATCGATGTCGCCGCGGCTCATGAAGCGGTGGCCGCGCGTGGTCCGCCCGGCATCGAGATCGAGCACGCGGCCCGGCACCACCTCGGCGCCGTGCAGCAGGGTGAGCTTGTGCACCGGGCGCACGAAGGTGGCATCGCCATCGCCCCAGCGCATCACCTTGGGGATCGGCAGCGCCTTCACCGCGTCCTGCACGATGGAGGAGAGCACTTCGGCAAGCTTTGCGCCGGGCACCAGCGCGGTGTGGAACAGGGCCTCGGCCTTGCCGTCCATACGGCGCTCGAAGCCGGCCACGGCCTCCAGCGGGATGCCCTTGGCTTCCATCTTCTTCAGCAGCGCAGGGGTGGGCTTGCCTTCGGCATCCAGCGCCACCGAGACCGGCATCAGCTTTTCGGTGACTTCCTTCGCCGCGCCTTCGCCGGCGACCCCGGCCACGGTCACCGCAAGGCGGCGCGGACTGGCAAAGCTGCGGCTGGCGGCATCGACGGCGGCCAGCCCCTTGGCCTTGAGGCCTTCGGCGATCTTCGCGGCAAAGGTCTCGCCCAGGCGCGGCAGGGCCTTGGGTGGCAGTTCCTCGGTGAGCAGCTCGACCAGCAGGGTCGCGCGATGGGGGGTGGCACTCATCACACGGCCTCCTTGTTGTTCAGCATCGGGAAGCCGAGCGCTTCACGGGATTCGAAATAGGCCTGCGCCACCGCACGCGACAGGTTGCGGATGCGGCCGATGTAGGCGGCACGCTCGGTCACCGAAATAGCGCCGCGCGCGTCCAGCATGTTGAAGGTGTGCGCGGCCTTGAGCACCATTTCGTACGCGGGCAGCGCCAGGCCCGCCTCCATCAGGCGCTTGGCCTCGGACTCGTAGTTGCCGAACAGCGAGAAGAGGAAGTCGACATTCGAGTGCTCGAAGTTGTACTTCGACTGCTCGACCTCGTTCTGGTGGAACACGTCGCCGTAGGTTACTTTGGAACCGTCCGGGTACACCGCCCAGGTCAGGTCGTAGACGTTCTCCACGCCCTGCAGGTACATCGCCAGGCGCTCCAGACCGTAGGTGATCTCGCCCAGCACCGGCTTGCAGTCCAGCCCGCCGACCTGCTGGAAGTAGGTGAACTGGGTGACTTCCATGCCGTCCAGCCATACCTCCCAGCCCAGGCCCCAGGCGCCCAGGGTGGGGTTTTCCCAGTCGTCCTCGACAAAGCGGATGTCGTGCACGTTGGGGTCGATGCCCAGCGCGCGCAGGCTGTCCAGGTAGAGCTCCTGGATGTTGAGCGGCGAGGGCTTGAGCACCACCTGATACTGGTAGTAGTGCTGCAGGCGGTTGGGGTTCTCGCCGTAGCGGCCGTCTTTGGGGCGGCGCGAGGGCTGCACGTAGGCGGCATTCCAAGGCTCCGGGCCGATGGCACGCAGGAAGGTGGCGGTGTGCGAGGTCCCGGCCCCCACTTCGAGGTCGGAGGGCTGGAGCAGCACGCATCCACGATCGCCCCAGAACTGCTGGAGCGTCAGGATGACTTGCTGGAAGGTGGGTTTGTGTGCAGTCATGGTCTCGGGCGGCATATGCCGCGCTGCGAACGCAAAGAGGTGGATTTTACTGGGAATTCCCGGCGTGCGGGGTTCGACGCTACCCGTGCGCGGCGGTCCGCCGCCACCGGCGCGCCACGGCGAACAGCACGCCGGCCGCGGCGAGCAGCAGCGCCGCGCGGTCGCCCCAGCGCGCATAGGGGGTCAGGCCGCGGTAGCCACGCACCTCGGCATGCAAGGCACCCTGCTCGAAGGCGGGCAGCACGGCCGCCACCCGGCCGTCGGGCTGGATCAGCGCGGTCATCCCGGTATTGGTGGAACGCAGCATCGGCCTCCCGGTCTCCATCGCCCGCGCGCGCGCGATCTGCAGATGCTGCGGCTGGGCGAGCGAGTCGCCGTACCAGGCCAGATTCGACAGGTTGAGCATCAGCGTGGCCTCGGGCAAGGCATGGAGCAGTTCGGCGCCGAACAGATCCTCGTAGCAGATGTTCAGCGCCACACGCTGCTCGCCGAGCACCATCGGCGCCTGGCGGGCCGGCCCGCGGCTCTGGTCGGACATCGGGATCTCCGCCAGGCGGTAGAACCAGCCGAACAGGGGCGGCGAATACTCGCCAAACGGCACCAGGTGACGCTTCGCGTACCACTGCTCGGGCGAGCGTCCGGTGCTGATCGCGGCGTTGTAGATGCGCCCCTGCGCATCTCGGGTAAACACCCCCAGCACGAGATCGCCGCCCACCTCGCGCATGCGCGCCTGCAGATGGGCAAGATAGCCGTCGGGCAGCTGCTCGACCAGCAGGGGCAGCGTGGTCTCAGGCAGGACGACCAACTCCGCGGGGTTTTCCGCCACCAGGCGGAGGTTGGTATCCAGCCAGTCGAGCAGGCGCTCGGGTTGCCACTTCAGGCCCTGCTCGATGTTGGTCTGCAGCAGCGCGACGCGCAGCGGCTCACCCGCCGGCTCGGTCCACGCCACGCGGCCCAGCCCGAAGGCGCTCAGCAGCAATGCGCCGGCCGCCAGCGTGGCCGCGCGCGCGCGCGGCGGGTTGCGCCAGGGCACGAAGGCCAGCAAGCCGGCGAGCACGGCAAGCGCACCGCCCACGCCGTAGACTCCGAGCAAGGGGAAGAGGCCTGCGAGGGGGCTGGGGGCGGTCTGGCTGTACCCCAGCGAGAGCCAGGGAAAGCCGGTAAACGCCCAGCCGCGCAGCCACTCGCCGAGCAGCCAGAGGCCGGCGAACAGGGCGATGCGGGCGAGCCCCCCGGCCGGGCGCAGGCGGACGAAGGAGGCGCCGACCAGCGCCGGAAACAGCGCCAGCACCGCGCAGAACAGCAGGATCGCCGTCGCCGCGAGCGGGGCTGGCATGCCGCCGTAGCGGTTGAGCGCCACATACAGCCAGGAGACACCGGCCAGAAAGGCCCCCAGCCCCCAGGCGAAGCCCAGCAGAAAGCCACGCCGGCTGCCCTGCGCCTGCCCGAGCAAGGCGGCAAGCACCGCAAGGGCCGCGACGGCGAACGGAAACAGGCCGAAGGGGGCGTAGGCCAGTACCGAAGCGGCACCGGCAAGGAAGGCCGCAAGCAGGGGAGCGCGCATCAGCCGCCGACGATCTCCGGCGGTACGACGCTGCGCTCGACCAGCAGGGTATGCACCCGCCGGCTGTCGGCGCGCAGCACCTGGATCTTCAGCCCATCGACCACGATGCTCTCGCCGCGCTTGGGCAGGCGGCCGAGCTGGCGGATCACCAGCCCGCCGACGGTGTCGTACTCCTCGTCGGAGAGATGGGTGTCGAAAGCGGTGTTGAAATCGATGATCTCTGTGGTGGCCTTTACGCGGTAGCGCCCCTGCGCATCGAGGCGAATGCTGTCGCCGGCCTCGTCGAAGTCGTATTCGTCCTCGATGTCGCCGACGATCTGCTCGAGTACGTCCTCGATGGTGACCAGGCCGGCCACGCCGCCATACTCGTCGACCACGATGGCCATGTGGTTGCGGCTGACGCGGAACTCGCGCAGCAGCACGTTGAGGCGCTTGGATTCGGGCACGAAGACCGCCGGACGCAGCATGTCGCGCAGGTCGAACTCACGCCCGGCGAAGTAGCGCAGCAGATCCTTGGCGAGCAGGATGCCGGCCACGTCGTCCTTGCCTTCGCCCACTGCGGGAAAGCGCGAGTGCGCGGTGTCGATGACAAAGGCGGCGATCTTGTCCATCGGGTCGTCCAGATGGATGACGTCCATCTGGGCACGCGGAATCATCACGTCGCGCACCTGCATGTCGGACATCTGCAGGGCGCCTTCGATGATCGAGAGGGCATCGGCGTCGAGCAGATTGCGCTCGAAGGCCGAATGGAGCAGCGCGAGAAGTTGTTCGCGATCTTCCGGTTCGCGCGTCAGGAGGGCCGAAAGTCGCTCGAGTAATGAGGGTCTACTAGGGGAACTGTCCATGTCGGGTGGCAGGTAAGGAGTCAGGGGTGCACAGCGCAAGCACGAATCGTGCTGCCCTGCGCCACGCCTGACGCCTCACGCGGGCGCCTGGGTCCTTTCAGGCATACGGGTCGGCATGGCCGAGCCCGCCCAGAATCTCCGTTTCAAGTGCTTCCATCACCGCCGCATCGGCTTCCGACTCGTGGTCGAAACCCTGCAAATGCAGCATACCATGCACCACCAAGTGGGCGTAGTGGGCCTCCAGCACCTTGCCCTGGGCGGCGGCTTCGCGCACCACCACCGGGACGCACAGCACCAGATCGCCCCTCAGCGGGGCATCCGCCGACTCATCAGGCATGTGCTCCCCTTCACCATAGACGAAGGTCAGCACGTTGGTGGCGTAGTCCTTGCCGCGGAAATCGCGGTTGAGCGCGCGCCCTTCCTCCTCGCCCACCAGGCGGATGGTCACCTCGGCGTCGCGCCGCAGCGCCGCCTGCGCCCAACGGCGGATGCGGTGCTTCTTCGGCGCCTGCGCGCGCTCCGCATCGCTCAGTGCCTTCTGCACCACCAGGCCGAGTTGCGGTGCGCGCGTCAGCGCGGGCAGTTCACCGAGTTCGACCGGCACCATCTCATGATGCACGTCGACCCGCAGGGTGAGCAGGTTGCACGCGCCCGGTTGCACGCTGATGACAGGCGTACCGTCCTCGGATTCGGCCTCCAGATCGAGGTCTCCCCAGGCCATGTGCGGGAAATCGAGCACCAGGCGCCGTCCGCGCCCGAAATCGACTTCCAGCCGTTCGGCCTTGACCCGGCTGCGCCTGCCGTCGGCATCAATCGCGGTGATCTTCGGGCTGGCCGGACTCTTCGCCATGCGTACGCTCCTTGTCTCGTTGCTTGGCACGCGCCTCGCGCGCGGCCTGCAGATCGTAGGCTTCGACGATGCGCATCACCAGCGGATGGCGCACCACGTCTTCCTTCTGGAATTCGGTGAACGCGATGCCGCGCACCCGCGCCAGCACCTCGCGCGCCTCCAGCAGCCCGCTCTTCGCGCCGCGCGGCAGGTCGATCTGGGTGAGGTCGCCGGTGACCACCGCCTTGGCACCAAAGCCGATGCGAGTGAGGAACATCTTCATCTGCTCGGGCGTGGTGTTCTGCGCCTCGTCGAGGATGATGAAGGCGTGGTTGAGGGTGCGTCCGCGCATGAAGGCGAGCGGCGCCACTTCGATCGCGCCGCGCTCGAACAGCTTGCCGGCACGCTCCAGCCCCATCAGGTCATACAGCGCGTCGTACAGCGGACGCAGGTAGGGATCGACCTTTTCCCGCATGTTGCCGGGCAGGAAGCCCAGTTGCTCGCCGGCTTCCACGGCCGGCCGTGACAGGATGATGCGATCGACCTGACCGTTCACAAGACGCTCGACCGCCTTGGCCACGGCGAGATAGGTCTTGCCGGTGCCGGCCGGGCCGATGCCGAAGGTGAT
>JAUVWV010000072.1 GCA_030603925.1 Thauera sp. | reverse complement strand
GCCTCCACCAGGCCGCGCGCCTACAGGTGGCGATAAGCCGCGAGCACCGTGTTGATGCTCAGGTTGCGGCTGCGCGCGGCCTCGCGCACCGAAGGCAGGCGCGCCCCGGCCGGCAGGCGGCCGTCGCCCATGGCGGTGCGCAGTTCATCGGCAAGGGACTGGTAGAGCGGGGTCTGGGTGGCTTCCATGAGGGATACAGAGCGGGCTGGGTGGGCGGGTTACAGCGGTGCTGGATGTGAACTGTTTCCAGTATAGATGTGTTCTGCTGCATCTGTAACCAGGCTGCGCAGCGGTCCAGAATTGAATCCCGCAAGCCTATGCCGGAGCCCGCCGCCATGCTCGACCTGCCCTTGATGACCTATGTCGCCACGATGTCCGTCACTCCCGGACCGAACAACCTGATGCTCGCCGCCAGCGGGGTGAACTTCGGCTTCCGCCGCACCCTGCCGCACATGCTGGGCATCAGCACCGGGCATGGCGTACAGGTGCTGCTGGTGGGCGGGGCGCTGGCCTGGGTGATGACGTGGCTGGATGCGCTGCGTCCGCTGCTGGTCGCGGCCGGGTGCAGTTACCTGCTGTGGCTGGCCTGGCGGCAGGCGCATGCCGGGCAGCCCGGCGCGGGCGGGCAGGGGCGGCCGCTCGGTTTCATCGGGGCGGCACTCTTCCAGTGGGTCACTCCGAAGGGCTGGATGATGGTGCTCAACGTCGCCATCCTGTTCCTGCCGCGCGGCGCGGGCTGGGATGCCGCCTTCCTGCTGGCCGTGCTGTGCGCGCTGGTCAATCTGCCCTGCATCGCGCTGTGGGCCGTGGCCGGCGACCGCCTGCGCTTCCGCCTGCGCGAGCCGCGCGCGCTGGCCCTGTTCAACTACGGCATGGCCGCGCTGCTCGCCGCCACCGCGCTGTGGATCCTGGTCGACGAACTGCGCATGGCCTGAGAATGTGCGCAAGGTCTGCTGCGCGCGCCGGTGGCGGCGTTCAGTGGCGCAGCCAGCCGGCTTCGCTCAGCGCCTCGGCCACCTGTTCGGCGAGAAAGGCGTAGCCGCTCGCGTTGGCATGGATGCGGTCGGCGCGGTAGTCCTCGCGCGACAGGGTGCGCGACACCGCGTCCGGCACCAGCGCAACGGCGTGCGCCTGCGCGATCTCGCCGAACACCCCGTGGTCGGCCAGCGCGCCGAACAGCGAAGCGCCCACCGACGGCGCCGGAATCGCCACGATGGCCACGTGCCCGGCAACCGCCTTGCTCTGCGCCACCATGGCTTCGATGTTGGCGCGCGTGGTGTCCAGCGCCACCTTGCGCAGGAAGTCGTTGCCGCCGATGGCGATGATCACCGCGTCCGGGCGGTGCTGGTCCAGCAAGCCGTCGAGCCGGCTGCGCGCATCGGCCGAGGTATGCCCGGGCACCCCGGCATTGACCACGTTCCAGCCGCTCCGCGCCTGCAGCACCGCCGGCCAGGATTGTTCGCGCGTGGCGCCGGTGCCGGCCACCAGGCTGTCGCCCACCACCAGCACGGTGGCCCCCGGCGGCAGCGCGGGCTGCGTGTGGCGCGGCGCCTCGCCGCAGGCGGCAAGGAGCAGGACGGTGCAGGCGAGCAGGAACAGGCGGGGCAGGCGCATGGTGCGGGAGCGTCGTATGGACGAGGGGTGGGACGAAGATATCACCCGTGCGACCGTGTGGCGCGCCGGCTGTTCCGTCAGCGCGCCTGCAGCACCGCGACGAGGTCGAATTCCGGGTCGGCGGCAAAGTCGGACGGTGCGATGAAGCCGCGGCGGTTCCACTTCACCTCGATGCCGACCTGTTCGTAGCAGCGTGCCACGTACTCCGAGCAGATGAACTCCTCGTCGGCGCGGATCCGCCGCCGCTGCCGCGGCGTGAAGGGAATCTTCGACGCCATGATGCGCGCGGCGATCTTGGCGATCTCGTCCTTGTCGTAGGGGTAGCCGAAGCGGTCCACGGCGTACTGCACCAGGGTGGACAAGCGCGCCGCGCCCACCTCCGTGGCGAAGCGGCGGTGGCGGATCACCGCCAGGCCGCCGGGGTAGGGCTTGCCGTTGTTGGCGTAGTTGTCCAGATACTTGGACAGGCGCACCGTGCGCACCCCGATCGGTTCCACGCTCTCCAGCAGCATCACGCGGTCGATCGCGTCCAGCCGCAGGATGAAGCCGACATGGCTCCACACGCTGCCGGTGGCCTGCTGGATCATCGCGGAGAAGATGCCCGAACCGGAACAGATCAGCACGTCGCCATTGCGCAGGCCGGCGCGCACGCTGCCGTAGTCGGCCGGTGCCGCGGCCGGAAAGCTGTCCACTGCGATGCTCATCGTCGTCCTCCCTGTCCGTCGCGTGACGCCCGCCCATCCGGCGGGTTCGTCATTCATGCATAGTGCATGAACGGGAGGCGGTCAAGCCGTGCGGTGCGTTCAGTCCGGCGCGCCGGCCAGCAGGCGCTGGTACAGGAGCAGGTCGGACGCGGCGAAACAGCAGAACATCACCTGTTCGAGCCCCGGATGCGCCGCCAGCGCCTCGCGCACCGTCGTCACCGCGACCTGCGCGGCCAACTCGGGCGGATAGCCGTATGCGCCGGTGCTGATGCAGGGGAAGGCCAGCGAGCGCAGGCCGTGCCCGCTGGCGAGCTGGATCGAGCGCCAGTAGCAGGCGGCGAGCAGGGCCGGCTCGCCATGCGCGCCGCCGCGCCACACCGGCCCCACGGTGTGGATCACGTGGCGCGCAGGCAGGCGGAAGCCGGGCGTGATGCGCGCGTCGCCGGTGGTGCAACCGCCCAGCTGGCGGCAGGCCGCGAGCAGATCCGGGCCGGCCGCGCGGTGGATCGCACCATCCACGCCGCCGCCGCCCAGCACGGTGGTATTGGCCGCATTCACGATGCCGTCCAGCGCCAGAGTGGTGATGTCGGCCTGGGTGGCGCTCAGTACCGTGTTCATCGCATTCCTCCGTATGCCCCGCGTCCGCGCCGGTGCCGTGCGGCTGCCGGCGCTCAGCGCAGGGCGCTGCGTACGAGGCGCACCAGCCGCACATCAACGGTCAGCTTCAGGCGGGTCAGGGCGGCGGCGCGCGCGCGCCCTTCCGCGCTGGCGCGGTACAGGTGCGGCGTCATCGCCAGCAGGTCGGCAATCGGCTGCGCACCCTCCAGTTCCAGGGCGAAGCTCAGGCGCTCGTCGGCCAGCGCTTCGAACCCCGGCGCGCCCGGCGGCGCGGCCGCCTTCTCCGCCTTCAGGGCAGGGTAGATGATCTCGCGCAACTCGCGCAGATGGTCCGCGCCGGCATCCACCTGCAGCAGTTCCCCGCCGGGTTTCAGCACCCGCGCGAATTCGCTGTAGACCGGAAAGCCGAACATGCACAGCACGCGGTCCAGCGTGCCGGCGAGCACCGGCAGCCGGGCATTGCTGCCCACCACCCAGCCGCCGCGCCTGTCCTGCTTTGCCGCGGCCAGCACCGCCCATTTGGAAATATCCAGCCCCAGCACCTGCAGCGCCTGCCCGCGCGCCTGCGCCGCCGCGGCCAGCTGGCGCAGGTAGTAGCCCTCGCCGCAGCCCGCATCCAGACAGGCCGCAGCCGTGTCGGTCGCGAGGCCCGCCAGCACCGCACGGCTGGCCGCCGCCGCAATCGGCTGGTAGGCGCCGGATTCGAGAAAACGCCGGCGTGCGGCCACCATCTCCTTGCTGTCGCCCGGATCGCGCGAGCGCTTCTGCTGCACCGGCAGCAGGTTGGCGTAACCCTGGCTGGCAATGTCGAAGCAATGGCCCGCGCCGCAGCGCCAGCTGGCGCCCTCGCGCTGCAGCGGCGCACTGCAGAGCGGACAGGCCAGCGCCTGGAAGGGCGTGATCATGGAGGGTGTGTCGTGCATGGTGTGTATCGTCAAAGGAAAGCTCTCGGGCAAGGGGGCGCGGCGCCGGTTCAGCGCGCCCGGCAGGTGATGGGCGCCATGCGGCCGATCAGCACGAGCAACTCGTCGCCCTTGCCGTGCACCGTGGTCGGTCCGTTGGTGTAGCGCGCGCCCGACGCGGCTGGCTGTTGCTGCAGTTCCACCGGCACGCCGTTGCGCACCAGCACACCCACGCCCTGCAGCGGAAAGTAGCGCATCTCCAGTTCCTCGCCATTGTCGCAGGCATAGCGCACGCGGCGCTCGCCGGTGGGTTCGCCCTGCGCTGCCGGCTGCGGCGTCGCGCAGCCGAGGGACAGCGCCGCGACCAGCGCGGCGGGGAGGGCTCTTCTCATTCCTGCGGCTCCATTAATCGGTACCCCTGTTACGAAAAACCTTTGTTGTAGATCACCGGCATCATCCCCTTCCAGCGGTTCCACACGGCGCCGTCGGTGATCAGGTCGGCCATGAAGTGCGCAACGTTGATCCGGCTGGTCCTGCCGGCGTTGAAGATCGCACTTCGGGTGGGCGAGGGATGCGCCTCGTACTGCGTGACGCGGTCCTCGTCGATCAGCGTGTCAGGGCGCACCACAGCCCATTCGATCGCCTCGTCGTGCAGACCGATGTGCTCCCGCAGGTAGTCCGCCGCGTTCTCGTTGTCCGCATGGGGAGGCAGCAACAGGCGGAGCAGGCCGATGACACACCGCTCGCCGAACGATACCGCCTCCTGCAGGTCCCGGTTGCTGTTTCCCGCGGTATTCATCAGCACGAATTTCGTGGCCGTACTGGCCGCGTTCGACCTGATGGCATTGCACAGCCGGGCGGTCGCCTCGGTCACCAAGCGGCGCGGCTGTCCGTAGATCCCCTTCAGATCGAGGGTGTGACCCAGGCAGGACGCCACCGCCGTGCAGCCCTTGACGTGTTCGGCCATTGCCTCATCGCCGAGTTCAAGGATGCTTCCCTGAATCACGACCAGGCGGTCATCGCGTCGGATGGCGGCAGGCAGCGAATCGGGCGAGCGGACGATCACCTTCACGTGCTGCCCACGCTCAAGCAACTGGGCAAGCAGCAAGCGGCCCGTTGCGCCTGTTGCGCCAAGGATGAGAGTCGTCATGAAGGGCTGCCCCTGGAAAAGGCCGCGCCGCGCAGCGGCGCCAACCGGATCGAATCGTCAGGCCTGCTGGAGGCCAGGCCGCGGCATCAGCGCGAACACGCCCCAGCCCAGATACTCGCGCGTGTACGCAGCATGGCGCCCGGGTTCCGAACTCAGCCTGGAGCGCACCTCTGCGGCCAGCTCATCATCGGGATTGGCCTCCAGCCAGCGGCGCATGGTCAGCCACTTGGCCGCCTCGTATCTGTCCCAGCCGTCCTGGTTGGCCAGCACCATCTCAACAAGGTCGTAGCCCAGGCGGCCGAAAGAGGCGATCAATTCCGGCAGCACCAGAAAGTCGGAGAGGGCAGTCGCCTGGCACAGCTTCGCCACCTCGTCGGTCGGCGGCAACTGCCGCCAGTAAGGTTCGCCGATGAGGATGATCCCGCCGCTGCGCAGGCTTCGCGCAAGCAGTTCGATCGTGCCGGCCACACCTCCGCCGATCCAGGTCGCTCCCACGCAAGCCGCCACGCTGACCTTCTCGTCGGAGACGTAACCGGCAGCGTCGCCATGAATGAACTCCACGCGGTCGGCCACCCCCAGCTCCTCCGCGCGGCGCTTCGCCTGCTCGCTGAACAACTGGCTCATGTCGACGCCCGTGCCGACAACGCCGTGGTCGCGTGCCCAGGTGCACAGCATCTCGCCGGAGCCGCTGCCGAGGTCCAGAACCCGGTCCCCTGGCTGAAGGCGCAAGGCTGCACCGAGGGTGGCGAACTTCTCCGGCGTGAACGGGTTATGGATGCGGTGCGCGCTCTCCGTGATGTTGAATATCCGGGGGATGTCCATGACGTGCGTTCCGTAGGCAGGAAGAGTCAAATCGGCAGAAGCCTGGCGAGGCTGCGGAAGGGGGCAGTCGGTGGTCCGTAGATGCTCAACGTTTAGCTTGAGGGGCGCGAAGACAGCGAGCGAAGCTTGCTGGCGGAGCGTCCCTCTCGAAGCGATTGTTGGGCACTAGTTGAACTCCATTATCTGCGAGACCCTCAGAGAGTCCCCTGACAGGCTATCGAGTGAGAATGTGTTTTCAATGATCTTTGCCGAAAGTGACTCCGGGAGAAATGCTTTTTGCTTTACTGTCTTCTTGTCGCCAGGGGCCAGCGCAAAACTCTCTACTCGCCCATCCCAAAAGCTCAAAGGGCCCTTGTCGCCGGCAGAACTCTTGAGGTAGCCCTCAACCATAAGTGGCTCTTTGGTATTGTTTGACAATTTTGTAGTTATTGTTAGCACATCTCCTCGTCTAACAACCTCTATCGTTTCCAGTGAGATCTTTGAATCTCTAATAGCCCCTTCGAATTTCTTGTCGGCGCGAGTTTCTCGCAAAGAAGTCTTGAATCCCGCAAGCTGCTTGCTCTGTCCGAATATTTCTAACTTGTCATTGAGATAGGCGAATGCAGAGACTTTCATTTCTGCGCCAACAAAGGTACCAAAAAAGAATGGCACCGCCAGAAACAGAATAAGAATGGGTATAACAATGACGTGCTGCCATATGGCGGTAGCCTTTTCCTTGCTCTCGACGACTTTGCCCTTCGTTGACTTTGATTCGATGCTTTCTATGTCTATCGGATCAAACGCTTTCCCTTCTATGAGCAATACGATCGTTATGGATTCAAGTCTTGAAAGTTTTGGAACGGAGAGGGTTTTTCCGTTCACAACCAACGTGCTTTTTGAAGTACCAATCAGTTCAAATTTGCATGCTTGCCGGAATGTAACGGCAACGTCTTCCTCTGCTGTGAGGCCAGCATTGAAGATGTTGATAGATATTATTTGGCCGTCACTGATTGGAGTGTTTAGATACAACTTCGGCGCAATGACGTACAGCCACCGACTTTTTACAGTGGCCAGAACGGCGGCAACACATAGCGCGCCGAGGACTGTAGTAGTTACTGTTGTTAGCAAATTTGTCTCCGAGTTTGATGGGAGGCCCAACGTCGAAGCTCAGGGGCGCACCGCTTGCGGCGCGTCCCTTGGAGCGTAGTGTTAGAACGGATTTGATTCATTGGAGGATTCACCCTAACAGCATCTGGATCGTGGCTAGCGCAACTGCAATGAATGGCGCAACTAGGAGAGCAATTGCAGAATGCTTGCTTGGTGAAGGTGAAAATGATCGCAGGCGTTGCTGTGTTGAGCGAGGAGCCTTAATAAACATGATCAAGACAATAGCCATGGCTGCTGCAAGTGAGAGAAAAATTGCAAAGTAAGTCACAAGACAAAGAAGCGCGCTTATAACAAACAGCAAGGCTGGCAGAAAGTACAGGCGAAACATACGGACGAGTTCTAACGTCTGAATTCACCGGCCTGCGCGGCTTTTCGCGCAAGTCCGGTGGAATGAAAAGTTAGAGATTCGATGTGCATTTTTGACAAGATCGTAATAGTTTTCAACGACGAGCCCGCTGGTAAGTTCTCCTGACATGTTTAGCATCGGGTCAACGAGGACACCTACCCCATCATCCTTGACTTTTCGTACGAACTTATCAAATTCGTCGTCAGATCCGATTGTTGAAGTAACAAAAGCAGGCAATTCAATTCCTGCTTTCCTCCAGTTATCAACAAATCTTTCTAATCGAAGTGGGTTGGTAATAAGAAATATCGCGCCAGCAAACGAAATCGGGAGTCCCGACTCTTCTTCCAGAAGAATTACAAGAGGCGCATAGAAGTTCTCGGAAGACGAGTATGCATTTTCTATAGCTTGTGTGTAACGTGCGGCTGTCGCGCTACTGCACATAATGCAAGTTTCATCGGCTGTCATTACTTGAAGGGCGGTCGAGTAAGTTCCAAACCTCTCTTGTTCAGAGGTATAGCACCACGGGTCTTTCTTGCTTCTTGCGTCGTCGAATTGAACGTTGAAGTGATCTGCAATTGCGCAGGCTTCAGCTTCAGAATACCTAACGACCTTTCCACGCTCATGAACATACCTTGCACTTCCGTCTTCAAGCATGACTCTGACGCACCACGAGCCCTTAGATATTCGGTTGTAGTCTGGCTTCCATGCTATCGGAAAAACACGATTGCTAATGTGAGCTGCTGCGGAAAATAGACCCTGACCACGAGGGGCGTGAAGAAACCACCGGACATAGTCGAAATTCTTGAGAAGCTTATTTTCACGAAACAGATCGTGTGTTATTAGGCCCAAAACTCGGTCGGTGGTGCGCATGCACTTTCTATGCACGATGCCGACCGCATGCTCCATGCCCTCCTCTTCAATCTCAATAACGGGGGAGGAGTCCTCGGATACTGGGTCTCCACAGTGAAGGCATTTAAGCGGGTCTTCCAACGACTCGGCTAGCCGAGCGGAATACTCTGCATGTGCCCTGACATACGGTTCATCTTCGGGGCTGGTCTCTGAGTTAATCGGGATAAGCGTTATTCGTGCCTCAGAAAACCTATCTGCGTGTTCTTCGATAAAGCGTTCGATTCCAATGTATGTCGAGGCACGATGTATGACATCCAAAGTTTCTCCGTTTAGAAGTTCAACCTTGCCATCGAAAAACCTGACACGTTTTTGCCCGTCGTCTTCGAAGCGATAAAGCTCAACGATCAAATAATCAGCGTCGGGAAAGGGGGCCTTAACAAGTAGTACTTCACGCCCGGCAGAAAACTTACCCTTGCATTGAAGGCTGAAATACTCTCTAGCCGCCTCGTTAGCCATCGTACGGTTCTGAGGGCCAATAAACCGCCCCACTCTTTGCATCAGCGCGGCTTTGTCGATGGAAAGACGGTCTTTAGCTAAGGACAAGCAAAGTGCAATCAGACTTCCCCACAGTAGCACTGGGGAGATATTCGATTTCCCTGACAACAAAGTCAGAACGGCTGCCTCTAAGGGAGCGCCATCTTCAATGTCAACTATTGCAACGCGGATTTTTTTGAAGAGTTTTCTGAACTCGCTGCCTGGCATTGCTGAGCCAGTCTTTTCGAAAAAATGTGCTTCTAGCAGCCTCTTGGTCTTTTCAATAACATCCATTTCAGCGAGTGTTAATGGATTGTCGTCGCTCGATTCTTCATTGAGGCGAGCTGCTTCTGTTAGCTTTCGGAGCTCCTTCGTAATTCGTCGCGATGCTCCAGATGATGTGGTGATCACATAGGAATCGGAGTCCGAGCCACAAGCCAAATGCTGTGCAACAAATTGCTTTAATACTGATGAGTATTCTGAATCGACCTTTTCCGAAAGGCTAAGGGTGTGTTTTGCTTGAATATAGGTGCGACCCTGATCGGAAACGATAACCAAGTCGTCTATGCAATCGTTTGTCTCAAATCGCATTTCCCTTACATCAATGACACCTCCAAGATTCACAGAGGTGAAGTCCTTCACGTCAGCGATGACATGCGCCATTACCAAGGCTGCAACACGCTGCTGAAAGTCAATGCCGGAATTGGCTGCTGCTCCCCCACTATTTCCCATAATCGCCAATTGCTCCAGGTGTGCGCAGTATCTCTAACGTTTCGCTTGAGCCGCGGCTTGCCCTGACGCGCAACGGAAGGGCAAGCCGTCGGACTCAAAGCGATTGTTAGAAGTCATTGCACTTTCGCAGCAGCCCGCGCTTCCTTTGCTCGCTTCACGTAGTCTTTGTAGGCAGGAATAGAGATGCTGGCGAGCACCCCCAACGTGAACCAAAACCCTAGCACAATGAGCAGGATCTTGGCCCACGCGGGAAACTCCTTGTCATCGTCGACTTCGACTTGCTTTGCGATACTTCGGTCAGAGGCGATCGTTACCTCACTCCAAAAAAGTGGTTGACCTTCGTATGCAAGAGAAATCGTAACCGTCTCATCGCGGCGAATTCTCTCTACGCTCGCAATACCATTCTTCTCCTGAGACAAGTCCTTCAACGCAGTTTTCGACTGGGTGTTGGCGAACTTAATGCTTGGATGCTCAATGTGCAGCTTGACATTCGTAGCCGGATTCCAACCAGAGTTCTGGATGCTGATATTTTGGTAGTTAATGTCTCCGAACTTTGCTGGCGAAGTAACGCTGTAGCTCAAGCTTTCCTCTTGCCAATCCAGAGTAAAGTAGACACCTAAGGCACCAACGATTACCCCGGAGATGACGGTAGCTAAGAATTTCAATGGTGGTTACTCCTTCTTACTTCTAAGGTGGAGATCAGCGTCGCCGAAAAGGAGCTAGCCCTTTCGGCGTTCGATGGAGCGCCCGGTTATGCCACCGCTTCGCCATATTGAAAGAAGGCCATGTCGATGAGCTTACCTGGGGCATAGTCGTTTCCTGCCTGTGTTCTGATCGCTGGTAACTCCCACCTCTCCGAAACACGGATACGATTGAGATACACGAAATAGCGCCCAGAAGTGGACGGCTGCCGTCCGTAGTCTCTGTTTTCAAGGAATGAAGAGAATCCCTTATTGAAATACTGGTCCCGCGCCGGGCACTCACCCCACACCCCGAGCAAGATCTTGGTGATTAGAGTTTCAGTCCAAGACACACGACCTTCGCCGAAGCTCCTAATCATGATGAGCGCTTCGTCGAAAGCCCGCACTGCCTCTTGGTTATCCTCAGTAAAGTCGGACAGGGCGAGGTTCCATACTTCCGTATCGATCTCATTGAACAGCCGCGCCGTGAGCTTCTTGAAGAACTCCAGGTTCACATTCAACAGTTTAGACGAACCGCGAAACATACCCCAGTTCGCGAGATAGAACCCAAGATGAAGGGCGGATGTCTCTAGGTTCCTCGGAGAGGCGATGCTCTTCCATGAATTCATCGACTGAAGATGATCCCAAAGGAACTCCCACCCACGCAGGCGCGCATACTCGTCATCTGTTGCGCGCCGATAGTAGTCATCCACGAGCTGATTGAAGCGGAACATCTGCGGACCCCGTACTGGCATAACGACGGCCTTCAGCGGGCGTCAACGGCGTCGCCGTTGACGATCCGCTGCAAGCAATTGTTGGGCTTATTTTTTCATCTCTATCCACTGACCTACACCTTAAAACTGGCGCAGGCGCACATATAAGCGGAAGACGGGATTAACAAATTCATAGATGCCGGGACGTTCTGGTATCCGGGTCAAGATTGGCCCAAAGGCAGCGTCCAAGAGCCGTGGAAGCAACTGGTCTATATACTGAATATCGAGATCCTCGGCGTCCTTCCTTACCTTCTTCAGGAAGACACGACCAACGTCCTCGTCAAACAACGTGCGCTCCTCAGGTTGCTCCGCGAGAAGATGTAGCAAAATCTGCCGATCAGGAGAACTTCCGATCGCCCGTTGGTATGCGCGCTCCAGGGTAGGAAAACTCCTTCCGCTCTTAATGTCTTCGAGAACGGCGCTTAGCACTTCCCATGAGACCTCCCTTCCTCCGAGCTGGTTTGCCTTTGATACGCATTCTCGACCGAGCAACTGAGTGAAGTATGGGTAACCCTCAGAAATCTTCGCGATTTCATACTTGACTCTCCCTGTGAATGTCAAAGCGCCTTCAAAGAGCCTTTCCGCCGTATCGAGTATTTGCACTGTTTCATGGTCACTCATCGGCTTCACGTGGATCGCCCCGTGCTCCAACAAGCGCTCAACTGAAGCATGGTCCTCTACGAGGTTCGCGAGGTCATGACCAATTCCGCAAACTCCGAACTTAAGCTCCTGCGAACTCAATGACTTAATGAGCGAGCCAAGACCCTGCTTTTCGGATATTACGTCGAACTCATCGAGCAGAATTAGCAGGGAATCTCTATGCATCCGGTTTTTCACCTGGTGCACAACAATGGAACTGGTGAAATTGCGAAAAGTCTGAACGACATCGCTTTCAACAACACGAGCGTATTTGGACGACTCGATGCCTTTCGACCCCCAGTTCACTACCTTTAGGTCAGCGCCCCCCGAAACTTCTTTTGTCCGAGTGAACTCAACTATCTCCTTGCCATCATTTGGGACTAGGCGAAGAAGGCCGTCCTCATCGTCCTGATCATTGCAAAGCCGCGCCACGAGAGCCTCACCTGACCGAATCATTGAGTCGCATGCGTAGTACACGGTTAGATATTTTCGTGGGCGTGGGGGTATCTCGCGCTCAAGACCGGCCTTCTTGGCCAATGTATAGTCTCCCAACGCCATTTGCTGGATCTGGCGCAAGAGTGAAGATTTACCTACGCCGCGCTTTCCGTACACGGCGATCATGCCGAGTGGCGAATTGAGCGCTTTTATGCAATCGCGGATTAGGTCGGTGCGCCCAACGAACCGCGTCGAATCACGGATTACGTCAGAAGTGAAACCAATCTCGGGATCAATCATGCTTTTCCTCGTGTTCGTGCCCCAGCCCAACGTTTAGTGGACGACAGTTGTCGGCGTAAAGGCGTTCTGCGTCATGTCGGATAACGCCGTTCTGTCTGTTAAATCATTGATCCATCATCTATGATGCGGCCATGCAAAATGCATTCTGACGCCTATCATGAACACGCCCTCCGCTACGTCGGCTTCGTCTCCCCGCTTGCTGGACCTGGTCCGGGAGCGGATTCGTCTCAAGCACTTCAGTATACGTACTGAGCAGGCATATGTGGGATGGGTGAGACGATACATCATCCATCATGGCAAGCGCCATCCCCGGGAGATGGGCAAGGCGGAGGTGGAGGCTTTTCTCACTTCGCTGGCGGTCGATCGGGACGTGAGTGCGGCGACGCAGTCGCAAGCCTTGTCGGCGATCCTGTTCCTCTACCGTGAGGTGCTTGAGCAGCCGCTGCCGTGGCTGGATGAGGTGACGCGGGCGAAGCGGCCGGCGCGTCTGCCGGTGGTGCCGGCGGTGGATGAGGTGCAGCGCTTGCTCGCGGCGGTTGAAGATACCGACATGGCGTTGGTGTTGCGCCTGCTTTACGGCACCGGGATGCGGCTGCTGGAAGGGCTGAGGCTGCGGGTAAAGGATGTGGATTTCGTCCGGCGGGAGATTCTGGTGCGGGAAGGCAAGGGCGCCAAGGACCGCATCACCATGTTGCCCGAGTCGCTGATGCAGCCCCTGCGCGCCCAGGTGGCGAAGGTGAAGGCGCAGCACGACGCCGATCTGGCCATGGGAAGGGGCGAGGTGTGGCTGCCGGGGGCGCTGGCGGTGAAGTATCCGGCGGCGCCGCGCGCCTTCGGCTGGCAGTACGTGTTTCCGGCGGCGGGGTTGTCGACCGATCCGCGCTCGGGTGCGGTGCGGCGCCATCACATCGACGAGCGGCAGGTACAGCGGGCGGTGAAGCGGGCCGTGGCGAGTGCGGGGATTGCCAAGCCGGCCAGTCCGCATACCTTGCGCCACTCCTTCGCGACCCATCTGCTGGAAGGCGGCTACGACATCCGGACCGTGCAGGAACTGCTGGGGCATGCGGATGTATCGACGACGATGATCTACACCCACGTGCTGAATCGGGGTGGCCGCGGGGTGCGCAGTCCGCTGGACGGCTTGGTGGCGAGGTGAAGCTGAGGGGGACTCAGCGCGCGGTGGCCATGCGCATCAACTCGACGCGATGGCGGCTGAGTCGTTCAAGGGTGGTCGTGCCGGGCTCCTTCGGGTTGCTGTCCGCAGTGAAATCACTCCACGGACAAGCTGTAGCTTGGCGGCACGAAGGGCGGCCAGATCGATGTCGTCGCCTCTCCGTGGCGGCGCGTGTGCCGTAGGAGCGGCCTTGGCCGCGATTTCGGCGTCTGTTTCGTCGAAGGCCGCATCGCGGCCAAGGCCGCTCCTACATGGCGCGTGCGAGCACGCCGATGGTCGGCGCCCAGTCGTCGCCGGGTTTCTTCTTGCGCGTGACCAGGGTGAGCTGGGCGGGGGCGAAGACGTTGGCGTTGTGGGTGACCGGGGTGGTGATGAGGTATTGCGCGCGGGTGGCGCGCAGGAAGGTGCCGACGCGGTCGATGTTGG
>JAUVWV010000236.1 GCA_030603925.1 Thauera sp. | reverse complement strand
CGGTGTTCAGCTTCCTCGGCTCGGCCGCCCAGCACCCGCGCCAACTGCCGTGCTGGATGACGCAGACCAACAGCCGCACCCACGACATCATCCGCGCCAACCTCGACCGCTCGCCGATGTACTCCGGAGTGATCGAGGGCGTGGGGCCGCGCTACTGCCCGTCGATCGAGGACAAGATTCACCGCTTCGCCGACAAGGACAGCCACAACATCTTCCTCGAGCCGGAAGGCCTGGAGACGCACGAGATCTACCCCAACGGGATTTCCACCTCGCTGCCCTTCGACGTGCAGCTGGAGATCGTGCGTTCCATCCGCGGGCTGGAGAACGCCCACATCCTGCGCCCCGGCTACGCCATCGAGTACGACTACTTCGACCCGCGCAACCTGAAGAGCTCGCTGGAGACCAAGTCGATCCAGGGGCTCTTCTTCGCCGGGCAGATCAACGGCACCACCGGGTATGAAGAGGCCGCCGCGCAGGGCCTGCTGGCCGGTGCCAACGCCGCGCTGCAGGTGGCCGGCCGCGAGCCGTGGTGCCCGCGCCGCGACGAAGCCTATCTGGGCGTGCTGGTGGACGACCTGATCACCCGCGGAGTGTCCGAGCCCTACCGCATGTTCACCTCGCGCGCCGAATACCGCCTGCAACTGCGCGAGGACAACGCCGACCTGCGCCTGACCGAGAAGGGGCGCGAACTGGGCCTGGTGGATGATGTGCGCTGGGCGGCCTTCTGCGCCAAGCGCGAGGCCATCGAGCGCGGCAGCGCGCAGCTCAAGGCCGCCTGGGCGCGTCCCGAGCAGATTCCCGCCGCCGAGCAGGAGCGCGTGCTGGGCAAGGCGCTGGAACGCGAGCAGCGCTACTTCGAACTGCTGCGCCGCCCGGAAACCAGCTACGCCAGCCTGATGAGCCTGCCCGGCGCGCCGGAGACGCCGGAAACCGATGCGCAGGTCATCGAACAGATCGAGATCGCCGCCAAGTACCAGGGCTACATCGACCGTCAGCAGGACGAGGTGGCCAAGCAGTTGCAGGCCGAGGCCACCCGCCTGCCGGCCGGGCTCGACTATGCCGAGGTGCGCGGCCTGTCGAAGGAAGTGCAGCAGAAGCTCAACGCCCACAAGCCGGAGACCATCGGCCAGGCGGGGCGCATCCAGGGCGTGACCCCGGCGGCGATCTCGCTGCTGCTGGTGTGGCTGAAGCGCCGCGACCTGGCTGCGCGTGCCGGCGAGGGGCGCAGGTCGGCATGAGCGCGCTTGCCCCCTATCGCAACCTGCTCACCGACGGCCTGCAGGCGCTGGGCCTCGAACTGCCGCCGGCCACGCAGGCCCGCCTGATCGCCTTCGGCGAGCTGCTGCTGAAGTGGAACAAGGTCTACAACCTCACCGCGATCCGCGCGCCGCAGGAGGTGATCACCCATCACCTGCTCGATTCGCTGGCGGTGCTGCCCCATCTGGACGGCGTGCGCAGCCTGGCGGACATCGGCTCGGGCGGCGGCCTGCCCGGCATTCCGCTGGCCATCGCGCGCCCCGATCTGGCGGTCAGTTCGGTGGAGACGGTGAACAAGAAGGCCAGCTTCCAGCAGCAGGTGAAGATCGAACTTGCGCTGGGCAACTTCGAGCCGCTCAACGAGCGCGTCGAAAAGCTCCACCCGGCCCGGTCCTTCGACGGCGTGATCTCGCGCGCCTTCTCCGAGCTGGCGCTGTTCGTCGAGCTCGCCGGCCATCTTGCCGCACCCGGTGGCCGCCTGTTTGCCATGAAGGGCGTGTATCCTGATGCCGAGATCGCCCGCCTGCCAGCCGGATGGCATGTGGCGCGCAGCGATCGCCTGAACGTACCGGGACTGGGCGCCGAGCGCCACCTGATCACTGTGGAAAGGGACTGAATGGCTCGCATCTTCTGTGTCGCCAACCAGAAAGGCGGGGTGGGCAAGACCACCACCTGCGTGAATCTGGCCGCCGCGCTGCACCAGGCCGGGCAGCGCACCCTGCTGGTGGATCTCGATCCGCAGGGCAATGCCACCATGGGCAGCGGGGTGGACAAGCGCGCGCTGGAGAAGTCGGTGTACCACCTGCTGGTGGGTCTCGCCGGTCTGGCGCAGGCGCGTGCCACCTCGCCCAGCGGCGGCTTCGACATTCTGCCCGCCAACCGCGAGCTGGCCGGCGCGGAGGTCGAGCTGGTCGACATCGAGCGCCGCGAGAACCGCTTGCGCGACGCGCTGAAGGCCTTCGACGCGGACTACGACTTCGTCCTCATCGACTGCCCGCCCTCGCTCTCCATGCTCACCCTGAACGGCCTGTGCGCCGCGCACGGGGTGATCATCCCGATGCAGTGCGAGTACTACGCGCTGGAAGGCCTTTCCGACCTGGTGAATACCATCAAGAAGGTGCATGCCAACCTCAACCGCGACCTGAAGATCATCGGCCTGTTGCGCGTCATGTTCGATCCGCGCATGACCCTGCAGCAGCAGGTCTCCGCCCAGCTCGAGGGCCACTTCGGCGACAAGGTGTTCCGCGCCATCGTGCCGCGCAACGTGCGCCTGGCCGAAGCACCCAGCCACGGCATTCCCGGCGTGGTGTTCGACAAGTCCGCCAAGGGCGCGCAGGCCTACATGGCCTTCGCCACCGAGATGATCGAGCGGGTCAAGACGCTCTAACCGATACCGATACCGCCATGACGCCACCGAAACTCAAGGGCCTGGGCCGCGGCCTGGACGCACTGCTGGCCGCCAACCGCGACGACGAGGCCGAGCAGGGCGAGCTGCAGACCCTGCGTGCCGCACTGCTGCAGCCCGGCAAGTACCAGCCGCGCACCCGCATGGACCCCGGCTCGCTGGAGGAACTGGCGGCATCCATCCGCGCCCAGGGGGTGATGCAGCCCATCCTGGTGCGGCCGATCGCGCCGCTCGACGGTGCGCCGCGCTACGAGATCATCGCCGGCGAACGGCGTTGGCGCGCCTCGCGCATTGCCGGGCTGGACGACGTGCCCTGCCTGGTGCGCGAGATTCCCGACGACGCGGCGCTGGCGATGTCGCTGATCGAGAACATCCAGCGCGAGGACCTCAATCCGCTCGAAGAGGCCGGCGGCATCCAGCGCCTGATCGACGAGTTCGGCATGACCCACCAGCAGGCCGCCGACGCGGTGGGGCGTTCGCGCCCGGCCGCCTCCAACCTGCTGCGCCTGCTCAATCTCGCCGCTCCGGTGCAGGAGCTGCTGATGGCCGGCGACATCGACATGGGGCACGCGCGTGCGCTGCTGCCGCTCGACGGCGCCAGCCAGATCCAGCTCGCCAATCACGTGGCGGCGCGCGGCCTGTCGGTGCGCGAGACCGAACGCCTCGTGCAGCACACCCTCAACCCGCGTCAGAAGAAGGCCGCGCCGCCGCCCGACCGCGACCTGCTGCGCCTGGAAGAAGAGCTCTCCGACGTGATCGGCGCCACCGTCAGGATCAAGGCCAATCGCAAGGGCGCGGGCGAAGTGGCGATCCGTTTCGGCGACCTCGACCAGCTCGACGGGCTGCTCGCCAGGCTGCGTCCGTGAGCCCTTTGCGAGAGGTCATCTATAAGATGCATGAATGCCCGCATAAGCCATTGTTGCAGCGCGTCGAAGGTTTGACTTTGTTACGGTTAACCCCTAGTATTGCCGGGATTTTTGAAGCGGTGACGCGGCTCTGCGGCGTACCGGCGCGACTCGGATGCTGAAGGCGGTTCTACTGCAGCTTGGCGCAACCCTTCTGGCAACGGCCATTGCGGCCGTTTTTTTCGGGCTGCGCGGGGCGATTTCCGCTGCACTGGGTGGGTTGTCGGTGGTGATTCCGAGCTGGATGTTCGCCCTGCGCCTGGCCGTGCTGGCCCGTAGGGGGGCGTCCACGCATGTCACCGCATTCGTCGTCGGCGAACTCGTGAAAGTTGCGTCGATCGTGGGATTGTTGGTGCTGGTTCTGTTGCTGTATCCGGACGTCCATTGGGGCGCTCTGTTGATCGCGCTGATCCTGGCTCTGAAAGCGAACTTGTTTGCATTTTTGGTAAAGACCTGACCATGGCTGGAAACGCTCCCACCGCATCCGAATACGTCATTCACCACCTGACGCACTTCAACAACACCGGTCACGCCCAGGAGGCGGTGATCGACTGGAGTGTGATCAACATCGACTCGATGTTCTGGTCGATCTCCCTCGGTCTGCTGACCGTCTTCATCCTGTGGCTGGCGGCCCGCAAGGCGACCTCCGGCGTGCCCGGGCGTTTCCAGGGCTTCGTCGAGCTGATGGTCGACATGGTCGCCGATCAGGCCAAGGGCATCGTGCATAGCGCCGAGTCGCGCAAGTTCGTCGCCCCGCTCGCGCTTACCGTGTTCATCTGGATCTTCCTGATGAACTTCATGGACCTGATCCCGGTGGATCTGCTGCCGCGTCTGTGGGAAGGTGCCGTGGCGGCCGGTGGCGGCGATCCGGCGCACGCCTACATGCGCGTGGTGCCCACCGCCGACCTCAACATCACCCTCGGCATGTCGTCCGGCGTGCTGCTGCTCTGCCTGTACTACAACGTCAAGATCAAGGGCGTCTCCGGCTGGGTGCATGAACTCTTCACTGCCCCGTTCGGCGCACACCCGCTGCTGTGGCCGGTGAACTTCGCCATGCAGATCATCGAATTCGTCGCCAAGACCGTCTCCCACGGCATGCGACTGTTCGGCAACCTGTACGCCGGCGAACTGCTGTTCATCCTGATCGCCCTGCTGGGCGGCACCGCAACCGTGTTCGGCTTCGTCGGCCACCTGATTGCCGGTTCCATCTGGGCGATCTTCCACATCCTGATCATCGTGCTCCAGGCCTTCATCTTCATGATGCTGACCCTGGTGTATGTGGGCCAGGCTCACGAGAGCCACTAATCAGTCGTATCGGTTTTTTCAACTTAGCTTCAACCATCTCTACCTCAAGGAGTCGTCATGGAAAACGTTCTGGGTTTTGTTGCGCTGGCCGCCGGTCTGATCATCGGTCTGGGTGCTATCGGTGCTTGTATCGGTATCGGCATCATGGGTTCCAAGTACCTCGAAGCGTCGGCCCGTCAGCCGGAGCTGATGAACGCGCTGCAAACCAAGATGTTCCTGCTGGCCGGTCTGATCGACGCCGCGTTCCTGATCGGTGTCGGTATCGCGATGATGTTCGCCTTCGCCAACCCGTTCCAGCTCTGATCGGTTCGGTTCATCCCCTTAACGTAACCGAGGGAACAGAACAGTGAATCTGAACGCAACCCTGATAGCTCAGCTCGTTGTGTTCTTCATTCTCGGCTGGTTCACGATGAAATTCGTGTGGCCGCCGATCGTGAAGGCACT
>JAUVWV010000245.1 GCA_030603925.1 Thauera sp. | reverse complement strand
CGGTGGCCGGCATGATCCACGCCGGCGTGCTGCTCGCGGTGGTGCTCGCGCTCGCGCCGCTGGCCGGCCACATCCCGCTGGCCACCCTGTCGGCCATCGTCGTGGTGGTGTCGATCAACATGGGCGAATGGCATGCCTTCGCGCCACGGGAGCTGGCGCGCTATTCGGTGCAGTACCGCACCATCCTGCTCGCCACCTTCCTGATCACCGTAGTCTTCGACCTCACCCTGGCGGTGGAGATCGGCCTGGCGCTGGCCAGCCTGTTCTTCATCTACCGCATGTCCGACCTCACCCGCATCGAGCGCATCCCGCTGGAAGACCACTACGGCGTGCAGGCGCTGTCGCGTGCCGACGGCAGCCCGCGCATCCTCGCCTACCGCATGTACGGCAGCCTGTTCTTCGGCGCCGCCAACAAGTTGGAGAACCTGCTGCTGATGCAACACGGCCACCCGGACGTGGTCATTCTCGACATGGGCAAGGTGATCAGCATCGATACCACCGGCCTGGACATCCTGCAGACCCTGCAGCGCAATCTCGATAAGCGCGGCGCTGAGCTGATCCTCTGCGACCTCAACTCGCAGCCCGGCTCGCTGGTGTTCCGCTCGGGCTTCCTTGATATGCTTGGCGAGCACAACGTCGCCGCCAACCTCACCGAAGCGCTGATCCGCGCCCAACAGATGGGCGGACATGACCCGGAGGTTTCCTATGTCTGAACGCAAGCATTCCGAACCTGTCGCCCGCCAGTTGCTGATCGTCGGCCGGGTACAAGGCGTGTGGTATCGCGCCAGTGCAGAGCAGGAGGCGACACGCCTGGGCCTCTCGGGCTGGGTGCGCAACACCCGCGACGGCAGCGTGGAAGCGCTGGTTGCCGGCGCCGAAGAGGCCGTCGAGGCCTTCGTCGACTGGGCACGCCAGGGTCCGCCGGCCGCCAAGGTCGAGCGCATCGAGATCGCCGCGGGCAGCCCACCCGAAACCGCCGGCTTCCACGTGCTACCGGACGCCTGAACGAGCTCTGCCATGCGCCTGCTGGTCATCGAAGACAACCGCGACATTCTCGCCAATCTGGCCGATTACCTCGGCATGAAGGGCTACACCGTGGATTGCGCAGCCGACGGCCTCACCGGCCTGCACCTGGCGGCCACCCAGCATTACGACCTGATCGTGCTCGACATCATGCTGCCGGGCATGGATGGTTTCACTCTGTGCACTCGCCTGCGCGAAGGCGAGCGCCGCGACGTGCCGGTCATCATGCTCACCGCGCGCGACGCGCTGGACGACCGCCTGCAAGGCTTCCGCACCGGTACGGACGACTACCTCACCAAACCCTTCGCACTCCCCGAACTGGCCGCGCGCATCGAAGCGGTACTCAAGCGCAGCGGCGGCGGCGCGCGGCGCGCCTTGCAGGTGGGCGACCTGCGCTACGATCTCGACACGCTCGAGGTGACGCGTGCCGGCACGGCGCTGCACCCCGGCCCGATCGGCCTCAGGCTGCTTGCCGTACTGATGCGGAAGAGCCCCGCCGTAGTGCGCCGTGAAGTGCTGGAGGAGGCGGTGTGGGGCGACGCCCCCCCGGACAGCGACGCGCTGCGCAGCCACATCCACACATTGCGCCAACAGATCGACAAGCCTTTCGACAGACCGCTGCTGCATACCGTGCACGGCATCGGTTACCGTCTGGCGGAACACTGACTGCAATCCGCCTTCACGTTTTCTTCACATCCTTTCGACCATTCCTTGACCGGGTGAGCGGTAGCTTGCGGGGACTCTGCCCTGCATGGAGCTTTCCCGTGTCCCGCCTTACCCTCCAGTCCGGCATCGAACTGCCGTTCTCGGCCAAATACGACCCCGAGCACGCCCAGGCCTACCACGACAAGCACCGCGGCGATCTGCGCCGCCGGCTGTCCAACCTGCGCGACCAGCAACTCGCCCGCCGCGCACTGACGATGGCCGGCCAGCCGGAGCGCGTGCTCGATCTGCCCTGCGGCGCCGGGCGCTTCTGGCGCACGCTGGCAGAACACCCTGGTCGGCAGATCATCGCTGCGGACAATTCGGCCGCAATGCTCGATGTCGCGGTACGCCACTGCGATCCGCGCCTGCTCGAGCGCATCCGCCCGCTGCAGACCTCGGCCTTTGCCATCGACCTGCCGGACCAGTCGGTGGACAGCATCTTCTGCATGCGCCTGTTGCATCACATCGGCCAGCCGGAGCACCGCCTCGCCATGCTGCGCGAGTTCCGCCGCGTCACCCGTGACACGCTGATCGTTTCGCTCTGGGTGGATGGCAACTACATGGCCTGGCGGCGCAAACGTCAGGAGGTACGCCGCAGCCGGCGCGGCAAGGAGGCGAGCCAGAACCGCTTCGTGCTGCCGCGCAGCACGGTCGAGGCCGAGTTCGCCTTCGCCGGCTTCGAGATTGTCGGCCGTCTCGATTTCCTGCCCCTGCAGTCGATGTGGCGCGTGTACGTGCTGCGACGCTGCTGAGTTGCGCGCGCGGGCGGCACACGTGCGGGGCGGCGCCAGCCCGCAAGTCCGCGCTATGATCGGACCTGCAGGACATGGCCGCTGCCACAGTCCGGCACGACCCCGTACGGGGCCTCACCGCCACACGCTTCCCTGCCATGAAGGCAACACTCGCCCGCCGCCTGTTCCGCACCATCTTCGCCATCGGCCTCCTCAACGTGCTGGTGACCCTGGTGGCGGTGGAGATCGCCTATGAGGACGTGGAGGAGACCATCCTGCAGCGCGAACTGGCGCTGGAGCGGGGCTTCCTGGAAGCTCAGATCGAGGAGCCGGTGGCGCGGTCGTGGAGCACCGCACTGCTGCTCGCAATCTACCTGCCGGACGGCCAGGACAGCGCTTCCCTGCCCGAACTCTTTCGCGGGCGCGAGATCCCCTTTTCCGCAGAAGTCGATATCGGCCCCAAGACCTATCTGATCTCCATCGAGCGCACCGCCACACCGCCCGGGGTGCTCTATCTGGCGCAGGACATCACCCTGATGGAGAGCCGCGAGGATGTACTGCAGCTGGGCATTGCGCTGTTTGCCCTGCTGGTGCTCGGGGTGGTGCTGCTGCTCGCCCGCATCGGCACCCGGCGGATCGTCGCGCCGCTCGAAGACCTGACCCGCCATATCGCGCGCATCCGCCCCGGCACGCCGTTTGCGCGCATCCAGACCGCCTATCGCGATGCCGAGCTATCCGACATCGCCGACACCCTGAACCGCCTGCTCGACGCACTCGATGCCTACGTGCAGCGCGAAAAATCGCTGGTCAGCCTGGCCAGTCACGAACTGCGCACCCCGGTGGCGGTCATTGCCGGCGCGCTGGACGTACTGGAGCAGCGCAACACCCTGGGCGGGGCCGACCGCGGCACGGTGGCGCGCATCCGCCGCGCCGCGGACGAAATGCGCGCCGATGTGGAGGCCCTGCTGAAGCTCGCGCGGCGCGCCGACGAGGAGGAGCAGGTCGAGGAGGTGGATCTCGCTGCAGCACTGGGCGAACTGCTCGATCAACTGGAGAGCGCCGTTCCCGACCAGCATGCCCGCTTGCAGGTCCACGGCGCCGGGCCTGCGCCGACCGTTTCCGCCGACCCCGCGCTGGTGCGCATGTTGCTGCGCAACCTGCTGCAGAACGCGCTGCGCCACACCGCGGGCGCGGTGCGCATCGAACTGGGGGCGCGCAGCCTGAGTATTGCCGACGAGGGCGAAGGCCTGCCGGCCCATGTGAAGGCCCGCCTCGGCAGCCGCGACGATCGCCAGGTCCCGGAAGATGGACTGGGCCTGTTCATCGTACGGCTGATCTGCGAACGCCTGGGCTGGCTGCTGCAGATCCGCCGCAGCGACGCCGGCGGCACGGTGCTGGATCTGCTCTTCCTGCCCGATGCGGCGCGCAGGGCTCAGGAATAGAGAACGCTCACCGCTTCGGGCGGCAGCCATTCGCGCAGACTCTCCAGCAGCGCGTCCTCGGGGCGCACCCGCCAGCCCTCGCCAAATGACAGGTCGGCCTCGGCCTCGGCATTACGGTAGCGCACCCGCACCGGACACCCCCCATCACGGAAGGGCGCCAGCAGACCCTGCAGCCGTTCGGCCGCGGCCAGCGCGCCACCGGCGGCCGGCACCTCGCCATTGATGCAGACCTGCAGCGCGCGGGCGTGGCGCGCGCGCGCCTCGCCCAGGGTGTACAGGCGGTCGGCGATGATGCGCAGGCCGCCCTCGCCGTTGAAGTCGTCCTTGCTGACCTTGCCTTCCACCACCAGCACTTCGTCGGTGACGATCTTGCCGCGGCTGGCGTCGAGCACCTCGGAATACACCGCCACCTCGCGCGGGCAGGAGCCGTCGTCGAGCTGGATGAAGGCCATCTTGCCGCGGTTGCCCATCTTGGTGCGCACCTCCATCACCACCCCGGCCATGCTCACCGGCTCGCGCGAGGGTTCGAGCTGGGACAGCGGACGGCGCACGAAGCGGCGCACCTCGTCCTTGAAGGCGTTGAACGGGTGGCCGGAGAGAAAGAAGCCGATGGCGGTCTTCTCTTCCTTCAGGCGGTCGCGCTCGGACCACGGGCGTACCTTGGCGAATTCCGGCGCGGCGCCGGCCGCTTCCGGAATCATGTCGAACAGCCCGCCTTGCAGCGCGTTGGCCGCGGCCTGCTCGGCCGCCTCCATCGCCAGGCCGACGGTGGCGACCAACTGCGCGCGGTCGATGCCCTGGTGGCCGGGGAGCGTGTCCATGGCGCCGGCACGGATCAGCGCCTCGATGACCCGGCGGTTGACCATGCGGCGGTCCACCCGCTCACAGAAGTCGAACAGGTCGCGGAAGGCGCCCTTTTCGCGTGCGCCGAGGATGGCGCGCACCGCCGGCTCGCCGCAGCCCTTGACCGCGCCCAGGCCGTAGCGGATGGTCTTGCGGTCCACCGGCACGAAGCGGTAGTCGGACTCGTTCACGTCCGGCGGCAGCACCTTGATGCGGTTGGCCAGCGTGTCTTCGTAGAAGATCTTGATGGTGTCGGTGTTGTCCAGGTCGGACGACATCGTCGCCGCCATGAAGGCCGCGCAGTGGTG
>JAUVWV010000173.1 GCA_030603925.1 Thauera sp. | reverse complement strand
CGGGGGGGGGACCCCCGCCGGCGGGGCCCGTCGCGCCGCCGGCGGCGCCGCCACGCCCGCCCCCACCCCCCCCTGCGGCTACCCCTCCCCCCGCCCCGCACCCCGCGGCGGCCCCGGCCCCCGTCCAGCCTCCGCCGGACGAAGCCGCGCGGGTGCGGGCGATTCTCGAGGGCAAGTCGCCGGCGCCCGCGGCAAGCGGCAACGGCTTCGTTGTGCAGGTCGGCGCCTTCGGCGAGGGCAGCAAGGCCGAGGCGCTGGCCAGCGAACTGAAGTCCAAGGGCTTGACCGCCTACACCGAGAAGGCCGGCAGTGTGACGCGCGTGCGGGTCGGCCCCTACGCCTCGCGTGGCGAGGCCGACCGTGCGGCCGAGCGCCTCAAGGCGCTGGGCCAGAGTCCGGTCGTGACCGCGCGCTGAACGGTGCCGGATGACGGTTTTCGATTACGTGCTGCTGGGCGTGCTGGCTCTCTCCGCCGCCATCGGGGTGTGGCGTGGCCTGGTGAGCGAAGTGATGGCGCTGCTCGCCTGGGTGGTCGCCCTGTTCGTCGCCTGGCGCTACGCGGAGCAGGCTGCGGCGCTGCTCGCCGAGTGGATCGTGGAGCCGGCGTGGCGGCACGTGGCCGGCTTCGCCCTGCTGTTCGTCGTGGTGCTGCTGCTCGCCGCGCTGCTGCGCTTCCTGCTGCGGGAGTTGCTGCGTGCCATCGGCCTGGGCCCTGCGGATCGTTTTTTCGGCGCGCTGTTCGGTCTGGCGCGCGGCTTGGTGATTGCTTTCGTAGTAGTGTTGCTGGGTGGTCTGGTCGGAATTTCGCGTGAGCCCTGGTGGTCCAATGCGTTGTTCGCCCCGCCGCTCGAAACGGCGGTGATTGCCGCCAAACCGTGGCTGCCGGACGTGGTGGCCGATCGAGTTCGTTTCAGATAGGCAGGTCTTCCATGTGCGGAATCCTTGGGGTGGTCGCCACCTCTCCGGTGAATCAGTTGCTCTACGACGGTCTGCAGGTGCTCCAGCACCGTGGCCAGGATGCGGCGGGCATCGCCACTTCGGAAGCGGGGCGCTTCCACATGCACAAGGGCTCGGGCCTGGTGCGCGACGTGTTCCGCACGCGCAACATGCGCAACCTGACCGGCAGCTGGGGGATCGGCCACGTACGCTATCCGACTGCCGGTTCGGCCTACAACGCCGCCGAGGCGCAGCCCTTCTACGTCAATTCGCCGTTCGGCCTGCTGCTCGCGCACAACGGCAACCTGACCAATTCGGAAGAGCTCAAGCGCGAGATGTTTCTCGCCGACCTGCGCCACATCAACACGAATTCCGATTCCGAGGTGCTGCTCAACGTCCTTGCGCATGAGCTGCAGCATGCGGCGAACGGTCTCAAACTGGACGAGGATGCGGTGTTCCGTGCGGTGGCCGGCGTGCATCGGCGCTGCCGCGGCGCCTACGCTGCGGTGGAGATGATTGCCGGCTACGGCCTGCTGGCCTTCCGCGACCCCTACGGTATCCGTCCGCTGGTGGTCGGGCGCAACGACACCGCGCAGGGCACCGAATGGATGGTGGCCTCCGAGTCGGTCGCGCTGGACGTGCTCGGTTTCAAGCTGCTGCGCGATGTCGCGCCGGGCGAAGCGATCCTGGTCGATACCGAGGGCAACTTCAGGAGCCGCCAGTGCGCCGAGCGCACCGTGGAGGCGCCGTGCATGTTCGAGTTCGTCTATCTCGCGCGCCCTGATTCGATCATCGACGGCGTCTCGGTGTACGAGTCGCGCGTCAAGATGGGCGAGTTTCTCGCCGACAAGCTCAAGCGCACGCTGCCGCACGCGGCCATCGACGTGGTGATCCCGATCCCCGACTCCAGCCGCCCCTCGGCGATGGAGATGGCGCACAAGCTGGACCTTCCGTACCGCGAGGGCTTCGTCAAGAACCGCTACATCGGCCGTACCTTCATCATGCCCGGGCAGGCCACGCGCAAGAAGTCGGTGCGCCAGAAGCTCAACACCATCCCGCAGGAGTTCCGCGGCAAGAACGTACTGCTGGTGGATGATTCCATCGTGCGCGGCACGACCAGCAAGGAGATCGTCAATATGGCGCGCGAGGCCGGCGCGGCGAAGGTTTACCTGGCCTCGGCCGCGCCGCCGGTGCGCCACGCCAACGTGTACGGCATCGACATGCCGACGCGCGGCGAGCTGATCGCCTCCGATCGCGACGAGGCGCAGATCTGCGCCGAGATCGGCGCCGACGGGCTGATCTACCAGGACCTGGATGACCTGAAGGCGGCGGTGCGCGCGGTGAACCCGGCGATCAGCTTCTTCGAGACCTCCTGTTTCGACGGCAGCTACATTACCGGGGACATCACCGCCGAGTACCTCAACGGCGTGGAGAACCAGCGCGGCGAGGAAAAGCCGGGCAGCAACCAGCACGACGACCATGAGGACGGCCAGCTCGACCTCAATCTGGTCGCGGGCAACGACCACTGAGCGACGGGGCGATGGAGCCGTTCGATTTCGACACCCAGGCCGTGCGCGCGGGCATCGAGCGCAGCCAGTTCAACGAGCACAGCGAGGCGCTGTACCTGACCTCCAGCTTCGTCTTCGAGAGCGCCGCACAGGCCGCTGCGCGCTTTTCCGGCGAAGAGCCGGGCAACGTCTATGCGCGCTTCACCAATCCCACCGTGAGCGCCATGCAGCAGCGCCTGGCGGCCCTGGAAGGCGCCGAGGCCTGCGTCGCCACCGCCTCGGGCATGTCGGCCATCCTCTCGCTGGTGATGGGTACGATGCAGGCGGGCGACCACATCGTCGCCTCGCGCGGCCTGTTCGGCGCGACCCAGCAGCTGTTCGGCACCATCCTGGCCAAGTTCGGCATCGAGACCAGCTTCGTGCCGGCCACCGATCTGGCCGCCTATCGTGCCGCGCTGCGGGCGCGTACCCGGCTGTTCTTCGTCGAGACGCCGTCCAACCCGCTCACCGAAGTGGTCGATATCGCCGCGCTGGCGGAGATCGCGCACGGCGCGGGCGCGCTGCTGGCGGTGGACAACTGCTTCTGCACGCCGGCGCTGCAGCGTCCGCTCGATCTGGGCGCCGATCTGGTGGTGCATTCGGCCACCAAGTACCTCGACGGCCAGGGGCGGGTGCTGGGCGGCGCGGTGGCGGGGCGTGCCGAGGTGGTGGAAGAGGTGTTCAAGTTCCTGCGTACCGCCGGACCCTGCATCTCGCCGTTCAACGCCTGGGTGATCCTGAAGGGCCTGGAAACCTTGCGCATCCGCATGGAGGCGCAATCCGCCAGCGCGCTGGAGATGGCGTGCTGGCTGGAGGCGCAGCCGGGCGTGCGCCGGGTGCACTACCCCGGTCTGGCGTCCCACCCGCAGCACGCGCTGGCGATGCGCCAGCAGCGGTGTGGCGGTGCGATCCTCAGTTTCGAGGTCGACGGCGGGCGCGAGCGTGCGTGGCGCGTGGTCGATTCCACCCGGATGATCTCCATCACCGCCAACCTGGGCGACACCAAGACCACCATCACCCATCCGGCTTCGACGACGCACGGGCGGATCAGCGCCGAAGCGCGCGCCGCAGCCGGCATCTCCGAGGGTCTGCTGCGCATCGCGGTGGGCCTGGAATCGGTGGACGACCTGAAGGCCGATCTGGCGCGCGGCCTGGCCGCGTAGCGCATCCCTGTTTTTCAGCAAACCCAGCCCGGATGCCGCGCAGCGGAATCCGGGCTACGCACTACGGTAGAAACTCGTGAGTGCTGAAGCGCTCGCCGTCGAAGGCGAGGTAGGGTGCGGTGCCGTGCCAGTCGGCGAGCACCCAGCGTTCGCAGGCGCGCCCGTCCACCCGGTGTTGGTGGCGCGCCGGACGGTGAGTGTGGCCGTGGATCAGGGTTGGGTAACCGTGTTCGCGCAGCAGCGCGTCGACGGCCGGAGCGCTGACGTCCATGATGGCCATCGCCTTTTCCTGTTTGGCCGCTTCGCTGCGGCTGCGCAGGCTGTCGATGAAGGCCTTGCGTTCGGCCAGAGGGCGGGCCAGGAAGGCGGCCTGCCAGGCCGGGTCGCGCACCTGGCGGCGGTAGCTCTGGTAGGCCACGTCGTCGACGCACAGCGCGTCGCCGTGGCTGAGCAGGATCTCGCGGGTGCCGATGCGCAGCAGGCAGGGGTCGGGCAGCAGGTGCATGCCGGCCTGCGCGGCGTAAGCCTCGCCGAGCAGGAAGTCACGGTTGCCGGCGATGAAGCAGATCCGGCTGCCCGAGGCGGCGAGCTCGCGCAGGGCGTCGGCGACCCGCCGGTTGAGCGGTGCGTCGCCGTCGTCGTCGCCGGCCCAGTACTCGAACAGGTCGCCGAGGATGTACAGGGCCGGTACACCGCGCGCCGGCCCGGCGAGGAAGGCCAGGAAGGCCGCGGTGGTGTCCGGGCGCTCCTCGGCCAGATGCAGGTCGGAGATGAACAGCGCCTGCAAGGCGTCGGAGCCGGCGTGCACAGCGGCGATCAGACGATCTCCGCGCGCTCGATCAGCACGTCTTCCACCGGCACGTCCTGGTGGAAGCCCTTGGAGCCGGTCTTCACCGCACGGATCTTGTCGACCACCTCGAGGCCGTCGCTGACGCGGCCAAACACGCAGTAGCCCCAGCCCTGCAGATCGGGCGAGCGGAAGTTGAGGAAGTCATTGTCCGCCACGTTGATGAAGAACTGCGCGGTGGCCGAATGCGGCGCCTGGGTGCGCGCCATGGCGATGGTGCCGCGTTCGTTCTTCAGGCCGTTGTCGGCCTCGTTCTTGATCGCCTCGCGGGTCGGCTTCTGGTTCATGCCGGGCTCGAAGCCGCCGCCCTGGATCATGAAGCCGTCGATCACGCGATGGAAGACGGTGTTGTCGTAGTGGCCCGCCTCGACGTAGGCGAGGAAGTTCTCGACGGTGAGCGGCGCTTTCTCGGCGTCCAGTTCGAGGGTGATGGTGCCGAGGCTGGTGTGCAGTTTGACTGCCATGGGAATGCTCCTGTGTGTGTCCTGTGCGGGGAGGGGAGGGTCTTGCGTCGCCTACTTTGCTTCGAGCACCCTGGCGCTCTTCACCACCACGTGCTCGACCGGCACGTTCTGGTGGAAGCCGACGTTGCGTACCGGCAGCTTGGCGATCTTCTGTACGACATCGAAACCTTCGGTGACCTTGCCGAACACTGCGTAGCCCCAGCCGTCGGGCGACGGATAGTCGAGCGGGGCGTTGTCGACGAGGTTGATGAAGAACTGCGCGGAGGCCGAATGCGGCGCCTGGGTGCGGGCCATCGCAATGGTACCGGTCCTGTTCTTCAGGCCGTTCTTCGCTTCGTTCTCGATCGGCGCGCGGGTGGCCTTCTGGTTCATCTGCGCGTCGAAACCGCCACCCTGGATCATGAAACCGTCGATCACGCGATGGAACACGGTACCGGCATAGTGGCCGCTGTTCACGTACTCGATGAAGTTGGCCACCGTCTTCGGCGCCTTGTCGGCATACAGCTCCAGGGTGATGCGGCCCTGCGAGGTCTCCAGTTCAACGACCGGGTTGGCCGCGCCGGCGAGCGAGAACCAGGCGAACAGGGTGCAGAAGGCGAGCAGACGTTTCATGGGGCTTCCTCGGGTGGGGGTGGATGGGGCCGGGCAGCTGCGCCGTCAGGCGCGCCCTTCGTAGACGATCTTCCACTGACCGCCTTCCTTGGTCCAGTACTGGCGCTTGCGCATCCGGTCGGTGTGGCCGTCGCTGCGGTATTCCTGCTCGAAGGTCACTTCGACCAGGGCGTCCTCGCCCGGATGGCGGAACATGCTGACGTTGCGCACTTCGACCTTGATCCAGTCGCGCGCGTTGGCGACGCGGCGCTTTTGCTGAACCCAGCCGGCGTAGTCCTGGCGGTCGCTGCGGAATTCGCCCGAGTAGTGCGCCAGGTAGCGTTCCACGTCCAGGCTTTCCCAGTCGCTGCGCCAGGCTTCGATCGCATCGTTGAGTGCGCCGCGCTCGCTCTGCCAGTCGTCGAGCGACAGCCACTCGATCTCGTTGCTGATGATCACCGGGGTCAGGCCGGGCTGGACGAAGTTGCTCAGGCTGGTGAAGTCCTGGTTGGCGAGCACCACGCAGCCTTCCGAGGCGAGCGGCGGCCGGGCATAGGTGTCGCTCGGCGTGCCGTGCAGCCAGATGCCGTAGCCGGTGCGTCCGAGGCGGCGGTCCCAGGTGTTCGGATAGTTGATCGGGAAGGCGCCGCTGCCGTAGAAGTCGGGCAGCTTGGCCGGGTCGATGAAGGAGGTGACGTGATACACGCCCAGCGGGGTCTTGTTGTCGCCCTCGTACTGCTTGCCCGAACCGGCCTTGCCCTGGCTGATGTAGTAGTCGGCGACGAAGCGCGGCTTGCCGTTCTCGTTGCGGTACACGTAAAGCCGTGCGCGCCGGGTATCCACCACGACCGCATGCTGCTGTTCGGCCCCCATCTGCAGCAGGTAGCGCGGCACGTAGTTGGCCGCGCTGGGACGTTCGCGGTAGGCGCGCAGGCGCGCGATCGCCTCGTCGCGCAGTTCCTGCACGCGCTCGGGGGGCGCGCTGGCGTTGCCGAAGGTGGTCAGCGGCTGGGTGCGCGCGAGCAGCAGGTCGCCGCGGATCAGGTGGGCGAGGCGGAAGTTGGGATAGGCCTTGAGCAGGACTTCGGTGCGGTCCAGCGCGGCGTCCAGCCGATTGACCTCGATCTCGGCAAGGATCTGCTGCAGCGCGGCTTCGGGCCCGGCATCGGAGATCCGGCGGTCTTCCGGCGCGCTGGCCGTCGGGCCGGCGAACAGGGTGATGGCGAGGATGCCGGCGAACCGGGCGAGCGGTGCCCGCAGCTGACCAAGTTTCATCGGTTTCATCCGCCGACCTGCTCCACGCTGATGCGCCAGTGCGCGCCGCGCCGCACGAGTTCGAGGCGCTTGCTGCTGTTGGCGCTGAAGTTGGAGGCCCGATAACGCTGCATGAAGCGCACCGTGGCGCGCTCGCCGTCGATGGTCACGCTGGGGTTGTCGATCTCCACGCTGATCCGGCTGGGGGCGCTGATGCGCTGTTCGCGCTCGCGCTCCCAGGCGCTGCGGTCGCGGCCGCCCGGAGTCTTGAAATCCTTGTCGTAGTGGGCGAGATAGGCCTTCACGTCCTGGCGGGACCAGGCCTGCGCCCAGGCCTCGACCGCGGCGAGCACCGTCTGCTCGACGGCCGAGGTGTCGGCCACCACGGGTTTCGCCGGTGCGGGCGCCGGAGTGGCCGCGGGCGCTGCGGGGGGTGGTGCAGCGGGTGTCGCGGCGGGCGGTGCAGCGGGTGTTGCAGCGGGCGTTGCCGCAGCCGCAGCCGGCGCGGCGGGCGCAGGAGACGGCGTGCCTGCAGCCGCGGCCTGCGCGGGCGCTGGCCTGGCCGGCTGCG
>JAUVWV010000406.1 GCA_030603925.1 Thauera sp. | reverse complement strand
GCGCATCGCTGCGACCGGTCAGGCGCAGGTAGGACAGCGTCTCGTTGTCGATCGGAAAGATGCCGCAGGTCGCACCATACTCCGGCGCCATGTTGGCGATCGTCGCGCGGTCGGGCAGGGCGAGTGAGGCCGTACCTTCGCCGAAGAACTCGACGAACTTGCCCACCACCTTCTCGCGGCGCAGCAGCTCGGTGACGGTGAGCACCAGGTCGGTGGCGGTGACGCCCTCGCGCAGCGCACCCTTGAGCTCCATGCCGATCACGTCCGGGGTGAGGAAATACACCGGCTGGCCGAGCATCGCCGCTTCCGCCTCGATGCCGCCCACGCCCCAGCCCACCACGCCGACGCCGTTGATCATGGTGGTGTGCGAATCGGTGCCCACCAGGGTGTCCGGGTAGCACAGTTCGCCCGCGGGCGTGGCTTCGCGGCGCACGCCGCGGAACAGGTATTCCAGATTCACCTGGTGCACGATGCCGATGCCCGGCGGCACCACCTTGAAGGTGTCGAAGGCCTGCATGCCCCACTTCATGAACTGGTAGCGCTCGCGGTTGCGCTGGAACTCCAGTTCCATGTTCTGGCGCAGCGCCTGCGGCGTGCCGTAGTGGTCCACCTGCACGGAGTGGTCCACCACCAGGTCCACCGGCACCAACGGTTCGATCTTCTTCGGGTTGTGCCCCATGTCGGCGGCCACATTGCGCATCGCCGCCAGGTCGGCGAGCAGCGGCACGCCGGTGAAATCCTGCAGCACCACGCGCGCCACCACGAAGGGAATCTCCGCCGTGCGCGGCGCGTTCGGCTGCCAGGCGGCGAGTTCGCGCACATGTCCGGCGGTGATCTTGTGGCCGTCGCAGTGGCGCAGCACGGCTTCGAGCACGATGCGCAGCGACACCGGCAGACGGGAAACCCGCCCGAGTCCGGCGGCCTCCAGCGTTGCAAGCTGATGGAACAGCGCCTGGCGTCCAGACGGGGTGGAGAAGGGCTTGAGCGAATCGAACGGATGGGCTGGCATGACGGTCCTCCTCTCCGGGCGGGCGCAGAACCGCTGCGCCGATGCAGGTTCCGACTGCGCGTCGTGCGGGGGTGTTCCCGTTTCGGGCTCGGGCAGTGCGGGGCGGCACTTGGTTTGTAGTGCATGCTGACCGCCTTTGCGACATCGGCGGCAAGAAAAAAAGAGCCGCTGCGCAGATGCGCGGGCGCTGTCCGGCGCGTAGAATTCGCCCCTGATCGCGCCTGCGATGCTGCGTTGCACCGCAGGTCTTATAAAAGACATATAATCTGCGCGAACCGTCTCCGGGCGATCCCCGGAAACCCCTTAGTCACCGTCACGAAAAAGGAAGGAAGTCGCCGTGCTTGAAGCCTACCGTGCCCATGCAGCCGAGCGTGCCGCCCTCGGCATCCCCGCCCTGCCGCTGAACAAGCAGCAGACCCTCGACCTGGTCGAACTGCTGAAGAACCCGCCCGCCGGCGAAGAAGCCTTCCTGGTCGAACTGCTCACCCACCGCGTGCCGGCCGGCGTGGACGACGCCGCCAAGGTCAAGGCCGAGTTCCTTGCCAAGGTCGCCAAGGGCGAAGAAGCCTGTGGTCTGGTCTCCCGTGCCAAGGCCACCGAACTGCTCGGCACCATGCTGGGCGGCTTCAACATCAAGCCGATG
>JAUVWV010000092.1 GCA_030603925.1 Thauera sp. | reverse complement strand
CGCCAGGGTGATGTAGCGCTTGTCGAAGGTGACCCGCATGCCGAGCACTTCCTTGCCCTGCCACATGCCCTTGCACACCACCCCGGCGTCGGGGATGGAGGCGGCGTCCGAACCGGCCCACGGGCTGGTCAGCGCGAAGGCGGGAATCGCCTCGCCGCGCGCCAGGCGCGGCAGGTAGAACTGCTTCTGTTCCGGCGTGCCGTAATGCAGCAGCAGTTCGGCCGGGCCGAGCGAGTTGGGCACCATCACGGTGACCGCCGGTGCGGACGAGCGGGTGGACAGCTTGGTCACCACCTGGGAGTGGGCAAAGGCCGAGAAGCCCTTGCCGCCATACTCCCTGGGGATGATCATGCCGAGGAAGCCCTTGTCCTTGATGTACTGCCAGACCTGCGGGGGCAGATCCTGCTTCTGCGTGCTGTCCCAGTCGTCGGTGAGGCGGCACAGCTCCTCGGTCTCGTTGTCGAGGAAGGCCTGCTCTTCGGCCGACAGCTTGGGCCAGGGATAGGACTGCAGCTTCTTCCAGTCCGGACGGCCGGCGAACAGATCGCCTTCCCACCACACCGTGCCGGCTTCCAGCGCATCCTTCTCGGTCTGCGACATCGACGGCAGCGCCTTGCGGAAGGCCCGGAAGATCGGCGCGCTGACCAGGCTGCGGCGCAGCGGGCGGATCAGGAAGAGCGCCGAGAAGGCCAGCCACAGGCCGAGCACGACCGCCGTGGTGAGCGACGCGAAACCCGCCGCCCAGGAAAGTCCGGCCAACCAGGCCAGACCGATGCCCGCCCAGGCAAAATATGGCGCTCGCCCGAAGGCGAGCGCGCCTGCCAAGGGAGGGAGGGAACCGATGAACCACCAGATCATTGCTGTCTCCTTCTACCCGGTGTCGCGATCTCGAGCGCCGCGATCCTCCGTGAGTTCAAAAAAATCGTCGTCTCGCAGCCCGCCCTCAGGCTGCCGCACGCCCCCCGCGGCGCGTCGCCGGCTTGGCGGCAAAATCGGCCAGCGGCGCACGCAGCCCGCCGAGCAGGAAGGACATCAGGCGCGGCATCAGACGGGCCGGGTCGGCGTCGTCGAACTTGCCGGCGAACAGCTGCAGCGCATCGGTGCCGGCAATGGCGTAGGACATCGCGCCCATCATGAAGTGGAAGCGCCACAGGATCTCCTCGCGCGGCACGTCGGGCAGCGAGCGGTACAGCGCGCCGAGGAAGCGCTCCAGCACGCCGGCGTACTCCTCGGCAAGGAACTGGCGCACGAAGGCATTCGGCTCGGTATAGGTTCGACCGAGCAGACGCATGAAAGTGTGCCCGCCGTGCTCGGTGTCGGCCGCCAGCGCCAGCGCGGTGCCGAAGAAGGCCTCCACGATGCGGCTGGGCTTGAGCGGCGCGCTGCCCGCCTCGGCTTCGAGCTGGTCGAGCATCGCCAGGCGCTGGCGGTTGAGCTCCGCCAGGCGCCGCCGGAAGACTTCCTGGATCAGCGCATCCTTGCTGCCGAAGTGGTAGTTCACCGCCGCGAGGTTGACCCCGGCCTGGCTGGTGATCATGCGCATCGAGGTGGCCTCGAAGCCGTGCTCGACGAACAGCGTCTCGGCCGCATCGAGGATGCGACTGCGGGTTTCCGGCGTATGGCGTGCTGCGGGTGCGTTCATGGTGATCCCTCTTGGTTCGAACCGTTCGCCGTGGCGCAGACACCGCTTCCGCGAACTGATTCAAACGTTCGTTTTAATTGTACGTTTGATTTATTTTCCGTCAAGCCTTTTTTGCATGCAGCTGCCGACGGTCCTGCGAGGCCAGCATGGTAGATGCCAGTGCCGGCAGCAGCATCACCGCGCCAAGCATGTTGGCGAGGAACACGAAGGCCAGCAGCACCCCCATGTCGGCCTGGAACTTGAGTGCGGAGAAGGCCCAGGTGCCTACGCCTACGCTCATCGTCAGTGCGGTGAACATGGTCGCCGTACCGCGCTGGCGCAGTGCCTCCAGATAGGCCTCGACCAAGCCGGCGCCACGGCGCAGCTCGTGCTGCATGCGCTCGTAGATGTAGATCCCGTAGTCCACGCCGACCCCCACGCCGAGCGCGATCACCGGCAGGGTGGGCACCTTCAGGCCGATGCCCAAGCTGGCCATCAGCGCATTGCACAGCACCGCGACGATGGACAGCGGCAGCACGATGCACAGCGTGGCGGTGTGCGAGCGGAACTCCAGATAGCACAGCAGGCCGATGGCGAAGAACAGCAGCACGAGGATCTTCAGCTCCGCCGCATCGACCGCCTCGTTGGTGGCCGCCATCACGCCGACGTTGCCCGAGGCGAGGCGGAACTCCAGGCGCTCGCTGCCGTGCGCGGCGGCGAAGCGCTTCACCTCCTCGACGACGTGGGCGATGGTGTTGCCCTGGTGGTCGCGGGTGAAGATGAGGACCTGCATCGCGCTGCAGTCGGTGTTGAGCAGCCCGGTGGCGGTGTCGATCGGAGTGACCGACTGCGCCAGCACGCTGGGGTCGCGCGACAGCACGCGCCAGCGCGGGTTGCCCTCGTTCCAGCCGGCATTGACCACCTTGGCCATGCCGGGCAGCGAGAGCACGCCCTGCACGCCGTGGGTGTTGCGCATATGGGTTTCGAAACGGTCCAGCGTGTCCATGATGTCGAAATCGGTGCACGCGCCATCGACGCCATGCGACTGGGCAATCACCGACAACACGTCCACACCGATCGAGAAGGACTCGACGATCGCCGCGGTATCCAGGTTGTAGCGCGAGTCGTCGTGCAGTTCCGGAATGCCGGCACCGAGGTCGCCGGTCTGCAGGTTGCGCGACTGCAGCGCCGCGCCGCCCAGCAGCACCGCGGCGCCGGCCAGCACCCACACCGCGCGGCGCGGTTCGGCAAAGCGCTTGAGGCGCTGCCACAGCCATTCGCCGGCCGGTTTCGCGTCGTTGCCCCCCTTGCCGGCGGCGCTGCGCGGCATCCACGACAGCAGGATGGTGAGCAGCATCTTGTTGGTGATGACGATCAGCGCCACGCCGATGGCGGCGGTGATCGCCAGCTCCTGCACCATGGCGATGTCGATGAAGAGGATCACCAGGAAACCCAGCGCGGTGGTGAGCAGCGCGGTGGCGCCCGGCATGAACAGCTTGAGGAAGGCGTTGTTGGCCGCGGTGAGGCCGTCCGCACCGTGATGCACCTCGATCTTCCAGCCGTTGATCATCTGCACCGCGTGGCTCACGCCGATGGAGAAGATCAGGAAGGGCACCAGGATGGACATCGGATCGATGCCGTAGCCGACCAGCGGCAGCACGCCGAGCTGCCACACCACCGGCACCAGCGCGCACAGCAGCCCCAGCGCGGCGAGCTTCGCCGAGCCAAGATAGACGTACAGCAGTGCGGCGGTGATCACGAAGGTGACCGCGAAGAACAACAGCACGCCGCGCGCGCCTTCGGTGATGTCGCCCACCGCCTTGGCGAAGCCGATGATGTTCACCTCGAAACCGGCGGCCTGGTAGCGCCCGCGGATCTCTTCGAGCTGCGCCGAAACCGCCAGATAGTCCAGGCGCGCACCGCTGTTGGGGTCGATCTCCAGCAGTTCCGCGCTGACCAGCGCGGCACTGTGGTCGTTGGCCACCAGGCGGCCGAGGCGGCCGGACTTGAGCACGTTCTCGCGCACCTGCTCGAGGTCCTCCGCGCTGCCGGCGAACTCCGCGGGGATGACGTTGCCGCCGGCGAAACCTTCCTCCACCACCTCGATGTAGCGCACATTGGGGGTAAACAGCGAGGTCACGGTGGCGCGGTCCACGCCGGGGATGAAGAACACATCGTCGGTAAGCGTCTTCAGTGCGGCAAAGAAGTCGGCGTCGTAGATGTCGCCCTGCGGCTGGCGCAGCACCACCAGCACGCGGTTGGCGCCGCCGAAGGTGCTGCGGTAGTCGATGAAGGTCTTCATGTAGGGGTGTTCGAGCGGAATCATCTTCTCGAAGCCCGCGTCCACCCGCAGCTGGGTGGCCGACCAGCCGAGCAGTACGGTGAGCAGCACGAACAGCGCGAGGAAGGCCTTGCGGTGCAGGAACAGGAGGTGGCCCAGGGCCTGCACGATGCGGTTGGTCTTCATTGCGCACCTCCCGGGGCGAGCGCGACGCGGCGCACGCCGCCTTCGCCGAACAGCAGGAGTTCATCACGCTGCGCCAGCACGGCGGCGTACATGGCGGTATCCCCATTGGGCAACGGCTCGAAGCCTTCGCCGCGCGCATCGCCCAGCAGCACGGTGCCCGCCTGGCCGGCCAGCACCACCCGCCCGTCGGCCAGACGGTGCCCGCCGAACAGCGTGGCCTCGGTGCCCGAGGCGATCTCGTCCCAGTGCTCGCCGCGGTCCGTGGAACGGAAGATGTGGCCACGCATGCCGTAGGCCAGCACGACGTCATCGGACAGCGTGAGCAGGCCGAAGAAGGAACCGTTGTAGGGCGAATCCAGCATGTCCCAGGTCTCGCCGCCGTCGTCCGAGCGCATCAGCAGGCCCGCCTCGCCGGCCAGCAGCAGGCTGCCGTCGGCGAGTTGCGCGATGGCGTTGAAATGGCGGTCGTCCTCGGCCACCGTCTGTGCCGTCCAGCTGTCCCCGCCATCTTCGGTGACCAGGAAGCTGCCATAGGCACCCGCCGCCCAGCCGCGCCCGCTGGCGTCCAGCCGGACGGCGAGCAGCGGCGCCTCGGCCGCAGGGTCTTCGGCCACCTTGCGCCAGCTCGCGCCGCCGTCGTCGGTGCGCAGGATCACCGCATCGTGCCCCACGGCAACACCATGGCGTTCGTCGGCGAAGCTCAGTGCGGTCAGCGTGGCTTCGGTGGGCGAAGCGGCGGCGCTCCAGCTGGCGCCGCCATCGGCGGAGACGAAGATGCGGCCGCGCTCGCCCGCGGCGAGCAGCCGGCCGTCGGCCTGTGCCGCGCCCAGCATCAGCATCTGCGCGATACGGATCTCGGTGACCGGCAGCGGCTCGCCGTGCCGCGGGGAGAAGGCGAAACTCACTGTCGCGACCACGAAGAGGACGAACAGCAGCCCTAGCGCTCGGTGTATGTTCATGGATGCCCGTTGCGGAAACGTGCGGGCGGGCCCGCCCCCGCCCGGGGGCTTGCCGCCACGATGGAAGTGCCGGAATCCGGCTGCGCCCTGCCCGGTGAGCAGGGTGCGCAGCCGGGCACCAACCCGGCTGCGCAGGGAGGCCCGCAAGGGTTTGCGGGCGTGCATGGCGCTAGCTCAGCGAGTGCCCAGGTCGCGCAGGCCGGCCGGCGTGAAGCGCGCCGAGCGCTCGGCAACCTGGTACACGCGCGGCTCGTCGTTGCGCAGGCCCATGGCGATGTAGCGCCCGGACTGCAGGTCGTGATGCACCTCGAGCGAGGGGTACTGCATCGGGATGTCGTAGAAGTTGATGTTGTGCTGCTCCGACACCCGCCACAGCTGGCCGCGCGAGTCGTACTTGTCGGCCACCACGATCATCCACGAGTCCTCGTCGATGTAGAAGGTGCGGCGATGGTAGATGTGGCTGGTGCCCTGCTTGAGCGTGGCCTCCACCACCCACACGCGATGCAGCTCGTAGCGCGCATGCTCCGGGTTGAGGTGCCCGGCCATCAGCACGTCGGCCATCTTCACCTGGTTGCCGACCAGCTTGTAGGAGTTGTAGGGCACGTAGATCTCCTGCTTGCCCACCAGCTTCCAGTCGTAACGGTCGATGGCGCCGTTGAACATCAGGAAGTCGTCGTTGGTGCGCAGGCCGTCGGCCGCGGTGCCCGGGTTGTCATAGGCGACGTTGGGTGCCAGCCGCACGCGGCGCTGTCCCGGGTTGTAGGTCCACGCCTGGCGCGAGTCGAGGAACTCGTGCACCAGCAGGATCTGTCCGGCCAGGCGGGCCGGCGCGGTCACCGTCTGCAGGAAGTTGAACAGCTTGTTGGGCTCGCGCTCGGCGTCGGTCTTGCTCAGGCTGCCGTAGTGGAAGTCGTACTCGTACTCGAAGCGCACCGGCGTGTAGGTGCCGCCGCGCGTCACCGCCGCCTGGCTCCAGTTCATCGCATAGGCCTCGCCGCGATAGCGCGTGAGGTGGTTCCAGATCGCCTCCATGCCGTTCTGCGGGATCGGGAAGGGGATGCCGCCGGTGGTGCCTTCGAGCGTGCGTCCGCCATCGACCAGCTTGGCGCGGGTGGCGTTGGCCACCGTCTGGTCGTAGTGGCCCTGCGGGAAGGCCGCGCCGCGCCGGGTCGGATAGACCTTCATCTTCCAGCTCGGGTAGGTATTGAGCAGGGCGAGCTGGCCCGGGGTGAGCTTGTCCTGATGCTGAGCGGCGTTGGCCGCGGTGATCTCGAACAGCGGACGGTCCGCGCCATACGGATCGGCGTAGTGCTCGCCGGCAGTGTGCGCGGCGGGCGGCTTGGCGAGCCCGACCTCCCAGGCGGGGATGGTGCCGGCCGCGTTGCCGGCACGCTCGGCCCCCATCGGGGTGAGGCTCTTGCCCAGCTCGGCGGCCTGCGCCGCACTCACCTGGGCCTGGGCCGCGGGGACAAAGGCCAGCGCCAGTGCGGCGCCGAGTATCGAAAGGGTGTTACGCATGGTTCCTGTCTCCTGGTGTCCGGGGCCGGTCAGAACGAGTAGCTGACGCTGACCGAGAGGAAGTCGCGGTCGACAAGCGGGTTGGTATGGCTGGCGTAACGCGTGCCGTCGTTATCCACACCCTTGATCTTCTTGCCGCCGAAAAAGCTGGTGTAGGCGATGTCGGCCTGCCAGTTCTGCCGGTAGTTGAAGCCGACGCCCAGAGTCACCGCCTTGGCGCCTTCGTTGAAGGTCGGGCTGCGTCCGCTCACGTCATGCGAGAAGGCCAGACGCGGCGAGACGGTGGCACCGCCGATCGCGTTCGGATAGTCGAGCCGGCCGACGATGCGGTAACCCCAGGAATTGCGGGTCATGAAGCAGCCGCTGGAGCTCGATCCGAAGGAGGAGGTGTAGGCCGACGGATGCAGACCGGTCTGCGGCAGATGGCAGCCGGCTGCGGCAAACTTGAGGTTCGACGGCAGGTCGAGGTAGGTGTAGCCGACCTCGCCGACCGCGACCAGTTGCTCGGCCCCCAGCACGCGCGGCACCGCCTTGGTCGCAGTCATCTGGAACTGGTGCATCTTGACCCGGCGGTAGCCCTTGATCTCGGTGCCGTAGGCCACTGCCGCGGCCTCGGTCGGATCGGCGCTGGTCAGCTTGTTGGACTGGCCGAGCGCAGCGGCCAGCAGCTCGGCCGACGGCAGCTGCAAGGGCTGGTTCTTGCGGTAGGAGTACTCGCCCTGCAACGCAATGCCCGCGGGACCTTCGGTGTTGAAGCTCAGGCCGAACAGCTTGATGTTCTTCGGGTAGTCGACGAAGTAGCTTCCCGCCCCACCGCGTGTCGCTGAAGCAAGGCAGGCCTGCGTCATTGCAGTCGCTGCGTTGCCCGTCGCCTGAAGAACTGCGCCGAAGGTTGGCACATCGAATACCGTGCAGCCGGGTATGATGGTCGAAGCGGCCGTAATCCCGCCGCGATAACCCGATACATAGGGTGTCCGGCTGTGGTAATTGACGTGGTAAAGGCCAAACTCGGTATTGTTCAGTTCCGGCACGAACCAGCGCAGCGCCACACCGTACTCGCCTCCATCACTCGGCTCCCTGTCCTTGGAGCGCGGCGCGTATAGTTGCGCATCGGCATCCAGCGGAAACACACCGCCGGCACCATTCGCATCGTTACGACGTCCGAAACCCGTATAGGCGATGCTGCCCCCCTTGGCGACGAAGTCGTTTGTGCTGAAGAAGGTGCCGACCGGGTCGATCTTGGTCTTCTCCCACTGGGCCATCCAGGCAAACTCGGCGCTCAGGTTGTCGGTCAGTTCTAGGGAACCCCACAGCATCGGAATCGGCGTCAGGCCTTCGCGCAGTTCCGCGCCCGGCACCCGCAGGCGGGTGACGTTGATCGGGTTGAGCACGTTGATGCCGTTCTGGATGAAGGTGCTCTCGCCCCAGCTCACCACCTGGCGGCCGGCACGCAGGTTCAGGCTGCGCCCGCCGATGTCGAAGGCGCCGCGCACGTAGGCGTCGAGGATCTCGGCGTCGCGCCCGGCTTCCTTGCGCGAGGTGGAGTTCAGGCCGCGCTTGCTCATGATGGCGTCGTCGTAGAAATAGGACGCGCGCACGAAGGCGCCGTAATTGCGGTAGCGCAGCTCGAGGTCGTGGGTGGCCTTGAGCGCCGCCGAAACCAGCTCGCCCTTCTTGTAGCGCAGGTTGCCGTCATCCGAGTTGGGGTCGCGCGAAGTGCCGCCGTTGGCGATGCTGATCAGCGATTTCTCGCGATCCTGCATGCGCCACAGACCGCCCAGCGAGATCGTGGTGTCGAAGCTGCCGGTGACCTCGCCGTCGGCGCTGGAAAACTCGAAGGCCTGCGCGGGCAGGCTGCCGCCCAGGGCCAGCGCCATGGCCACGCCCGCAACGACGGGGCGCAGGGTGGGCCGCGGAACGGCCCGCTGATTCCGTTTCCGGTACATATGTCTCCTCCTGATGTGCCGGTTGGTGCCGGCGGAAGGTGTGTGCTTTTAGGTCTTGTAGTGGTGCTCGGGCAATGCAACGTCTGCCCCGTGCGACTGCGATGCGGCTTGCGGTCGACAGGGTAATTCGAACGTTCGTTTGAATATGACCCGGCAAATTGCGAAAGTCAAGCTCGGGATAACCCGGCGCGTGACCGGGCTCGCAGTGCGCCGGCGCTGGACGCGCGCTTGATCGAAAGGCAATATTGGCAGCGAGTGCTCCTCCGGCGTCCGGCGTTCCCGCCGCGGCGTACCGAACGTCCTGGATTACCGCGAACAGGCCCGTGACCGACCGGAACAACCCCCTTCCCGCAGACGCGCCGAATGCCTTCCGGTCTTTCGCCGAGTTGCTTGCCGCCTGCCGCGAGCTGTATGCGCGACGCCTGGCGGACGCGCTGGGCGAGGCCGTGGCCCGCGTGGATGCCGAACTCCAGCAGCGCCGCAGGGCCTGTACCGATCTCGCCGATTCGCTGAAGCTGCTCGAAGCGCAGTACCAGGTACGGGCGATGGCGCGCGGGCTGGCGCAGAAGTTCGCGCGCTGCTTCGCCGACAGCTACCGGCGACGCACCGAGGCCGACGGCGGTGCCCAGGCTGCCCAGGGCGGCGAGGAGTGCCTGTTGCCCGCCTTCAATCTCTTTGCCACCCACGCGGTCGAGGTCGCGCCGGAGGTGCTGGCGCTCTCGCGTCCGCTGGAGCAGGCGGCGGGCGTCGAACTTGCGCAACTGCGCCCGCGCGTCGCCCTGCTGCTCGGACGCGAAACGCTCGACGAGGGCAACGATCCGTTCGGCCCGGCCGCCATCTGCGAGGCCATCCTCGGCCTGTGCGCGGAACTGGCCGGCACGGCGGAGAACCGCGAGCTGGTGCGCCGCATGCTGGTCGAAGGCATTGCCGCGCTCCTGCCCACGCTGTTTGGCGAAGCCGCCGCACTGCTCGCCGACAGCCGCATCCCGGCGGCCCGGCAGGACGTCCCCGGCGAAGGCACGGACACCGCCAGCCGCACTGCGGCACACGCCGCGGCAAGCACAGGGGCGCCACCCGCGGCGCATTCCACGGCCCTGCTCGACGCGCTCGCCGCGCTGCCGGGCGGCGCCACCGAACTGGTGGTGGACGGGCGGCGCTACGCGCTCGCGCGCACCGGCACGGCGCGCGCCAACATCCCGCGCGAACTGCTCGCCGGCGGACTGGACCGTGCGCTGGACGACGCCGAACGCATCGTGCTGGATGTTGTCGCGACCCTGTTCGAGCACCTGTTCAACAGCGTCTCGATTCCGCCGGCCATGAAGACGCTGCTCGGCCGCCTGCAGCTGCCGGTCCTCCACCTGGCGCTGAGCGACCACCGCTTCTTCGCCGAGCGCAACCACCCGGCGCGGCGCCTGCTCAACCTGCTCTCGCTCGCCGGAGCGACCTGGGACGGCGAACTGGACGCGGACAGCTCGCTGTTCCGCCATGCCGACGCGCTGATCGCGCGGATCGAACGCGAATCGACGCATACACCCGAGGTCTTTGCCACCTGCCGCGAGGAACTCGAAACCTGGCTGGCCGAGCAGGAACGCAGCGCCGACGCGCGCACCGCCACCCTGACCGACCGCCTTGCGCAGCGCGAGCGCCAGCAGCTGGCTCGGCGCGCGGCCGAAGCCGCGGTGGCCGAGACCCTGGCCGACGCGTCGCTGCCCACCAGCCTGCGTGAATTCGTCGGCGACACCTGGGTCAAGGTACTGGCGCACGCGCAGCTCGACGGCGGCCCCGACGGCACGCCCTGGCGCATGGCGCTCGCCACCCTGCAAGATCTGGTGTGGAGCGTGCGCCCGAAGCACGACGCGGAGCAGCGCACTCGCCTCGCCCAGTTGCTCAACGCCTTGCTGGGCGGCCTGCGCAACGGCATGGCGCGCGCCGGCACCGATGCCGCGCTGCGCGACGCCTTCCTCGCGGAGCTGGTCAAGCTGCATGCGGCGGCCGTCAAGGCAGGCATGAGCGCCGCCGCGGCACCTGCCCCCGAGGCGGCACCCGCGGAAGAGCGCCGTCCGGCCTACCGCGGCGACTCGGCCCCCGAACCGGACGCCGACGGCAGCATGGCAGTGGACATGCTGAGCCGCGGCGACTGGGTCGAACTGCGCGAAGCGGGCGGCGGCGTGCGCCCGGTGCGGCTGACCTGGGTCAGCCCGGCCCGCACGCTCTACCTGTTCGCGAACCGGCAAGGGCAGCGCGCGGTTGCGCTGACCCGCGAGGAGCTGGTGCGGCGCTACACCACCGGCGAGGCGACCACCGCCAGCGAAGACACCTTGCTCGAGCGCATCGTCGACGATGTGCTCGAGCGCCACGAGAACAAGCCATGACGCAGAACACAGCCAACCCGCGCGACCCCGAGGCGACCCGGGGGCAGATCCGCCGCTTCATTCTCGATGCCGAATCCCTGCCCAGCCCCAAGGGCGCCGCGCTGCGCCTGATCGAGCTCGCGCGCGACCCCGACTCGAGCATCGACGAAACCGTGCGGGTGGTCCAGACCGATCCGGCACTCACCGGCTTCGTACTGCGCGCGGCCAATGCCGCGCGCTTCGGCGGCATCGAGCGCACCCTGGACCTGAAGCGCGCGGTGGTGCGGGTCGGCATGCAGATGGTGCGGGCGCACGCGCTGGCGCTCTCCATGATCCGCGACCACGGCAAGCTGCGTTGCCCGCGTTTCGACTACATCCGCTTCTGGACCGAATCGCTGTATACCGCGGTGTTGATGGATGCCCTGGCGAAGCGCTACCGCGAGTTCCGCCCGGGCGAGGCCTTCGTGCTCGGCCTGCTCGCCGGTATCGGCCGGCTGGCCTTCGCCACCGCCGCGCCGGAGGAGTACAGCACCGTCCTGGAACGCGCCGCCGGGCGCGGTGTGCCGCTGCAGCTCCTGGAACAGCAGGCCTTCGGCTTCGACCACCACGAGCTGTCTTCGGTGCTGCTGGCCGACTGGGGCGTGCCGACCGAACTGGCCGACATCGTGTACTGGCAGTGCGACCCGGAAGGCGGCGGCTTCGACGCCGACTCGCGCCCCTACCGCCTGGCCGGCGTGCTGCAGCTGGCAAGCGGCATCGCCGCCGAGCATCTGGCGCCCGAGGACGAGGGCCGGGGCATCGTGTACCTGCGCGCGGCGCTGCTCGAACTGGACGACGAGGACATCGCCGCGCTTACCGCGGAAGGTCTGGCCGAGCTGCGCCAGTGGCTGCAGCTGATCGGCCTGCCGCCGCTGCCCAAGACCCCGGCAAAGGGCTGAAT
>JAUVWV010000413.1 GCA_030603925.1 Thauera sp. | reverse complement strand
CGAGCGGGGGCGCACCGCTGGCGGGCCAGTCGATGTGCACGCAGGCTTCGATGGGGCGGCCCACCAGGGCGGCGCGTTCCACGCCCAGGGTGCGCAGTGCGGCGGCATTGGCGGCCGCGACCCGGCCGAGGTCGTCGATGACCAGCACCGGCTGTTCCAGCGCGGCGGCGAGGCGCGGCCACAGGGCGTCGCCTGCGGGTGCGTCGCCGCGTTCGCCGCCATCCGTTTCGGCGGCGGCCAGATCGGGGCTGAGGATCAGTGCATGGATGCCCGGGCGGATGCGTGCCGCGGCAATGAACTTGAGATTGCGGTTGCCGGCCGGCGTGGCCACCTGCAGGCTGCCGCGCATCTCGCCCTGGATGAACAGGCGCGCCCGTGCGGTGAGGAAGGCGCGCTCGGAGGGGAACAGTTCGGCCAGCGGCTGCCCGGCGAGGGCGCGGTACTCGCGCCCGAGCAGACGGCAGGCGGCGCTGTTGACCTCGAGGATGACCTCGTCGCCGGTAATGATCAGGCCCTCGTCGAGCAGTTCGAGGAGGGCGAGGTACAAACCGGTCTCCGCCCCCTCCGAGAAGTCGGGCACGAACGGTTCTTCGGGGTTTTCATCGCCCTCGGGGCGACGCGCTACGTTCATCGAGGCGGACATTTCCAAGTCTTGGGACGTCTTAACGGCTGAGGTCCACGATACTTGAAGCCGATCCGCCGATAGGCCGGAATAGGCGGGTCAGGAGGCCCTATTTCCGCCCCAGCCCGCCCAGCAGGAAGGCCACCGGGCGCTGGCCGCGGCGCGGCGGCTCGTCCGGCTTGGCGGTGGTGCCGGCGGCGTCCGCCGCGGGGGCGGCGCCCGCCGGCTCGTAGGGCTTGCTGAAATCGAAGCCGTCTGCGGCGATCGTCGACCGGCCGGGGCGCTTGCCGCTGCGTTCGGCGCGCGGCGCCACGGGTGCGGCGGATGGGGCTGCACGCGGTGCGCGCTCGCGCTCGCGTCCGCCGTCGGCCTTCTCCGCGCTGGGGCGGCGTCCGCGACCGCCCTTGCTGCCGGCCTCGAAGAACTCCGCTTCGGGCTCGAAGCCCGGTACCACTTCCTGCGGAATCTCCAGCTTGATCAGCTTCTGGATCTCCGCCAGCCAGTGCTTCTCTTCCGCGCAGACCAGCGACACGGCATTGCCCTTGTGTCCGGCACGGCCGGTGCGGCCGATGCGGTGCACATAGTCTTCGGCCGTGTGCGGCAGCTCGAAGTTGATCACGTAGGGCAGCTCGTCGATGTCGATGCCGCGTGCCGCCACGTCGGTGGCCACCAGCACGCGCAGGCGGCCGGCCTTGAAGGCTTCCAGCGTTTCGGTACGCTGCTGCTGGCTCTTGTCGCCGTGGATGGCGTCGGCGGAGATGCCGTGGCGCTCGAGGAAGTGGGCCAGCCGGCCGCACACGATCTTGGTGTCGACGAAGACCAGCGCCTGGGTGTCGGGCTGGTGGCGCAGCAGGTGGGCGAGCAGGTTGCGCTTCATGCCCGAGGAGACCGGGTGCACCACGTGGGTGATGGTCT
>JAUVWV010000238.1 GCA_030603925.1 Thauera sp. | reverse complement strand
GTGGGCCATGCTGTCGTGGCGCTCGCCGAGCAGCACCACGCCGTTGAGCGCGAGGCCGTCGAGCAGGGCGGGCTGGTTCAGCTCGCCGCCGCCGGGCGCCACCCAGGCGGCGTCCGGCACGCAGGCCTGGCCGCGCAGGGGGCTGCCGGCCGGCACGGCGCTCATGCAGGCCGCCAGGGTGAGCAGCGGGACGAGCAGGATCGCCTTCATCAGGTCCCCTCCTTGCCGCCGCATGTCCTGCGTGCACTGCGCATCGGGCCTGGAACGGCGGCGGCTGAGGTGCCGCAGGCCCCGGGTGACGGGCGCGGACGCTTCGCCGGGCCGTCATGATTCGGAGTCGCACGCTGCGGAGTCGGTTCCGTCCGGCGCGGCCCCGGCGGGATGCTTGCGCGGCGCACAAAAAGGCGGGATGCTGCGAGCCTGGAGCGGCCGCCCGGCGGCTGCGCGTCGTTGTCTAGCGGGAGTCGTATCGTGAGCTGGAGCCTGTGGGTCGCCTTTCTGGTCGCCGCAATCGTCATTGCCGTCTCGCCCGGTCCGGGGGCGGTGCTGTCCATGGCCAGCGGCTTGCGACACGGCTACCTGGCCGCGCTGCGCTCGATCTTCGGGCTGGAACTGGCGCTGCTGGTGCAGCTTGCGGTGGTCGCCCTGGGTCTCGGGGCGGTGCTCGCCACCTCGGCGACCGCCTTCCTGGTGCTGAAGGTGGTCGGTGCGGGCTATCTCATCTGGCTGGGCGTGCAGAAGTGGCGGGCGCGCCCCGAACCGCTGGACGAGCGCGGCGCTGCGCCGGGGCGCGGGCGCAGCCTGGTGCTGCAGGGCCTGCTGGTGAATCTCACCAACCCCAAGGCGATCATCTTCATGGCCGCGTTGGTGCCGCAGTTCATCGACCCGCGCGCGCCGCAGCTGCCGCAGTTCCTCATCATCGGCGCCACCATGGTGGTGGTCGATACCCTGGTGATGTCCTGCTACGCCGGGCTCGCCACCCGCTTTCGCCCGCTGCTGCGCAACCCGCGCGCACTGCGCCTGCAGAACCGGGTGTTCGGTGGCCTGTTCGTCGGTGCCGGAGCGGCGCTCGCGGCCTCGTCCAAGTAGGGTTTCAGTCGGTGCGCAGGCCGTCCAGCAGGGTCTGCGTGTTGTGGCGCATCATCGCCACATAGCTGGCGGCCGGGCCGTCGGCGCCGGACAGTGCGTCGGAGTACAGCGTGCCGCCCAGGCGGGCGCCGCTTTCGCTGCGGATGCGCTCGATCAGGCGCTGGTCCACCACGTTCTCCAGAAAAGCCGCCGGCACGTTTTCGGCGCGGATCTGGCGGATCAGCCGGGCGATGCCCTGGGCGCTCGGTTCGGCATTGCTGGCCACCCCGTGCGCGGCGAGAAAGCGCACGCCGTAGGCGCGGCCGAAGTAGGCAAAGGCGTCGTGCGAGGTGACCACCTTGCGCCGCTCGGCCGGAATCGCAGCCAGCGCGCTGCGGATCTCGGCGTCCAGCGCCGCCAGTTCGGCGTCGTAGCGTTCGGCGTTGGCACGGTACAGCGCGGCGCCCGCCGGATCGGCGGCGGCCAGCGCCTCGGCGATGTTGCGCACGTAGACGCGCGCGTTGCCGACGTCCTGCCAGGCGTGCGGGTCGAGCTCGCCGTGGCTGTGGCCATGATTGTGGCCGTGCTGGTGCGCGGCCTTCAGCGTGGCGATGCCGCGCGAGGCGACCAGCGGCGGGCTCTTGCGCCCCGCGGAGCGCGCCAGGCGCTCCATCCAGCCGTCGAAGCCGAGGCCGTTGACCACCACCAGTTGTGCGGCGCCCACCGTGCGTGCGTCCGAGGGGCGCGGCTGGAAGCCGTGCGCGTCCTGGTCCGCGCCGACCAGTGCATGCACCGCGACGCGCTCGCCGCCGACCGCGGCCACCAGATCGGCGAGGATGGAGAAGCTGGTGACGACCTCCAGCCGTTCGGCGCGTGCCGGTTGCAGGGCGGCGGTGAGGGTGAGGGCGGCGATGAGGAGCAGGCGGATCAGGCGATGCATGGCGGGATTCGTCGGAGGGTTCAGGATTCGAGATGGCGGCGCGTCGGCAGGCGGCCGGCGAGCATGCCGTCCGGCGCGAGCAGCAGCGAGCCGATGTAGGCCAGCCCGCACATCAGCACGATGGCCGGGCCGGCCGGCACGTCGGCATGGAAGGACAGCAGCAGGCCGGTCAGGCCGCTGAGGAAGGCGATGCCCACCGCGATCAGCAGCAGCGGGCCGAGATTGCGCGCCCACAGGCGGGCTGCGGCGGCCGGCAGGATCATGATGCCCACTGCCATCAGCGTGCCCAGCGCGTGGAAGCCGGCCACCAGGTTGAACACCACCAGGCCGAGAAAGCCGTAGTGCGCCACCGGGGAGAGCCGGCTCACGCCGCGCAGAAAGGCCGGGTCGAAGCATTCCAGCGCCAGCGGGCGCAGCAGCAGGGCGAGCCCCAGTACGGTGGTACTGGCGATGGCGGCGATCAGCAGCAACGAGCCGTCGTCGAGCGCCAGCACCGAGCCGAACAGCACATGCAGCAGGTCCAGGTTGTTGCCGCGCAGCGAGACGATCATCACCCCGGCGGCCAGCGAGAGCAGGTAGAAGGCCGCCAGGCTGGCGTCTTCCTTCAGCACCGAGCTGCGGGTGACCAAGCCGGCGAGCAGCACCACCAGCAGGCCGGCGAGGATGCCGCCGATGGTCATCGCGGCGAGCGACAGCCCAAAGGCCAGATAGCCGAGCGCGGCGCCGGGCAGGATGGCGTGGCTCATCGCGTCGCCCATCAGGCTCATGCGGCGCAGCAGCAGGAACACCCCCATCGGCGTGGCGCCCAGCGCCAGCGCCAGGCAGCCGACCAGCGCACGGCGCATGAACTCGAATTCGAAGAAGGGCTGGACGAGGAACTCGATCATGCGTGCGCCTCTTCATCCTCGCGCTGACACACTCCGGCCTGCTCGTCGAAGGCCTCGGAGAGTTGGCGCGCGCGTGCCAGCAGCGGTTCGGTGAGCACTTCGGCGGTCGGCCCGTAGGCCACCGGCTCGCGCGCCAGCAGCAGGCAGGTGGGGAAGTGGCGGCGCACCTGGTCGAAGTCGTGCACCACGGTGAGGATGGTGCGTCCCTCGCGGTGCCAGGCCAGCAGGGTCTGGGTGAGATCGGCCACGGTGCGCGCATCGAGCGCGGCAAAGGGTTCGTCGAGCAGGATCAGCGGTGCGTCCTGCAGGATCAGGCGGGCGAAGCGTGCGCGCTGCAGCTGGCCGCCCGACAGCGAACCCACCGGGCGGCTCTCGAAGCCGGTCAGGCCGACCGCGGCGAGCGCCGCCTCGACGCGGTGCAGATGGGCATGGCGCACCTTGCCGAAAGGGCCGATCTCGCGCCACAGCCCCATTGCCACCATCTCGAACACCGAGATCGGGAAGGCGAAATCCATCTCGCCGCGCTGCGGCAGATAGGCCAGCGCGTCGCGGGTGGCGGGCGCCAGCACGATGCGTCCGCCGAGCGGACGCAGCTCGCCGGCAATGCCCTTCAGCAGGGTGGATTTGCCCGCGCCGTTGGGGCCGACCACGGCCAGCAGGGTACCGGCGGGCACCTCGGCGCTGAGGTGGTGGATGGCCGGATGGCGGTCGTAGCCCAGGGTCAGGTTGTCGAAGCGGATCATCGCGGCGCGCTCAGCCCAGCGCCCAGAAGACCGCCAGCCACAGCAACGCGATCGCGCCCAGGCCCACCGCCAGGCGCAGGCCCAGGCCGGTGGACAGCAGGCCGAGATGGCTGCGGGTGGGGTGATGGTGGTCTTTCATCGATGGCGCGGGCTGGAGGTTGGGGGCGAAGCATGCAACGGAGTTGCGTTAGAGGCAAGCCTGATGCTCAGTGCCGGCCTCTGGGGCGTTGCAGTCCGCGCAGGCCCCATGCAGCACCAGTTCCGCCTGGGCCAGGCTGAAGCCGCTGGGCAGGGCGCCGCACAGGGCCGGCTCCACCTCTTCCAGGCACAACACCCGCCCGCAGCGCTGGCAGTGGAAGTGCGCGTGGCGATGGCCGTGGTGGCGCACCAGCTCGAACTTCCACGCGCGGTCGCTGCCGGCCACCCGGGTGGCGATGTCCTGTTCGACCAGCCAGTCGAGCGCGCGGTACAGGGTGACCCGGTCGTGGTGTTCGCCGGCACCTTCCAGCGCGCTGCAGATCTGGTCGTGGTTGAGCGGCTGGTGGCTGGCGCGCAGCACTTCCAGCACCGCGACCCGGGTGCGGGTCACCCGCCCGCCGCGGGCGGCGATCAGCTCGCGGGCGGACGCGTCGTGCGCGGCGGACGGCGGATGGGCAGGAGCGGATGGGTTTGCGGCCATTTGTGCAACATTGTAGCATTTGTGCGGTCGATGCGATTCAAGATAGCCCGCAGCCCGATGCATGCCAAGCCTGCGCCGGACGTGCGGCGCAACCCGTTTTCCAACCATCGAGGAGGTATCGAGGATGAAGCGAATGCTTGCGGCCGTCCTGGCCGCGGGATTCTCCGGCCTGGCGCAGGCCCATGGCGCGCACGAGCACGGCGTGGCCGACCTGCAGGTGGCGATCGATGGCGGCCAGCTGTCGATCGAGCTGAAGACCCCGCTCGACAACCTGGTCGGCTTCGAGCACGCCCCGCGCACCGACGCACAGCGCAAGGCGCTGGCCGATGCGGAGGCCCGCCTGCGCGATTTCCCGCGCCTGTTCGTGTTGCCTGCGGCAGCAGCCTGCGAGCTGAAGGACGTGGAACTGGAATCGCCCTGGGGCAGCGCCGGCGCAGAACGGGCTCATGACCACAAGCACGATCACGGGCGCGAGGACAGCCACTCCGACATGCACGTACACTACAGCCTCGAATGTGCCGCGCCTGCGGCCCTGAACGAAGTGCAGGTGAAGCTGTCCGAGACCTTCCCGCGGATGAGCCGGGTGCGGGCCGAGACTGCGACGCCGCGCGGCCAGGGCTCGGCGACGCTGACCAAGACGCGCAACAAGCTGCCCCTATGACCCTTTCCCCTGTGACCGCCGCCGCCAGCGTGGCGGCGGTGGCGCTCGACGGGATTCGCTACACCTGGCCGGGCGCGGACGCGCCCTGCCTGCAGATCGACGCCTTTGCGCTGGGCGCCGGCGAGCGCGTGTTCCTGCACGGCCCCAGCGGCAGCGGCAAGACCACCCTGCTGTCGCTGGTGGGCGGGGTGCTGGACCCCCAGGCCGGGCGGGTCAGCGTGCACGGCCAGCTGCTCGGTGCGCTGCGCGCCGGCGCGCGCGACCGCTTTCGCGCCGACCACATCGGC
>JAUVWV010000368.1 GCA_030603925.1 Thauera sp. | reverse complement strand
GTCCACCCGGCCGCCGGGCTGCAGCCCTACCAGGCGCGCCAGCTGGCGTTCGGCCTGGAGCTCGAGGGCAACCAGGTCGGCCAGTTCACCAAGCTGCTGCAGAATCTCTACAGGCTGTTCGTCGAGCGCGACTGCGGGCTTCTGGAGGTCAACCCGCTGATCGTCAACGGCGAGGGCCACCTGCATGCGCTGGACGCCAAGATCGGCATCGAGGCGAACGCGCTGTTCCGCCAGTCGCGGCTGATGGAGTGGCGCGACCCGTCGCAGGAAGACGAGATGGAGAACCGCGCCTCCGCGCACGGGTTGAACTACGTGTCGCTGGACGGCGAGATCGCGTGCATGGTGAACGGCGCGGGTCTCGCGATGGCCACCATGGACCTGATCAAGCTGCACGGCGGCGCGCCGGCGAACTTCCTCGACGTGGGCGGCGGCGCGACGGCCGAGCGCGTGGCCGAGGCCTTCAAGCTGATCCTGTCGAACGAGAACGTGAAGGCGATCCTCGTGAACATCTTCGGCGGCATCGTGCGCTGCGACCTGATCGCCGAGGGCATCATCCAGGCGGTCAAGGAAGTGGGCGTGGAGGTGCCGGTGGTGGTGCGCCTCGAGGGCACCAACGTGGAGAAGGGCCGCGAGCTGCTGCAGAACAGCGACGTCGCCGTGATCGCGGCCGAGGACCTGACCGACGCGGCCAAGAAGGCCGTCGCGGCGGCCGGCCAGTAACGCCTTTCAGCAGGAAGAACCAAGCAATGAGCATCCTCGTAGACCGCAACAGCAAGGTCATCTGCCAGGGCTTCACCGGCCGCCAGGGCACCTTCCACTCCGAGCAGTGCATCGAGTACGGCACGCACATGGTCGGCGGCGTGACGCCCGGCCGCGGCGGCGAGAAGCACCTCGGCCTGCCGGTGTTCGACACGGTGCACGACGCCGTCGCCGAGACCGGCGCGGACGTCAGCATGATCTACGTGCCCGCGCCCTACGCCGCGGACGCCATCCTCGAGGCCGCCGACGCCGGCATCCGCCTGGTGGTGTGCATCACCGAGGGCATCCCGGTGCTCGACATGGTGGGCGTGAAGGCCGCCCTGAAGGACTACGACTGCCGGCTGATTGGCCCCAACTGCCCGGGCATCATCACGCCGGGCGAGGCCAAGATCGGCATCATGCCCGGCTTCATCCACAAGCCCGGCAAGATCGGCATCGTCTCGCGCTCCGGCACGCTGACCTACGAGGCGGTCTACCAGACCACCAAGAACGGGCTGGGCCAGTCGACCTGCGTGGGCATCGGCGGCGACCCGGTGCGCGGCATGAACTTCATCGACTGCCTCGAGCTGTTCGAGGCCGACGAGCAGACCGAGGGTGTCTTGATGGTCGGCGAGATCGGCGGCAGCGACGAGGAAGCCGCGGCCGAGTTCATCGCGGCGAACATGACCAAGCCGGTGGTCGCCTACATCGCCGGCGTCACCGCGCCGCCGGGCAAGCGCATGGGCCACGCCGGCGCGATCGTGTCGGGCGGCAAGGGCACGGCCGACGAGAAGTTCCGCGCGCTGGAGGCGGCGGGCGTCACGACGGTCCGCTCGCCGGCGGAGCTGGGGAGCGCGATCAAGGGGCGGCTTTAGAACGTGCCGGAGCTTCGCTTTCGCAAAGGCTAAGCTCTGGTGCTTCGCCACCAAAGCCGTTTTGGATCGAATTCGCCAGTTTCTGCCGGTCGTAACTCACGGATGAGCATCGCAATGTCTCTGGGTGACCCAGGGATACAGGAAGCTTTTCCACCAGATCTTGCGAGGCCGATCTGATGCCGCTATTCGCTTCGCTGATCTGCTAACCTTGCTGCGGGCACTCGGTTTCGAGATGCGAGTTCGCGGTAGTCACCGCATATTCTCGAAATACGGCTTGCGGGAGGTGATCACTCTGCAGCCATACGGGAGCCTGGCCAAGCCTTATCAGGTGAGGCAGGTTCGAAAGTTGATCCTGAAATACCGATTGGAGCTCGGCGATGAATAGCCGTTTTGAGATCGTTATCTACTGGAGCGACGACGATAATTGCTTCCTGGCAGAGGTGCCGGAATTGCCGGGTTGCATTTCCCACGGCGACACCTACGAGGATGCATTGGCGAATGCCATGGTGGCGATGGGCCATTGGCTGGATGTTGCTCGTGAGCTCGGCAGACCAATCCCTGCGCCACGGGGTAGGGTCGCCCACGCCTGACAACAGGGTTGAAACCCGATTCGGGCGCCTCTAATCAGGATGCCTTCGAGAATCGTGCGAAAGCGAAGCGCCGGCACCCTTTAAGGAAATCGAATGCGAAGCTCCGGCACCTTCCGCATCGCCATCGCCCAGATGAACCCCGTCGTCGGGGACGTCGAGGCCAACGTCACGCACATGC
>JAUVWV010000171.1 GCA_030603925.1 Thauera sp. | reverse complement strand
GCGCCCCGCCTGCGCCCGGGCCGGGGGGGGCGGCCCGGGGCCCGGCCCGGTGGGGGGGGGCCGTGGCCCGCGTGGGGGGCGCTTTTCCCCCCCGGCCCCCAGGGGGCCCACGGCCGCTCCTACCGGGCATCCGCAGCGCCTGACTGCGGACAAGTCCGGTCGCCGCCCGCCTGGTGTATTCTCCGGCTCTCCCAACGCATCGCACGGCAACCCGCAATGAAAGTGTTTGGCATCGCCGGCTGGTCCGGCTCCGGCAAGACCACCCTGGTGGAAAAACTGATCCCGGAATTCACCGGGCGCGGGCTCACCGTGTCGGTGATCAAGCACGCCCACCACGGCTTCGACCTCGACAAGCCGGGCAAGGACTCCTGGCGCCACCGCGAGGCCGGCGCTACCCAGGTGCTGATGCTGTCCAACGATCGCTGGGTGCTGATGCACGAACTGCGCGGTGCCCCCGAGCCTACCCTGGAAGAACAGCTGCGCCTGCTCGAACCCACCGACCTGGTGCTGATCGAAGGCTACAAGGCCGCGGCGGTGCCGAAGATCGAGATCCACCGTCCGGCACACGGCAAACCGCCGCTGTGGCCGGAGAACGAACACGTGGTGGCGGTGGCGAGCGATGCACCGCTGTCCGACTGTCCGCTGCCGCTGCTGCCGCTCAATGAACCGGCTGCGGTCGCCGATTTCATCCTTGATCATCTGGAGCGCGCATGAACGACACGCTGCTGTCTTTCGACGACGCCCTGCGCGGACTGCTTGCCGAGGTCCGTCCGGTCCGCGAGGTCGACCACGTCGATACCCTGGCCGCGGCGGGGCGGGTGCTGGCCAGCGCGCAGCATTCGACCATCGACCTGCCGCCGATGGACACCTCCGCCATGGACGGCTACGCCCTGCGGGTGGCCGACGTGCCGGCGCCGGGCACCCGCCTGCCGATCTCACAGCGCATCCCTGCGGGCAGCGTGGGCCACGAACTGGCACCCGGCACGGCTGCGCGCATCTTCACCGGGGCGCCGCTGCCGCCGGGCGCCGACGCCGTGGTGATGCAGGAGTTGTGCGAGCACCAGGACGAAACGGTGGTGGTCAATCACAGCCCGCGCATCGGCGAGGCGATCCGCAAGGCCGGCGAAGACATCGCGAGCGGCCGGCAGGTGCTGCCCGCCGGCCTGCGCCTGCGCCCGCAGGAACTGGCCCTGGCCGCCTCGGTGGGGCTGGCCCAACTGCCCGTATACCGCCGCCTGCGCGTGGCGGTGTTCTCCACCGGCAGCGAGCTGGTGATGCCGGGCGAGGCGCTGCCACCGGGCGGCATCTACAACTCCAACCGCTTCCTGCTGCGCGCGCTGCTGGGCGGGCTGGGCTGCGAGTTCACCGATCTGGGCATCGTGCCGGACAGGCTGGACGCCACCCGCAAGGCGCTGCGCGAGGCGGCCGAAGGACACGACCTGATCCTCACCAGCGGGGGCGTCTCGGTGGGCGAGGAAGACCACGTGAAACCCGCCGTGGAGGCCGAAGGCAGCCTGGTGATGTGGAAGATCGCCATGAAGCCGGGCAAACCGCTGGCCTATGGACGGGTGCACGGCGCGGCCTTCATCGGCCTGCCGGGCAATCCGGTGTCCAGCTTCGTCACCTTCCTGATGATGGTGCGCCCCTTCATCCTGGCCAGCCAGGGGGTGGCCGAGGTGGCGCCGCAGAGCGTGCGTCTGCGTGCGGACTTCGACTGGCCGCGTCCGGACCGTCGGCGCGAGTTCCTGCGTGCGCGCATGACCGAGTCCGGCGGCGTCGAGCTGTTTCCCAACCAGGGCGCGGCCGCACTGCAATCGACCACCTGGGCGAACGGTCTGGTGGACATCCCCGCCGGGCAGCCGGTGGCGCGCGGCGAGGCGGTGCGCTTCCTGCCCTACGGCGACTTGCTATCCTGAAACTGAAGCGGCGGCGCGTGCGCCGTGCTCCATCATCCAGAGCCAAGCAGATGACAGAACTGAACATCCTCTACTTCGCCAGCCTGCGCGAGGCGCTCGGCTGCAGCGGCGAGCGCCTGTCCTTGCCGGAAGGCGTGAGCACCCTGGGCGCGCTGCGCGAACACCTCGCGGCGCGCGGTGAGGGCTGGGCCGCGCTGGCCGCCGGGCGCAACGTGCGCGCGGCGGTGAATCAGCGCATGGCCGGCTTCGATGCACCGGTCGCGCCCGGTGACGAAGTGGCCTTCTTCCCGCCGGTGACCGGAGGCTGAATCATGTCGGTGAGCGTTCAGGAAGCGGATTTCGACGTTGGCGCGGAAATCACCGCCCTGTCGGCCGGACGGGCCGAGGTCGGTGCGGTGGCGAGCTTCGTCGGCCTGGTGCGCAATGCCGGCCACGGCAACGCAGTGGCAGCGATGACGCTCGAACACTACCCGGGCATGACCGAGTCCGCGCTCGCGGAGATCGTAGTCGAAGCCCAGGGGCGCTGGCCCTTGCAGGGCGTGCGGGTGATCCACCGCTACGGCCGCCTGCTGCCGGGCGAGCGCATCGTCTTTGTCGGCGTGGCCAGCGCGCATCGCGGCGCGGCCTTTGCCGCCTGCGAATTCATCATGGACTACCTGAAGACCCGCGCGCCGTTCTGGAAGCTCGAGGAGACCCCGGAAGGCGCCCACTGGGTGGATGCGCGCGAAAGCGACGATGCGGCGGCCTCACGCTGGGAAGAGAGCTGGGAGGCGATCGACCAGCGCCGCTGAGCGAGTACAGGCAGGTGCGCAGGTGAACGTACAAGGGCGCCCAATGGGCGCCCTTGTACCTTGCGGCGGCAAGCGGCTTACTTGCGGCCCTTGGTCTGGCTCATGCTGCTGAAGGCCTGGAAGGCTTCGGCGGAGGCGCGCGTCATCTGCTCGAAGGCGCTGCGGGTGGTGTCCATCGCGGTCTGAATGGCGGTCATCGCGTTCTGGTCGGTGATCGGCATGCCCTTGAACAGCTTCTGCATGGCTTCGAACATGTCGTTGCTGCCGGTGGACAGCTGTTCGCCGACCAGCTTGCCGACTTCGTTCTGCGTGCGCGCGGTGATCTCGGCGATCTCGCGTGCGCAGGACAGCATCTTCTCGGTGGTGGCCTGGGTGAACTGAGTACGCAGATCCATCAGCTGCTTCGGATCCTTCACGGCGCTCATCGCCTTGGCGTTCTGCACGCCGTCTTCGAACAGGGTCTTGGCGGTCGAAACCTGCAGTTCCATGATGCGCTGCGAGTTCTCGATCGACAGCTGGGCCAGGCGCATCGCCGCTTCAAGGTTCTTCTTCTGCAGTTCGTTCATCTGATCTTGCTTGGTAGCCATTCTGTAATCTCCACGCGCTCGGTTGGTGTCTGGCGCTGCTGCGCCGCGATCCGGACAACGATGACGCCGATCGATATTCGATATCGCTCCCTCGGCCTCGGTGTCAAACATAGCACACGGAAATGCGTGGCTGTTGTCGACCGAACCGATTCGATTATATCGGGCGTGAAATGTTGCACTGCAGCGACAGTTTGCCGCAGTACCCTGGGCTGTTTGGGCAGCGGCTAAGGCGCGGCGCGGTCCTCCTGCATGGCATCGAGATGGGCCAGCGCGCTGGCCGGATCGGCGAACAACTGCGGGCTCAGTTGCTGGTGCGACAGCGCATCGCCCAGCCGCGCGCGCAGGAAGGTGCTGGTGGTGTAGCGGGTGACGCGCGAGTAGTAGCGCTCGACCACGCCGCGCACCATCTCCACATAGGGCTCCAGCAGTTCCGGAGTGATGGAGAAGTTGTCGTAGTTGACGATGGCCGGCACGCGGTGACCGAGCGGTGCGAGGCGCGCCTCGATCAACGCCCCGATATGGGCAATCTGCGCATGGTCGCGGATCGCCAGGCCCTCGAAGTTCACGAAGAACAGGTCGTGCGCGGCGTCGTAGCTCAGGCGCTGCTCCAGCGGCAGGCTAAGAAGCGCGGTGCGCAGGTCCATCGGTTCGTCGCGGAAGATGCGCGCATCCATGCTGCGCAGCGCCGGCGAGATGGCCGGGCGGAAGTCCATGTGGGCGAGGATGTCGCGTTCCAGATCCACCCCGGGGGCGATCTCGGTGAGCTCCAGCCCCGCCTCGCCCAGGCGGAACACGCAGCGCTCGGTGATGTAGAGCACCGGCTGGCCGCGGTGGCGCGCGTAGGCGCCGCTGAAGGTGCGGTGTTCCACCGTCTCGACGAACTTGCGGGTGCTGCCTTCGCGCTCGATGGCGAGCTGGCCGTCCTTCAGTGCCACCTGCAGGTCGCCGGCGGTGAAGGTACCGACGAACACCACCTTCTTGGCGTTCTGGCTGATGTTGATGAAGCCGCCGGCGCCGGCCAGACGCGGGCCGAAGCGGCTGACGTTGAGATTGCCTTCGCGGTCGGCCTGCGCCAGGCCGAGGAAGGCCACGTCCAGCCCGCCGCCGTCGTAGAAGTCGAACTGGTAGGGCTGGTCGATGATGGCGTCGGTGTTTACTGCGGCGCCGAAGTTGAGCCCCGAGGCCGGAATGCCGCCGATCACGCCGGGTTCGGCGGTCAGCGTGAGCAGATCGATGATCTTTTCCTCGGCGGCCACCGAGCCCACGCCCTCCGGCATGCCGATGCCCAGGTTCACCACGCTGTTGGCGGCCAGTTCCAGTGCGGCGCGGCGCGCGATGATCTTGCGTTCGCTCATCGGCATCGGTGCCAGCGAGGAGGCGGGGATGCGGATCTCGCCGGAGAAGGCCGGGTTGTACTGTTCGACGAAGGTCTGCATGTGGTGCTCGGGCTTCTCCGCCACCACCACGCAATCGATCAGCACCCCGGGGATCTTCACCTGACGGGGGTTGAGGCTGCCGCGCTCGGCGATGCGCTCGACCTGCACGATGACGATGCCGCCGGAGTTGTGCGCGGCCATGGCGATGGCCAGCGCTTCCAGGGTGAGCGCTTCCTTTTCCATGGTGACGTTGCCGTCGGTGTCCGCGGTGGTGCCGCGGATGATGCCCACGTTGATCGGCAGCGCCTTGTAGAAGAGGTATTCCTCGCCGCCGATCTCCATCAGGCTCACCAGCTCCTCGGTGGTGCGCGCGTTGATCCTGCCGCCGCCGTGGCGCGGGTCGACGAAGGTGCCCAGGCCGACGCGCGACAGCGTGCCGGGCTTGCCCGCGGCGATGTCGCGGAACAGATGGGTGATCACCCCCTGCGGCAGGTTGTAGGCCTCGATGCGGTCTTCGATGGCGAGCTTCTGCAGCGCCGGCACCAGCCCCCAGTGGCCGCCGATCACCCGGCGTACCAGGCCTTCGTGGCCCAGGTGGTTCAACCCGCGGCCCTTGCCGTCGCCCTGGCCGGCGGCGTAGATCAGGGTGAGGTCGCGCGGGCGCTCGAAGGGGCCGGGGTCGGGGTTGAGGTACAGCGCCTCCAGCGCGCAGGCGACGCCTTCTGCAAAGCCGATGCCGACGAAGCCGCTGGTGGCCACGGTGTCGCCCGGGCGGATCAGGCGCACCGCATCGGCGGCGCTCACCACCTTGCTGCGGCGCGGCAACTCACTGCCGGACAGTACCGGGTGGCTGACCGGCGGGAGGGCGGAGGATGGGCGGGCGGTGGTCATGGTTTGTCTCCGTGTCGTGTGCCAGAGGTCGCCGATCCGCAGGCCGGCATCCGGGGCGCGGCCGCAAGAGCGGCGCGGTGGCGTTCCGGATTGCGCTGCGCTGCATCCGGGCTACGGGGTGCCGGGCTATCGGTTGCGGTTGGTTTCATGGCCATTCCGGGCCGTCGTCCAGCGTCATCACGTCGCAGCCCAGCAGCGGGGCGATGCGGCCCACCTCGCGGCAGGGGCCGCAGTCGATGGCGGCGGTCCAGGCCCCGGTGATCACCAGGTCCACGCCGTGGCCGATGGCGGCCTGCTCCAGCGTCTCGCGCAGCGTTTCGGGGTGGGCGATCCAGGTCTTGCTCGGCGTCATGCCGAGGCGGGCGGCCAGGCCATCGAGCAGGATGCCCGCGCAGGGGTCGTCGGCCTGGGCGTCGCACGGCAGATGAAGCAGGCTGGTGCGCCCGCCGATGGTGCGCGCCAGGCACAGCAGGTGGCGGTGGTAAATGTCGGTGGTGGCGGCGAAATCGGTGGCCAGCAGCACATGGCGGTAACGCAGCCGGCGGCCGATGCCGAAGGGGTGGGGGCGGGCAGCGCTCCGTACACGCTGCACCGGCTGCAGGGGCAGGGTCAGCGGGCGCATCGCTGCGCACCTGCCATGCACCGGGCGGAATCGGGCTTGAGCATCGGTCTCCTCCTGTGTGCTGCGCGCCGTGGGCCGCGCAGTAAGGCTTTGGGCGGATCTGCGTCCGCTGGGTGTCACTTAGCAGGCGCCGTGCCAGGAGGGGAAGCCTTTGAAAACAAAAGTAAATATTTCTGGTTGAGGGGCTGGTGGCGGCCGGATTGTCTCGATATCGAGACAAATGGCGCGTCCATCGCTTCAATACGCTGATTTCCGTGCAGTCCACAAATGTGGACGTGTCTCATTATCGAGACGTCAGCTTGTGCGCAGCCATCTTCTTGTACAGCGTTGCGCGCCCGATGCCCAGCCGGCGCGCGGCTTCGGGCACCTTGCCGGCGCACGCGGCGAGCGCATCGAGGATCAGCCCGCGCTCGAACTCTGCCAATGCCGCGTCCAGCGGGCGGGCGGCTTGCGTATCTGCCGCGGCGGGCAGGGTCGGGACCAGGATATGGGCGAAGTTGGCGGCGCTGAGGCGTGCCTCGTCGGACAGCATCGACACCTGTTCCAGCACGTTGCGCAGTTCGCGGATGTTGCCGCTCCAGGCGCAGCGGCGGAACAGGGCGATGGCATCCACATCCAGTTCGCGCTGCGCCAGGCCGGTGCGCCGCGCGATGTCCTCCAGGATGTGCTCGCACAGCGCCTCGATGTCCGCCAGGCGTTCGCGCAGCGGCGGCAGGTTGAGCGGCAGCACGTTGAGGCGGTAGAAGAGGTCGGCGCGGAAACGCCCGTCGGCCACCCGCGCGGCGAGATCCACGCTGGTGGCGGCGATGATGCGCACGTCCACCTGGATCACGCGGTCCGAGCCCAGCGGTTCCACTTCCTGCTCCTGCAGCACGCGCAGCAGCTTGGCCTGCAGCGGCAGCGGCATGTCGCCCACTTCGTCAAGGAACAGCGTGCCGCCGTCGGCGGCCTGGAACTTGCCCAGGCGGCCTTTGCGGTCGGCGCCGGTGTAGGCGCCCGCAGTGGTGCCGAAGAACTCGGCCTCCAGCAGGGATTCGGGAATCGCCGCCACGTTCACGCCGATGAAGGGGCGGTCGGCGCGCGGCGAGGCGGCGTGGATGGCGTGGGCGATCAGTTCCTTGCCGGTTCCGGTCTCGCCCAGCAGCAGCACCGTGGATTAAATCGTCGCCGAGAGGCGAGCCTGGCGCTTTATCTCAATAGCCGCAGGGCTTGTGCCGACGAAGTTGG